>JBBRNS010000162.1:0-9180 GCA_038230175.1 Burkholderiales bacterium
AAGAGCAGGGCGCCACCCTGGTGATTGCGACCCATGATGCGCGTGTGGCCGCGTCCATTCCCCTTGAAAATAATGGCCAAATTGGCTACCAGCCCTTGTCGTTATTGCGCAAGCAGCTATCGATTGCATAGCATGAAGACCCTGTTTTTTGCCTGGCGCTACCTGTGGTCCCGCCCTTTGGGGGCCGCACTCAACGTGTTGCTGCTGAGCCTGGGCTTGGCGTCGATTACTTTTTTGCTGCTGGTGGGCCACCAACTCAGCCGCGCTTTTGACCGCGACCTGGCAGGTATTGACGTGGTGGTGGGTGCCAAGGGCAGCCCCATGCAATTGATCATGAGCGGCGTGCTGCACATTGATGTGCCACCCGGCAACGTGCCCTTGGCCGCTGTGCAAGCTTTGGAGAAACACCCCTTAGTGGCGGGCATCATTCCCATCAGCCTAGGCGACAACTACCGCGGTTACCGCATCGTGGGCACGTCACACGACTATGTGACGCACTATGGCGCCACTTTGGCGCAGGGCCGGTTGTGGGATGCACCCATGCAGGTGGTTCTGGGTGCCACGGCGGCGCGCAAGCTGGGAGCGGTTTTGGGCAATACGTTTGCCGGCACCCACGGGCTTGGCAGTGGTGGCCATGTGCACGGCGACACCACCTACACCGTGGTGGGTATTTTGGCGCCCAGCGGCAGCGTATTGGACCGGCTCATCCTTACCGATACCGCCTCGGTGTGGAAGGTCCACGAAGACTTCACCGCCTTGGATGACGCCGACCGAAAGGTCATGCAAGCCGAACGCGAGGTCACCATGGCCTTGGTGCGCTACAAGACACCGATGGCAGCCGTGAGCTTTCCGCGCTATGTCAACACCCGCACCGAGATGCAGGCTGCATCGCCAGCATTGGAGATTACCCGCTTGCTACACATGCTGGGTTTGGGAACGGACGTTTTACAAGCCTTTGCGGGCGTGCTCTTGCTCACCGCCGCTTTGAGCGTATTCATTGCCTTGTGGAGCGCGGTGCGCGAGCGACGGGGCGACTTGGCATTGCTGCGGATGTTGGGCGCCCCCCCGATCAAGGTGGCGGCGCTGTTGCTGTGTGAGGCGCTGTGGCTGGGGCTGCTGGCGGCTATCCTGGGTTTACTGCTGGGTCAGGGCTTTACCAGCGCGCTGGCGTGGTTTTTACAGTTGGACAACTCACTGCTCATCGGGGGCATGGCCTGGCCCCACGAGCTGCTGGTGGTGCCCGCCTTGGCGCTGGGCGTATCCCTAGGCGCAGCCCTGTTGCCCGCATTTGGCGCGTACCGGGTGAGCGTGCTGGAACTTCTCCAGGCGCAGTAGCTCCAAATACCGCATACATGGAGAATTTGATGAAAAAATGGCTTCTAGCCCTCGTACTGACTGCGCAAGCAGCTACTATTTGTATAGCAGGTGAGTCAGCCAAAGAGATCAAGGAAGACGTCGCCCGCCACCGCGCCATCGCAGAGGCCCACTTGGCAGCCGCCAAATGCCTAGAGGCTGGCACGCCCGACGACGTTTGCAATAAGGCCCTGCTAGACGCCTGCCAGGGTTTGGCGTTTGGCCGGTTTTGCGGGATGAAGCATGAGCACTAAAACACCCAGCAAAACCTGGCACGCAGCTTCCGTGCTATTCGCATTGGGCTTGGGATTTTTTACGCTCACCGCGCAGGCCCAGCTCAGCCCGCCCTTGGCCGGTGGTATTCCGATGGGCACCGGCCCTGGCGTCCACGGCGCCAACAGCCCTTTTGCGCCGCTGCCCGAGCGCACCGATGTGTTGCCATGGTCCGTGTTGACCGCGGTCAAAACCAAAGTGGTGAAAAACCGCATTCTGCCGGTGTTTACCAGCGACATTCAGGCATTGGCCAAGCAGACCCAGCGCATTCAGGGTTTCATGATGCCGCTGGATCCGGGGGAGAAGCAAAAGCATTTTTTACTCAGCTCTGTGCCTTTGACCTGTCCATTTTGTGTGCCTGGTGGCCCCGAGAGCATGGTGGAGGTCAAAACCAAAATCCCGGTGCGCTACAGCATGGAGCCGGTAGTGGTAGAAGGGCCGTTTTCGGTGTTGGTCGATGACCCTATGGGCCTGTACTACCGCATCACCGATGCGGTACCCGTGAAGTGATCGTGAAGTAAGCGTGGCCGCTAGGGCGCCAAACGCTCGCGCAGCCATGATGACCCATCTGGTCCGCCCGCCGTTTGCGTGTAGCGCAGGCGATCGTGCAGGCGGCTTTTGCGCCCCTGCCAAAATTCCCAGCGCTCGGGTTTCAGGCGGTAACCACCCCAGTGCGGTGGGCGCGGCGGTTGCAGTAAAAACTTGGCTGCGTACTTGGCCGCATTGGTGACCAGCACCGTGCGTCCATCAATCACCTGGCTTTGGGGCGAGGCCCAAGCCCCAATGCGCGAATCGAGCGGGCGCGATCGGAAGTAGGCGTCACTCTCTTCGGGGCTCACGCGCTCCACCACACCTTCAATACGCACCACGCGCTCCAATTCCACCCAATGAAACTGCAATGCGGCAAAAGGGTTTCCCGCCAGTTCGCGGCCCTTACGGCTCTCGTAGTTGGTGTACCAAACGATGCCCTGGGCGTCATAGCCTTTGATAAGCACCACACGGGTGGATGGTCGCAGGTCAGAGCCCACCGTGGCCACGGTCATGGCATTGGGTTCGGGTACTTCCGAGGCAATTGCTTCTTGCAACCAGCGGTCAAACTGCTGCAGTGGGTCGGGGTGCGAGGCTGACTCGTCGAGTTCAGCCCGTTCATAGCTTTTGCGAAGATCGGCGATGGTGGTCATCGTTCAAGTATAGGCACAGCGCTAGCCCTTACTTGCTGATCAACTTCAAGTCCAGCGCCCGCTCTGCCAGCCACACCAGTGCCACCAGCAGGGTCAGGAAAGAGCCACCCACAAACACCCCACGGCGGTACAGTGCAGTGTTGCGCAGCAGGTAAGCCGCTGGCAAGAAGCCCGCCACGATAGCCAGTTGCCCTGTCTCTACCCCCACATTGAAGCCCAGCAGCGACAGCACCAGGGTGTCGGCTGGTAGGCCCAGGTCGGTCAGCACACTGGCAAACCCAAAACCGTGGATCAGGCCAAACCCAAAGGCCACCACCCAGCGTCGGTGCTCGACCACCGGCCATAGGTTGTTCGCCGCTGCCAGCACCACCGACGCGGCGATGGCCGACTCGACCCAGCGCGATGGCAGGGCCACAATTTGCAGCGCCGCCAAGGTCAGGGTGATGGAATGGGCCACGGTAAAGGCAGTCACCACCCACAGCACCTCGCGCAGGGCGATGCGAAACGTCGCCACGCCTTCCCATCGCTTAGCGGTCAGCACCAGCACGGCGGGCAGGAGCAGTGAGAGCAAGAAAAGGATGTGGTCAAAGCCAATCCAAATGTGCCAGATGCCCTCCACCACATACTGCAAAAATTGGTCTAACCGGCTCGCTTCGCCAGCGCGCAAGGTCACTACGCCGGTGTCGGGGCCCAATACCGCTGTTTGGGTGGCGCCATCCAGGTCTAGGCGCAGCAGCCCGCGGTGCAGGGCGTCCAGGTCAAACAGCAGGCGGTAGTGGATTTTCAGCGCCGCTGCGGCAGACGGACAGGTGCCGCTCAGACCCAAGACGGCATAGTTGCCGTCGGTATGGGCGTCCACTAGGTTTTGAGTCACCTGCAAAGCACAGTCGCCACCGCGTTGCAAACTCAGGCGGCCCAGCGCCCACGCGGCAATGTCGGTATGGCGCGCACGCAGTTCACCCCAGGTGATGGCACCGTCGCCGTTGGCGTCTAGGCCCAGCGCAAAGTCTATGTCGCGCAGGGCGATGTCCCATTGGCCGGTAACCGCCTTGCCTTGGACATTGAGCACCAAGTAACTGTCGCTGGCTTTGTGCGCCAGGGCCGGTACGCTGTAGAGTGCCCACAGGCAGGCCAGTATGAGTTGCAGCGCGCGCATCATGGTGCCTCCGCCTTCTTTGCAATGCCCGCAAGCGCAGGGGCAGCGCCAGTGGACTCCACCCCCAATTGGCGCAGGTGCTTGTCTTCAAAGCGGCTACTTGCCAGCCAGTCGCGCGCGGCCTGTGCTGCGCCGGTGTCTTTGGCGGCGATGCTTGCCTCCAGTAGTACCCGCGCATCGCGGGGTTCGCGTTGTACCGCGTAATTGGCTGCGGCTAGTTCCACGGCGCGCCGGGGGTCGCCGCGCAGCTGCAGTTCAAAACGGGCTTCTTCTGCGCGGTGGGTGGTGTCGCCGCGCTGTTTGGCGGCGGCAAACCGGTCGCTCATGGCCTGAATATGGGCCGCAGCCGCGGGGTTCTTGAGGCGCGCTTCGGCCAATGCCAGTCGCAGCAGCAGGGTGTCTGAAGACTCCCATTGCTTCAGCAATTGAATCACTTCGGTGGGGCGATCGTGGTCCAATAAAAAATCTGCCCATGCCGCCAATAGGTAGCCGTCGTCCAAGCCTAGGGCCAGCGCAGACCGGTAGGACTGTTCCGCCTGAGCCGGCTGGCCGCGCCATGCGGCGACTTCTCCAAGGCGGGTCAATAACCACAGGCGGTTGCCGCTGTCCTGCGTTGTCGCCAGTGCTTTATGGAACTCGGTTTGTGCCTGCTCTAGATTGCCACCGTAGGCGTGGAACAAGCCAATACAGGCACCGTAGAGGCTGGCGCGTTGCAGGGCTTGTAGTGCCTTGCACTCTCCCAGCGCCAATGGGTAGTTCGCCTGCACCAAATAAATGGCACCTCGCCAAGCGTGGGCGGATGCCAATTGTGGGTCCAGCGCCAGCGCAGTGCCGAAGTCCTGTAGCGCTTCATCGAAGTGGTGGCGGTACTGCGACAACTGGCCGCGTAAAACCAGTAATGGTGCGGTGGGGTTGTGGCCAAACGGCCGGATAACGGCTTCCGCGTAGCCCACATAGCGGGGATCGCCGCGTGCCATGGCCAGATCAAAATAGCGCTGCCCCAGCTGGGTCGAAGGCTCTGGGTCCACGGGGGTTGTCTGCGCGGCACGCTGCACTGCTGCGCGAAGGGTCGCCAGCTCTCGCCCAGTGGGGTCGGTTGGGCGGGTAGGTAGGCGCTCCAGCACTTCGCTGTCATTGGCCGGAAGACGTGGATTGGCAAAGGCCGAATGGGTCAAAAGCGTACCCGCGAGGGTCGCAAAAGCCAGTGCAAAGCGAGAGATCCAAGGTGTCACGGTGGCGGCCTTTTCTAAGAGTAACCCACTGTACCCCAGCTGTGCTGGCCTTCAGGTGGCAGCAGACGACTTGGCGGTCAAAAACGCGGCACAAACCGTGTCGTATTCTTCGCCGTTAAGCAGTGTTTGTGGCGGGCGTTTACCGCCGTTCCACTCGGCTTTTACCTGCAGGATACTGACCTCCCCAAACGGGTCTTCCGATGCCTTGACCGAATAATTTTTCTCGGCCAGGTGGATGCGGTACCACGCCGAATCGCCGTCTGTCCAATAGGGTTTCATGGTGCGTGGGCGTGATTAAGCGGTCTCAGCGGCGTTCAACGCGTCACGCACGAATTCGTACTCGCGTCGCATTTCCACCTCGGCGGCCTTGCCGACAAATTCGGCCAATTTGTTGCCAATGAATGGAATGCTGCTGTGAAACGACATGGTCATGTCATTGACACTGCCGCCGCCTTCGTTGCGCAAAAAGAGACTGGCAGTAATAGCTACCGGAACCCCTTTGATGGTGATTTTGATACTGCCGTTGTAGCCTTTGCTGGGGTTGCCAGTCCAATGCTCTTCTTGGGTGGCGTGGTTCCACTCGTTCATGAACTTCTTGAGCAAGGTTGGAACCTCGGATGGGACTTCTCGCGTAACGCGCATGTCCAGCGACGTTTTGGTGAGCTTGCACAATTCAACATTGATGTTGCGTCCGCCCATGGCTTTGAACCGGCGGGTCATGACATCCTTGTTACCAAAGCTCTTAAAAACAGTCTCTGCGGACTGGGTGTAAACGTGTATTCCTTGGACGTCCATGGTGTTCTCTTTTCGCGGTTCAGTTGAGTAATTGAGTTGAGGGAGTAGGGGCGCGAGTTATTGGGCCGTAGCGGCAATGTTGGGGATGTGTTTTTTACGTGTAGCAGAGCGTGTGGTCTTGCGAGCCGTTTTGGCCTTGTTCTCGGGATTGCTCAAGCCGGTTGAGTTTGGCTTCGCCACAACGGGGATATTCGGCTTGCGTATTTCGCTTGCCGGCTTCTTGGTAGGGCTGTCTGTGGCTGCAATGGCCCGCAATTCTTCATAGGCCTCGCCCACATACTGCGCCAGCAAGTCGATGTCGGGCATGGCATTGCGGCAACCCAAAATACCAAAATCCAACTGATTGCCGTGGCTGCACAGGGTGATGTTCAGTGCCTGGCCATCCATCAGCATGGACATGGGGTACGAGCCGACCATTTCGGCACCCATGAGGTACAGCGCAGTGCGCGGCCCTGGCACGTTGGACAGCACCAAGTTCGCTGGTGGTTTCAGGATGTTGGAGAGGTGAAAGTGGTTGATCAATGCCGCAGTGCTTTGCGCCACTACGGCCAGCGTTTGAACCGCCGGGCGGCTCAGTGCACTCATGTCCCGTTTTGCCGCCGCGGCCGAGCGGCCAATGGCGGCCATACGCATCAAAGGGTCTTCGACATCGGTACACAGGTTCACGCCGATATAGGAAATCTGATTGCCTTTTTTGGTTGATCCGGGCAACTGCAGCGATACCGGCACCGTAGCCGTCAACGAGTGTTCGGGTGTCTGACCCTTCTCGTTGAGATACCGGCGCAATGCGGTGGCGCAAATCGCCAAGAACATGTCGTTGACGGTGTGCCCCAAAATAGCCCCGATTTTTTTGGCTTCGCCCAGTGGCAATGTTTGAATGGCGAAGCGGCGTGACGCGGTGATGTGCCCGTTAAAAGTCGTCTTAGATGTTTTGAACGCAATGGCCGCTTCAGTTTTACCAGGCAAAATCAAGGCTTTGACGGCTTGGGGTAGTGAGCGCACCGGTGCAATCAGCCCCTTAGCAGTTTTAATGGCTCCCTGTGCCATGGACAACTTCAGGCGTTCGCGTTTCTCAATTTCTTCGACCGACCACAGAGCCCGTGTGTCCGCATCGTCCGCGCTGCGGGCCAGACTGTTGTCCATTAAGCGCATGCCGCCCACGCCGTCTACCAGTGCATGGTGGATCTTGGTGTAAATCCCAAATCGGTTGCCCTCCAGCCCCTCGATCAGGTACATCTCCCACAGCGGGCGGGTGCGGTCCAGCAAACGGCCATGCAAGCGCGACACCAATTTCATCAATTCGTCCATGTGGCCGGGCTGCGGCAGGGCCGAATGGCGCAGGTGAAAGTCGATGTCAAAATTTTTGTCCGTCACCCAAGCCGGAAAGGCGAAGGGCAGGCCCCTGTGGCCCAGGCGCGTGTTGAAGGGCTCACCGGCGGGAATGGCTTCGAGCCGCGCTTTCAGGTCTGCGACAAAGGAGCCTTTGTAACCCGCAGGAATCTGAAAAATTTGCAGCCCACCGACGTGGGAGGGTGCCTCGGGTGTCTCCATCTGGAGAAATGCAATATCCAAAGCGCTCAAACGACGTGCCATAGCCAAATCCAGTTAACGGTGCAAACCAAGAATCTCGGGGGAGCACCGATTATCCCATTGCATGCGGCATGCGTCCCGCACAGCATCCATTCAGCACGTATCACACAGTCAGTGAACAGGAGCGAAAGCCCGCATAGATGTCGTTGCGCTCTGGCGTGAAGTAGTTGCGGTATTTGGGGTGCACCATGTGTGCGGCGGTGGCCGCGCTAGCGCCGCGTAGCACCGGGCGGCCGTCAAACCAGGGCGCGGAATAGTCGCAATAGGGGTGGGGTACAAAGCCAGGGTAGGGCCCAAAAGCGCTGGCCGTCCACTCCCACACGCGGCCCCATTCAAAGCGGGGCTGGGTCATGGCCGCATATTCCCACTGCGCCTCGCTGGGCAGGCAGCGGCCCGCCCACCGGCACCATGCTTGAGCCTGTGCATAGTTCAGGTGGGTGGCGGGGGCGTCTAGGTCGAGTGATTGCCACACACCAAAACGCTGGCATTGCCAGTGGCTTCCGCCTTCAACACGGCGCAGGTAGCGTGGTAGGTTGGCGTCCGCCTGCGAGCCGGTGTCTTCCAGAAATGCCAGGTACTGGCGCCAGCTCACCGGCGTGCGGTCTATCTCAAAGGCGGCTAGTTCCACGGGGTGGCTGCCCAGTTCATTGTCAAACGCAAAACCGCTGCCGGAAAACCCCAGTTGCCAGGAGCGCGCGTTCAGGTGCAAGGTCCTGTCAGTGCCGAGAGTGGGCACTGCGGTGACGCGCTTTTCTACAGGCGCTACCCCATCGTCCAGTGGTATGCCCAAGGCCTGCGCCATGTAGACCGCCGCCTCGGCATGCATGTCTTCATGGAACAGCGCGAGGCGGAAAAAGTAGAGGTCCTCATCGTTTTGTGGTGTGTTGGCTAACAATCGCAAGGAGTCGTCAAGCACAGCT
The DNA here is from genome assembly GCA_038230175.1 of Burkholderiales bacterium. Lineage (GTDB taxonomy): Bacteria > Pseudomonadota > Gammaproteobacteria > Burkholderiales > Burkholderiaceae_C > Allorhodoferax. Next base: position 8,501 of record JBBRNS010000162.1, read on the forward strand.
TGCAGGTAGTCGGTGGTTTGCAGCAAGCTAGGCAGTTTCAGTGTCCAACGGCTGGCATGGGCAACGTTGCTGGAGTCATACAGTGCGTCAGCGCCTGCCAGGCGTGAGGGCGCTAGCGGCAGCATGGGGTCGCAGCGGGTGCCCGTGGCGCGCTGGGTGTTGCGGGCAATCCAGCGGTTTTGAAACCAGGCAATGTGACCCAGCTCCCACAACGGCGGGTTGACCTGCGTGGTGTAGGGCACGCTTAAGCTGGGGCCAAGGGCCTGTGCAAACGCGTGGGCCAATGCCAGCGTGCGCGCGCGGGTGGACCGCAGCAGCTGCGCCAAGGTCTCTCGGTCCGCGCACCGGGCAGACTGCGCCGCCTGCCATTGCGGGTTAAGCTCTTGCATCTATCCGACCCTATGAATAAAAAAATTGTGATTGTCAGCCCCGCCTTGGCGGACGCCAACAACGGCAACTGGCAAACCGCCCAGCGCTGGCGCAGACTGCTGCGACCACACCACACGGTGCGTATCGTAGGGCAATGGCCCGACGGCCCACACGCACAGCATGACGGTGTCATGTTGGCCCTGCACGCGCGGCGCTCGGCCGATTCCATTGAAGCCTGGGGCCAGGCGCACGCCATTCGCCGCCCAGTCAATCCAACCCCCTCGCCCGGCCTAGCCGTGGTGCTGACGGGG
>JBBRNS010000163.1:0-9101 GCA_038230175.1 Burkholderiales bacterium
CGAACCAAGCACCAGTCCAACAGTGACAGACCATGGGAAAGTCCCCACGACGGTGAACCATTCTGATCAACGATAGGTGTCAATACGAAACAGCGTCTGTAGCAATACCGACGCTGTTTCGCATTGGTCTCTTGCTAAAACGTCCCTCATCAAAGGTGGCAATTGATCCCTCAAATTGATTGATCACACTCACGGGAGTGGTTGTCCATGCCCTACAACGATGCGGGTGTCGAGCGTTTTATCTGGGGCGTGACAGCTTCCATGCTGCGCAACTTCTACCGATTTTTGTCCGACTAAGCGCTTCCAGTACGGCGGTATGCGACGGTTAGTGGACCGAAATTTGATTGATGGGTCGTTATGATGCGCCCATGAGTTTTATTTCGATTTTATTGGCGCTTTTGCTTGAGCAGGCCAGGCCGCTGGGCCCTGTGAATATTGTCCACAGCAGCATCCGCCAGTGGGTGCGCTGGGTGGTTCGTACCCTTGATACCGGCAAGCCGCACCATGCTTGGTTTGCGTGGTGGTTGGCTGTGGCGCTACCTGCTGTGTTGGTATTGGCGGTGCACTGGTTGCTGGTGTGGTCGGTCGGCTGGATTGCGGCGGTGGTCTGGAGCGTGATCGTCTTGTATGCGACCTTAGGCTTTCGCCAATTCAGCCACCATTTCACTGAAATTCGGGATGCCCTGCTGGCCGGCGATGAAGACGTCGCACGCCGGGCGTTGGCCGAGTGGATGCACATCGACGCCACCACCTTGCCCCGCAGCGAAATTGTGCGGCATGTGATTGAGCATTCCGTGCTCAGTGCCCACCGCCATGTGTTTGGTGTTTTTGCGTGGTACTCCTTGCTGGCGGCTTTGGGTTTAGGCCCCGCTGGCGCTGTTTTTTACCGGGTGAGTGAACGCATGGTGCGGTATGCCAATCGCGCGGTTGGCCCTTCGGGGACGCCGGTCAGCGAAGCTTTGGTGGAAAGCGCCAATGCCGCTTGGGCGCTGATGGACTGGGTCCCTGCACGTATTACAGCGCTGAGTTTTGCATTTGTCGGTAGCTTTGAAGAAGCGGTAGACAGTTGGCGCCAGTACGCCGCGCAGTCGCCCGGTGACAACGATGGCGTCATCCTCGCCGCCACATCGGGCGCGGTGAATGTGCGCCTTGGGCCGCCTGAGCAGGGCAATGCCATGGCTGCCCCTCAGCCAGTGCACCTGCGCGCTGTGGTGGGCTTGGTGTGGCGCACCGTGGTGATGTGGATGGTGTTCTTGGCGCTGCTGTCCATGGCGCGCCTTCTGGGCTGAGGCCCTTGCCCAAGGCCTTAGCGCCGGACCTTCAGTAGCGTTTTTGCCCTAGCTCAGCAAACAGATCGCTATAAATTTTGTAACGGTTCGCGCTTATTTGGTGAGGGCTAACGGCCGAAAATGCTTCAGAAATAGGCTGCAAGGCAGCAATCACACCACAACCTGGTTCGTGCAAATGGCTGCAGTTGTAAAACTTGCAATTCGAGGCGTGGGCTTTTATGTCGGGCATGAGCGATGCCAAGTGCATCGGTTCAATGTGGTTCAGGCCGAATTCTTGAAACCCAGGAGAGTCAATCAGCGCCGTGGCGCGGTCTTTGTCCACCCAATACAGCGTGGTGCTGGTCGTGGTGTGTTTGCCCGAATTCAGTGCGGTCGAAATTGCGTTGGTCAGCACCTGCGCGTTGGGAATCAGGCGGTTGATTAAAGTGCTTTTCCCGGATCCTGACGGGCCCAGCACCAAGGTGGTTTTACCCGCCAGTACGGCGTCCAGGTTGTGTTCGGGCGCAGCGTTGGCGGTGTCGTGGGGTTTGAGTGCCAAGGGTAGAACCGTGTAGCCCATGTCGCGGTAGACCGCCATACGCTGCCAGGCTTTGTTGAACGGTACGGCCAAGTCGCTCTTGTTGAGCGCGATGATGGGCCGTATGTGCTCGGCTTCGGCGGCGATCAAGGCCCGGGTCAACTGGCTTTCTGAAAACTCCGGCTCGGCTGCGATCAAGATCAGTACTTGGTCCAGGTTGGCGGCAAACGATTTGGTGCGGATCTCGTCTTGGCGGTAAAACAGGTTACGCCGTGGCTCCACCTTTTCGATGGTGCCCTCATCTTGTGACGCCAGCCACAGCACGCGGTCACCGACAACCGTCTGGCTCTTTTTGCCGCGGGGGTGGCAAATCAGTCGGCGTCCATCGGGCGTTTCAACCCAGACGTGGCGGCCGTGTCCAGCGATAACCAGCCCTTTTTCGAGTGGGGTATGGGTAGCCAAGGGTACTCAATCGCTGTGGGTGAGTGCGTCGACCCGCGCCGCGCAGTCAAAGTCTGCCAGCGAAATGCCTTGCACGTCATGGGTGCGCCAGCGCACGCTGCAGCTCTTGTATTGCACCAGCAGTTCGGGATGGTGGTTGCGGCTTTCGGCCACAAACGCCACAGCATTGGTAAACGCCATGGTTTGGAGAAATCCTGCGAATTGGAACGTCTTCTCAATCGCCACATCCGCGCCGTCGCCGTACAACTTCCAGTTGTCTAGCTGGGATAACTTTGCTATTACTTGTGTAGCGGTCAGCGCTTTATTGGCGAGGGCTGGTGTGGTATTTGGCTGCAAAATTATCTCCCTTGAAAGGCTACGTTTGGAGCCGTCATGCGCCCGAGGCGCTCACTCGCTGGGGGGTGGGAGTAGTAAAACTTCACGTACAGCGGGTCGGGTGTCAGGGTCGAGGCGTTGTCTTGGAATAGCTTGAGCAGGGCACTGGCCAGCGCTTTGCCGCTGGTTTGTTGGGCAGCGTAGGCATCGGCCTCAAACTCGTGTTTGCGCGACACCTGGGCCATCAGTGGCCCGACAAAGGTGCCCGCCAATGGCAGCACCAGCATAAACAGCAGCAAGGCCAAGGCGTCATTGGCGCCACTGAGGTTGGGCGCGACGCCTAGGCCCGTGAAGAACCAAGCCTGTTGGCTAACCCAACCCAGCGCCATCAGACTCAGAAGGCTGAGGGTAAAAAGGGTCGCAATGCGTTTGAGCACATGGTGGTGTTTGAAGTGGCCCAGCTCGTGGGCGAGCACCGCATCCACTTCGTCCGGGTTCAACTGGGCGAGCAGGGTGTCGTTGAACACCACCCGTTTGGACGCGCCAAAACCGGTGAAGTAGGCGTTGGCGTGTGCACTGCGTTTGCTGCCGTCCATCACATAAAAACCCTTGGAGGTAAAACCACAGCGGGCCATCAGTGCGGATACGCGGTCTTTCAGGGCTGGGTCTTCCAGCGGTTTGAATTGGTTAAATATGGGGGCAATCCAGGTCGGGTAGATCAGCAAAGCGAGCAAGTTTAACGCCATCCAAACGCTCCAGACCCACAGCCACCACCATGGGCCGGTGGCACCCATCATCCACAGCACCAAGGCGGCAAACGGCAGCCCAATCAGCGCGGATAGCGCCGTGGACTTGGCAAAGTCTTGCAGCCACAAGGTGGGCGTTGTCTTGTTGAAACCAAAGCGTTGTTCCACCACAAAAGTCTGGTACAGCGTGAAGGGCAGGTCCAGCAGGGCGTTAATGGCCACAAAAGACACCAAAAGAGCCACTTGCTGACCCAGCCCGTGGCCCATTGCGTCAATTAACCCTTGGTTTAGCAAGGAGAGGCCACCCAACAGCGTCCAGCACAACGCGAGCGCGCCGCCCCAGGCCAATTCGATCAAGCCGAAGCGGGCCTTGGCGATGGTGTAGTCCGCAGCCCGTTGGTGATCGGCCAAGCCAACCTGCTTGGCAAAGGGCGCCGGCACCGTGTCGCGGTGGCGTGCCACATGGCGGATCTGGCGCGTGGCCAGAAAAAATTTAAGTAGCAAACTTGCCGACAAGCCCAGGGCGAAGACCACCGTGGTGATCAGGGACGCGTGGGAAAGTGAAGGGGGGGCGAAAAAATCGAGCATGGCCTGCGAGTTTAGGCGATCGGTGACAATTCGTTCATGGCTGACAACAATCTCCCCCTACTTAAATCTGACAAGAACCTGGTCTGGCTGGACTGCGAAATGACGGGCTTGCAGCCCGAAGTCGACCGCATCATCGAAATTGCGGTGGTTGTGACTGGCCCCTTGCTAGAGTGCCGGGTGGAGGGGCCGGTGCTGGTGATTCACCAGTCGGATGCGCAACTCGGCCAGATGGATGCGTGGAACAAAGGCACCCATGGCAAGAGCGGCTTGATTGACAAGGTAAAAGCCTCGGTACTGAGCGAGGAGCAAGCGCAAGAACAGATTATTGCTTTCTTGAAGCAATACGTGCCCGCCGGTGCGTCGCCCATGTGCGGTAACACCATTGGGCAAGACCGGCGTTTTTTGGTGAAGTACATGCCCAAGCTCGAGGCGTTTTTTCACTACCGCAATGTGGACGTGAGTACGCTCAAAGAGCTGGCCAAACGCTGGCGCCCAGAGGTGGCCGCCGCCTTTAAAAAGCAGCAACGCCACACCGCATTGGCAGATGTGCACGAGTCTATTGACGAGATGGAGTATTACCGCGCCAACTTCTTGCGCTTGGAATGAAGGCCTGCACAATTTAGGGATTAGGTAGAAACCCGAGTGTGTGGCATAATCGTAGGCTGCACTACAAAAAGTAGTGCGATTTGCACATCTCCCTTCATTCACCGGGCCCTCCTAGTTGGCCCCAAGCGCTGATTGAATTCACCGCGGGTTCCGTTTGATGGTTGATGTTTTTTAACCATTGACGGAGCAGCTGCTTACCCTGCGGCGCTCGCGTGTGAGAAAAATCATGACTGACGCTTTGAATGCGACAGGTGCCTTTGCGCCTGCCGAATCCCTTATTTCTTCTATTGCTGCGGATGCCATCGAGTCCACCTCGATTGTCGCGAACGTGCAATCCAACGACGCCGATCTGCCCGAAATCGCTGACGTGCCAGAAGTCCCCAACGGCTTTGTGACCCTGGGCTTGGCACCTGAGCTGGTCCATGCGGTGAAAGACCTGGGCTACACCCAGCCAACCACTGTTCAGCTCAAAACCATTCCCTTGGCATTGCCGAGCGATGGTGCTGACGAGCAAGCCAAAAAATACATTGACTTGATGGTCTCTAGCCAAACTGGTAGCGGCAAAACAGCGGCCTTCTTGCTGCCCGTTTTGCACACCCTGCTCAAGCAGCTGGCGCAAGCCGAGATCGACGAGCGCGCTGCGTTTGAGCGCGAAGTGGCTGAAGCCACCGCACGTGGTGAGGCACCTCCCAAGCGCGCTAAGCGCAAGGATCCGACCAATGTGCGCAACTTCAAGGCGCCAGCACCTGGCGCTTTGATTGTTTGTCCCACCCGCGAACTGGCCCAACAAGTGGCCAATGACGCGATAGACCTGGTGCAACATTGCCGCGGTCTGCGTATCGCCAACATCGTCGGCGGTATGCCGTATCAATTGCAAATTGCCAAGTTGCAAAATGCCAATCTGGTCGTGGCAACCCCAGGTCGCTTGTTGGACCTGCAGCGCTCCATGCAAATCAAGCTGGACCAAGTGCAGTTTTTGGTGGTGGACGAAGCTGACCGAATGTTGGACTTGGGCTTCTCCGACGACTTGGCTGAAATCAACCAGCTCACCATTGGCCGTAAGCAGACCATGATGTTCAGCGCAACCTTCGCGCCCCGCATTCAGCAGCTGGCTGCCCGCGTTATGCGCGAACCCCAACGCATCACCATCGACAGCCCAACTGACAAACACGTCAACATCAAGCAAGTGCTGTTCTGGGCGGACAACGCCCACCACAAGCGCAAGTTGCTGGACCACTGGTTGCGCGACACCACCATCAACCAAGCCATTGTGTTTGCCAGCACCCAAATTGAGTGTGACGGTTTGGCCAACGACTTGCAGCAAGAAGGATTTGATGCCGTTGCCCTGCATGGTGCTCTGAGCCAAGGTCTGCGTAACCGTCGCCTGATGGCCCTGCGCAATGGCCAAGTTCAGATCTTGGTGGCTACCGATGTGGCGGCCCGCGGTATTGACGTGCCTACTATCACCCACGTGTTCAACTTTGGTTTGCCAATGAAGGCCGAGGACTACACCCACCGCATTGGTCGTACTGGCCGCGCGGGTCGCGACGGTTTGGCAGTGACGTTTGCTGAAGTGCGCGATCGCCGTCGGATTTTCGACATCGAAGCGCACACACGCCAGCATTTCAAGTCCGAGACCATCCCCGGTATGGAGCCTCAGCAGCGCTTCCCTGATTCGCGTCCTGGAACCGGTGCAAGTTTTGGCGGCCGCGGCAGCCACAATGCCGACCGCGCACCCCGCAGCTTCGGCGGCGGTAACCGTGACGGCGGTGGCGGTGGACGCCCCAGTTTTGGTGGTGGACGTGGTGCGCCAGGCGGATTTGGTGACCGTAACGCCTCTGGCCCCCGTGATGCGGGCGCAGGCAGCTACCAAAATAATAGCGGCTTTGCTGGTAACGGCGGTGGTGATCGTGGCCCTTTCAATCGTGACAATGGTCCCCGTGACAACGGCCCACGCGATGGCGGCGACAACGGTGGTTTCAACTACGCACGCAAAGGTGGGTTTAATGACCGCTTTGCCGGTGGTGGCGCTGGCGCAGGTCGCCCTGATGCAGCCCCTCGTGGTGCTGACTTTGCAGCCCGCAAGCCTGCATTCAGCAAGCCCATGGGTGTAAAGCCCGGTAATGCTGGCAAGGTGTTTGTTCCCCGTGACGCCAAGAAGCGTGCAGCGCGCACATTTGACTGATCGTTAAAACGACCACACTCAAAAAGGGCTCTTACAGAGCCCTTTTTTTATGGGTGACGCATTGCTTGGAAAAACCTGTGCGTTTAAAAAGCGCTAGTTTTTTTGTGCTGGTCGAAAAATAGGTAGTCTGATCTGCGGCCTGCGGCCGGTACGGCCGGGCTGGGTTCAGCTATGCAGTCGCCCGGCCATGCCTGACGACAGCCAGAGCCCTCGGTGTGAATCAACGATTAAGGCGTCGACTTGATTGAGTGGCGCCAGCAGGCCTCGCCCGGCGCTGGCTCCTGCCACCATGATGGCGGCGCCCAATCCATTAATGGCGTCGGGTGTGCGTGAGACCAGTGCTACACCATGTGTGCCGGAGGTAGGTTGGCCGGTTTTGGGGTCGAGTACATGGTGGTAGCGGTGACCATCGCGGATAAAGAAACGTTCGTAATCGCCGGATGCGGCAACAAACCCTTCGTTTAAATCAATGGTTCCGAGAATGCGTTCGGGCTCGCGTGGGTCGCGCAGCCCTATGCGCCAGTCGCGCCCTTGCAACTGGCCTGTCACCACCACGTCGCCGCCCCCATTGAGCATGGCGTTGCGGATGCCATGCTGCTGCAGCGTGCGCATGCCCGCCTGCAAAATTGGCAGCTTTGCGATACCGCCTAGGTCGATGCGCATACCCCGCTTGCGCAGGAAAGCGGTAGATTGCGTGGGGTTAATAACGAGGTCGCGGTAATTCACCAACTGTCGTTCGTGTTCGACCTCCGCCGCCTTCGGAACCACTGGCACCGACTGCGTAAAGTCCCATGCCGTGAGGGCGCCCACCGTGATATCGAACGCCCCCTGGCTGCACTTGGACATGGCTTGCGCCATCTGGAGTACACCCAAAAGCTCTGGCTCGACCGTCACGGGCTGGAGCCCTGAGGCCAAGTGCAAACCGTGCACCGGGTTGCCAATACGGTAACGGCTCATCAGGTCGGCCAAGCGCTGCATCTCTGTAAATGCAGCGGCCATTGCCAATTCCATGTCAATACCGCGACCGGCCTGCACTGTCATGTCCAAGCGTGTCCCCATCAAACTGCGGGATGCTTGGCGCACCGTCGCGTCTGCGAGTGCAGGGCGCAGATACAAACCCGTCACCAGCAAAGGCAGGGCGGTTAAAAGGCTTCGCCGCCTAAGTTGGAGACTTGTTTGGGTCATGGACGCGGGCTTATTTGGACAAAGACACCATGTAATCCACGGCCGCTTTCACCTCGTCGTCCGTCAATGTGGCATTTCCGCCCTTTGCCGGCATGGCGCCCTTGGCACCATTAAATCCCTCGAGTGCGTGTTTGTACAAAATATCATTTCCCTGAGCGATACGTGGGCCCCATTCGTCTTTGTTGCCTGGCTTCGGTGCTCCGGCGGCACCGGATGCATGGCACATGGCACAGACCTTGCCAAACACCGATTTGCCAACGGTGTTCTCTACAACGGGCGCAGCCGCAATGACCACCGGTTCTGCGGCCGGTGCAGCCGTCGTAGCGGGTGCCTCTGACTTGCCGCAGGCGACCAAAGCAGCGCTGCACAGGAGCAGCAATCCAAGTCCGTACCTATTCATAAATCAATCCTTGTCATGGTTAAAAGAGTATCGCGGCGCGCCATTAAACGTCTGCGTTTGTCCTTGGAGCATTCTAGGCATCAGAAGGCCCGTCGCAACACGGAAGTAACATGCAATTGATTTGCATCAATAAAGCGTGAAAGCGTCACCACGTGCTCGTCGAAGCGTCCTAGTATCCGCGCAGCGCTAAACAAAATACGAACGTGGGCGCGTCATTAAAGGAATAGAACGATGAGCAAAAACCAGACAATCAAAGCCGAACTGCCCACTGGATTGGGCCGTCGCAAGTTCATGAATACTGCAGCACTTGCCGGTCTCGCCGGTGTCGTGGCGTGCACAGACAAAGGCGCGCCTGCCGCCTCCGCGCCGGTCGCAGCTCCTAAGGCTAGCGCTGACGCCGGTATCGATTACAGCAAGTACGAGGTTAAACCGGGTGAGTTGGATACCTACTATTCTTTCTCGTCCGGCGGTCACTCGGGTGAAGTGCGCATCTATGGCCTGCCATCCGGGCGTTTGTTTAAACGTATCCCAGTCTTTAATATGGACGCCCTAGTGGGCTGGGGTATTACCAACGAGTCCAAAAAAATCCTGGGTACCCGCCCCGACGGCAGGCCGTTGTACACGACGGGCGACACCCACCACGTTCACCAGACCTACCTGGACGGAACGTACGACGGAAAATACATGTTCGTCAATGACAAGATCCATGGTCGATTGGCGCGTGTGCGCATGGACACCATGGAGTGCGACAAGATTACGGAGCTGCCAAATATCCAAGGATTTCACGGTACTTTCACAGATAAGCGCG
>JBBRNS010000164.1:0-9094 GCA_038230175.1 Burkholderiales bacterium
AGGAATCATCACTGGCCTAGGCCATATCGCCACCGTTACTCCCCTAGGGGACTCCCCTGCCCACGGCATGCGTTTGAGCATCTCTTGCCCCGCAGAGTATCTCGACGACGTGGGTTTGGGCGACAGCATTGCCCTCAACGGCGCGTGTATGACGGTCACCACCTTGGACGCCGAACACCAGCAATTCACCGTCGATGTGTCGGCCGAATCGCTGGCGCGCACGGCCGGACTGGCTCAAACGGGCACCATCAATTTGGAAAAGGCCTTGCGCGCGAATGACCGTTTAGGCGGCCACATGGTGTCGGGCCATGTGGACGGAATCGGCAGCGTCACACACTTTCAACAGGTAGGCGAGAGCTGGGAGCTGCGCATTTTGGCGCCCCAGTCTTTGGCCAAGTACCTTGCGTACAAAGGCTCTATCACCGTCAATGGCGTCAGCCTCCCGGTGAACCATATAAACGATGTGGCGCAGGGCTGCGAGCTGAGCATCAACCTGATCCCGCACACCGTCACCCACACGGCACTGCACACCCTGCGGGAAGGCTCCGCAGTGAACTTAGAGATAGACCTGATCGCGCGTTATGTGGAACGGATGCTCTCCAGCGGTGCACACACACCGACCTGATTCAAAGCGCTACCAACAATTCCAACGCCAAGGACCCGCATGCAACGTGTAGACGACTACCGCCTCCGGTTTGGGAATAAAGAGCTGGTACCCATCATGATTGGTGGCATGGGTGTGGACATCTCCACTGCTGAACTGGCCTTGGAAGCTGCCCGTTTGGGCGGCATTGGCCACATCTCCGACGCCCTGGTGCATGACGTGTCCGACCGCCGTTTTGACACCGCGTTTGTCAAAGACAAGACCAAGTTCTACAAGGCCAACATCAACAACTCGGACAAAAGCATCATCCAGTTCAATCTGGGGCATTTGGCCGAGGCGACGCGGCTGCATATCGGCAAGACCATGGAGGCCAAACGCGGCGACGGCATGGTGTTTGTCAACGTCATGGAAAAGTTGACCATGAACGGCCCGCGCGAGACACTGCAGGTGCGGCTCAACTCTGCGCTGGATGCGGGTATCGACGGCATCACGCTCAGTGCGGGTTTGCACTTGGGTTCGTTCGCCTTGATGGCAGACCATGCACGCTTTCGGGATGCCAAGCTGGGCATCATTGTGTCGTCGGTGCGGGCATTGCAACTTTTCCTGCGCAAAACCGCCCGATTAGACCGGCGGCCAGATTTTGTGATTATTGAAGGTCCGCTGGCCGGTGGTCACCTGGGTTTTGGCATGGACTGGGCCCAGTACGACCTCGCCACCATCGTTGCCGAAGTTGCCGCTTATCTGAAGGCAGAAGCGCTTGACATTCCCCTCATTGCCGCTGGCGGCATCTTCACCGGCAGCGATGCTGCTGCGTTTCTGGCACAAGGCGCGTCCGCAGTGCAGGTGGCAACCCGCTTTACTGTGGCGAACGAATGCGGCTTGCCCGCCAAGGTGAAACAAGAGTACTTTCGGGCCAGTGAGGACGACATCATCGTCAACACCATCTCACCTACGGGTTACCCAATGCGCATGCTGCGCGGCACACCAGCGATTGGCTCCGGCATACGGCCCAACTGCGAAGCCTATGGTTATCTGCTGGACGGCGCGGGCAACTGCAGCTACATCACCGCCTACAACGGCCAGATAGCATTGCACCCCGACGGCAAAAACATCGCCGTCATGGACAAAACCTGCCTGTGCACCCATATGCGCAATTACAACTGCTGGACCTGTGGCGCCCTCACCCACCGCCTCAAGGACACCACCCACCGCTTGCCGGATGGCAGTTACCGCCCGTTGAGCGCGGAACACGTCTTCAAAGACTACCAGTACAGCGTCAACCAGCAGATTGCCTTGCCGCAATAGTCTCCGACTGGCTCCCAAAAGCCTGAAGCGGCCCTGCCGGGCTTAAGAAAATCTGGTTAAAAGCAAGCACGCTAATCATCTGGGACAATAGCGGGTTTCCCTTGCCACCAAAAGACACCATGAATGCCTTGATACCCGTGCCAATCTCTCCTGTTGAAGACATCGTGGCCGACATGCGCGCCGGGCGCATCGTCATTCTGGTGGACGAAGAAGACCGCGAAAACGAAGGCGACCTGGTACTGGCCGCAGACCATGTCACCGCCGAAGGCATTAACTTCATGGCCCGCTACGGGCGCGGCCTGATTTGCCTCACCCTTACCCGCGAACGCTGCGAAAGCCTGCAATTGCCGCCCATGACGGCCCGCAATGGCGACAAAAAGGGCACCGCGTTTACCGTATCCATCGAAGCGGCCGAAGGCGTCACCACCGGTATTTCAGCCGCGGACCGGGCCCGCACCGTGCAGGCGGCGGTCGCCGCCAGCGCAGTACCTGATGACTTGGTTCAGCCCGGGCACATCTTTCCGCTCCAAGCGGTAGACGGCGGCGTGCTGATGCGTGCAGGCCATACCGAGGCCGGTTGTGACCTGGCCGCTATGGCGGGTTGCTCGCCCGCCTCGGTCATTTGTGAAATTATGAAAGACGACGGCACTATGGCCCGCCTGCCGGATCTGCAGCTGTTTGCCGCTGAGCATGGTTTGAAGATTGGCACTATCGCCGATTTGATTGCCCACCGCGCCCGCGTGGAGTCATTGGTTAACAAGATGGGCGAACGTCCTATCCAGACCGCGTTTGGCACATTCACCGCCCACGCGTTCCAAGACACCACCGGCCACGGCGTACACCTGGCGCTGGTTAAAGGCGAATGGGCGGAAACTGAGGTGGTGCCGGTGCGGGTGCACGAGCCGCTGTCTGTTCTGGACGCCCTAGAGGTGGGGCGGCCCATGCATTCTTGGAGTCTGGACCTGACGCTGGCCCACATCGCCAAAACAGGCAAAGGCGTGGTCGTATTGCTCAACTGCGGCGAAAGCGGCACCCAGCTACTGTCCCAATTTGAAGGTACGGCCCGCGCGGCGCATGCACCCGAGCGCGGCCGCATGGACCTGCGCAGCTACGGCATTGGCGCCCAAATTTTGCGCCAATGCGGTGTGCACAAAATGGAACTCATGGGCAAGCCCCGCCGTATGCCCAGCATGACCGGCTACGGTTTGGAAATCGTTGGTTACATCAATAAGAACAACCTTGCGGGACAGGCCGAAGCGTAGCGTAGCCCTGTCCTCAACTATTTTAGGAAACCATTATGTTTGGCGCAGACAAAGGCACCGTTGCCACCACCGACAGCCGCATGAACGGCAAGAAACTCAAAGTGGGCATTGTGCAAGCCCGCTTTAATGCATCCGTCACCGACGCACTCACCCAGGCCTGCAAGTCCGAACTCATGGAGTTAGGTGTGGCCGAGAAAGACATCGTGCTAGTCACCGTGCCCGGCGCACTTGAAGTACCGGTTGCTCTGCAAGCCATGGCGGAAAAGTCAGCCTTTGACGCCCTAGTAGCGATTGGCTGCATCATCCGCGGTGAGACCTACCATTTTGAGCTGGTCGCCAACGAAGCCGGTGCCGGCGTGACTCGCGTGGCGCTGGACTACCAGTTGCCCGTAGCCAACGCTATTTTGACCACCGAAGACATGCCCCAAGCCATTGCCCGCCAGGTCGAGAAAGGGCGCGATGCCGCCCGTGTTGCCGTTGAAATGGCCAACCTTCTGGAATCCATTTAATGAGCGACAACACCACCCCACCCACCAGCAAGCGCCCTCCCCGCCAATCCCGCACGGGGCTGACCAGCACCGGCGCCCGCAAGGCCGGCAGCAAGTCTGACCGTTCGCGCGCGCGTGAGTTTGCCCTGCAGGGCCTGTACCAATACCTGGTGGGCCGCAACGCTGCCGAAGACATAGACCTGTTTACCCGCGACTTGGCTGGCTTTAACAAAGCCGACTCAGTGCACTTTGACGCCCTGCTGCAGGGCTGTATTGCCCAAGCCCAGACGCTGGACGCCCTGATCACGCCTCTGCTGGACCGCCCCATGGGTGAGATATCGCCGGTCGAGCACGCCATCATGTGGATTGGCGCGTATGAGCTCAGCTACTGCCTAGACGTGCCTTGGCGCGTGGTGCTGAACGAATGTGTGGAGTTGGCCAAAGAATTTGGCGGCACCGATGGCCACAAGTACGTCAACGGCATCCTGAACGGCATCGGCCCAGGTCTGCGCGCTGCAGAGATCGAAGCCGACCGCAACCAGGTCAAAAAACCCCGCGCCTGAAGCCTACGCACCGCGGATATGCAGATTTCATCGCGCGCCCACAAGATAGAGCCTTTTTACGTCATGGAGGTGGCCAAGGCTGCGGCCGCTTTGGCAGCCGAGGTAGCACACACCGATGCGCCCATGGTCTTCTTGAACATTGGCGAGCCCGATTTCACCGCCCCACCCTTGGTGCAAGCGGCCGCCACCCAGGCCATCCAACATGGGCGCACCCAATACACCCCGGCCACGGGCTTGATACCCCTGCGCCAGCGTATTAGCGATTGGTACACGCAGCGTTTTGGCGTCCACGTGCCGGCCAGCCGCATTGTGGTGACCGCTGGTGCCTCCGCCGCGCTGCACCTGGCCTGCATGGCCTTGATTGAGCCGGGCGACGAAATTTTGATGCCCGACCCCAGCTACCCCTGCAACCGGCACTTTGTCAGCGCCGCCGAGGGGCGAGCGGTGTTGCTGCCTACGACCGCGCAAGACCGCTTTCAGCTCAGCGCAGCGCAGGTCAAGGCGGCGTGGGGTCCACGCACCCGTGGGGTCTTGCTGGCATCCCCATCCAACCCCACCGGCACCTCCATTCACCCGGACGAATTGCGGGCGATTCACGCCGTCGTACAAGAACACGGCGGCATTACCCTGGTGGACGAGATCTACTTGGGGCTGAGTTTTGACGCCCAGTTTGGGCACAGCGCCTTGGCGCTGGACGAACACATCATCAGCATCAACAGCTTCAGCAAATACTTCAACATGACTGGCTGGCGCCTAGGCTGGATGGTGGTGCCCGAGGTGCTGGTGCCGGTGATCGAACGATTGGCACAGAACCTGTTTATTTGCCCCAGCACGATTGCGCAGCACGCGGCCCTGGCCTGTTTTGAGCCCGAAAGCCTGACCCTGTATGAAGAGCGCCGCAGTGAATTTAAAGCCAGGCGCGACTATTTCATCCCCGAGTTACAGGCCATGGGCCTGGCGGTACCGGTGGTGCCCGACGGTGCTTTTTATGCCTGGGCCGACTGCTCTGCTGCGTGTGCCAAACTAGGGCTCAAAGACAGTTGGGAATTTGCCTTTGAAATGATGAACAAAGCCCATGTTGCCATCACACCCGGGCGTGACTTTGGCACTGCGCAAACCGCGCATTTCGTGCGGTTTTCCACCGCCAGTTCGATGGCACACCTGCAAGAAGCGGTCGCGCGTTTGCGTGCCGTGCTGCTGTAGGCCCACACCCCCAATGCCCGCCGTTCATTTACCGACCCCTTTATCAATATGAACCAAGACCTCTCCATACTCAACCTCGTCCTACACGCCAGCTTTGTGGTGCAACTTGTCATGGCACTGCTCATGGTGGTGTCCATCACCAGCTGGGCGGCGATTTTTCGCAAGCTGTTTTCGCTCAAAAAAATCAAGGTCTTGAATGATGCGTTTGAGCGCGAGTTTTGGTCCGGCACCAACCTCAACGACCTGTTTAGCGCCGCTACCAAGAATGCAGTCCACGGTGGCCCCATGGAGCGGATTTTTGCCAGCGGCATGCGCGAGTTTCAAAAGCTGCGCGAGCGCCGCATCAGCGACGTAGGCACGCTGATGGACGGCGCGCGGCGCGCCATGCGTGCCAGCTTTCAGCGCGAGATGGACGTGATAGAAGCCAACCTGTCCTTCTTGGCGACGGTGGGCTCGGTGTCCCCCTATGTCGGCCTGTTTGGCACGGTGTGGGGCATCATGCACGCCTTCACCGGCTTGGCAGCCCTCACCCAGGTGACGCTGGCCACTGTGGCACCCGGCATTGCAGAGGCCCTGGTGGCCACCGCCATTGGTCTGTTTGCCGCTATTCCCGCCGTGGTGGCCTACAACCGGTTTGCCCGCGACATTGACCGCATTGCCACGCACCAAGAGACCTTTATCGAAGAGTTCTCGAACATCCTGCAACGCAACGTCGGCACCCAATCTACGGGTGTGCACTGACCATGCCCGGCGTATCAAGCAGGGGCCGTGGACGGCGCACCATCAATGAAATCAACATGGTGCCTTTTATTGACGTGATGCTGGTGCTGCTGATCATCTTTATGGTGACCGCGCCGCTGATTTCACCCAGCGTGATTGACCTGCCCAGCGTGGGCAACGCCTCGCGCCAGCCCGACCAGGTGATCCAGGTCATTCTGGGCAAAAACGAGGGCCTGGAGATGAAGGTTAAAGACACCACCCGCCAGTTGCGCCTCAAAGACCTGGCTGACGCGGTCAAGACCGCCCAAAGTAGCAACCCCTCAGGCAATGCAGCCAACTCAGCGGTGGTGATTAGCGCGGACAAAAGCGCCAAATACGAAAGTGTCGTCAAGGTCATGGACACCCTTCAGCGCGCAGGTATCCAGCGCGTGGGCCTGTCGGTGCAACTGGTGAACTGAATGGGCCCCTGCACGGCATGATGACCGCAAACGAACGCACAGAGTTCGCGCCGCCCCCAACGCCCGGGCTGCTGCGAGCGCTAGTACTGGCCCTGTTGGCGCATCTGGTGCTGGTCGGTTTTCTGGCATTGGGAGTGCAATGGAAGCGCGACCCAATCCCGGTAACGGTAGAAGCCGAGCTGTGGTCCAACGTGCCCCAGGAAGCTGCACCACCCCCGCCCCCACCCGTGGCCGAAGAGGATCCCACGCCCCCCAAACCCATCAAAAAAGTCGAGCCCCCCCCCGCGCCTGAGCGCGCCAAGCCGCCTGAGCCGCAACCCGACCCCAAAATTGCAATCGCCCGCGAAAAGCAGCGCCTGCAAAAAGAGAAACAGGCCCTCAAAGAAAAGCAAGCGCTAGAGAAGCAAGAGCTGGCCCGCCTGGAAGAAGAGCGACGACAGCAAGAGGCACTCAAAGAGAAAAAGCGCAAGGCTGAAAAACTTGCCAAAGACAAAGCAGAACGGGCGCAAGAGCAGCGCGACAAATTGGCCCGTGACCAAAAAAATCAAAAAGACAAGAAGGACACCGCCAAAGACGCGGCGGAAGCCAAAAAACTGGCTGACCTGCGCCAAGACAACCTGCGGCGCATGGCCGGTTTGGCGGGCACCACCGGCGACGCCAATTCACGCGGCACGGCCAAGCAGTCATCCGGCCCGTCCGCAAGTTACGCCGGGCGTATCCGTGCCCGTATCAAACCCAACATCACCTACCTAGAGACCATCACCGGCAATCCGGCCGCCGAGGTGGAAGTGCGTGCTACCGCCACCGGCACCATTTTGAGCCGCAAGCTCACCAAGTCTAGCGGCGTGGACTCCTGGGACCAGGCGGTGCTTAACGCGATCGACAAGACCGAGGTTCTGCCCACCGACATCGACGGGCGTACCCCAGCAGTGCTGACCCTGGTGTTCCGTCCAAGGGATTGACCGGGCTTTTCTAGACCCTACATGGCGCTGCCACTGCGTTGACATGGCGCCTATTTTGCTATTACTTTAATAGCTGCTTACGCACATTCGGCGAGGGCTAGAGGCTTATTTTATTCATAAACAATGGCCGCTTGACCCTGCTCAGCCTGCGCCCGCCAGCCGGCCAGGGCGGCGTCGGTGGGGAAGAAGCGTGCGCCCTCACCCAACTGCAGCTCCACCGCAGCGCCTTTGCACACGCTGTCCTCCAGGCCCGCGCGGCGCTGCACCGCCAAGCGCACCGCCATGCCGGTGACAACCTCGCCAACTTCGCTCTCTGAGCGCTGCGGCGGGAACTCGCGCACCATGCGAGCAATGTCGGGGTCACGGCCATTGACCGCCACCCGCAAAAATTTGCCAAACCGGCAACGCGCCTGCTCAAGCCCCCATACCTGGGTGATGGTGAACATGGTGCCGCCAGTAAAGCGGTCGGGCTGGGCCTTGCCCATGGCGATGAGCAACTCATCGTCTTTCATCAGGTCTTTGTGCTGGTTAAACAGTGCCTCGCTCATGCGGGCTTCTATCACCGCGGTTTTGTCGTCCAGCTTGAGCAGGCACTGCTTGCCGCGCATGCCGTTGATGATGCGCAGCCCGGTGACGATGCCGGCCAGCAACTGCGGCTCGTTGGTGTCCAGCACATCGGCAATGGCGCGCTTGGCAAAGCGGCGCACCTCTAGCGCCACTTCGTCAAACAAGTGGCCCGACAGGTAGAAGCCAATGGCCGTCTTCTCCATGGTCAGCGTTTCTTTCACGCCCCAGGGCATGGTGGCCACCAAATCCGGCTCTTGGGTACTAGAGCCATGGTCATCGCCATCGCCCATGTCAAACAGGCCCACCTGGTTGGCGTTGGCCGCCGCTGCGGCGCCAAATTCAAACGCCATGTCCATAGACGCCACCAGCGCCGCCCGGTTGAGCTGCAGGGTGTCAAACGCACCGGCCTTGATCAGCGCCTCCACACAGCGCTTGTTGATGCGGCTGCGCTCCACACGCCGGGCAAAGTCAAACAGGCTGGTAAACGGGCCTTCTTCGCCGGTGGGGCCTTTGCCCTCGCGCGCGGCCACGATGGCGTCAATCGCCTGTTGGCCGGTGCCCTTGATGGCGCCCAAGCCGTAGCGAATTTGCTTGTTGGAAATCGGCTCAAACCGGTGCTTGCCCCGGTTGACGTTGGGCGGCTCAAAGCTCAGGCCCATTTTTTGGGCGTCTTCAAACAAGACTTTGAGCTTGTCGGTGTCGTCCATCTCCACCGTCATGTTGGCGCAGAAGAACTCGGCCGTGTAGTGCACCTTGAGCCAACCGGTGTGGTAGGCCAAGAGCGAGTAGGCAGCAGCGTGTGACTTGTTAAAGCCATAGCCCGCAAACTTCTCCATCAAGTCAAATATCTCGTCGGCCTTGGCCTCAGTGATATCGTTTTTGGCAGCCCCTGCGCGGAAGATGGCGCGGTGCTCGGCCATCTCCTCGGCCTTCTTCTTGCCCATGGCGCGGCGCAGCATGTC
>JBBRNS010000165.1:0-9079 GCA_038230175.1 Burkholderiales bacterium
GCGCCGGGCGCAATGCGACCGAATCGGCCCGCTCGGTGATGGCCAACGTGTCGGCCCAGTCGGACGAGATCGCGCATGCCATGGTGCGGGTTGTGGGACTGTGCCCACCGGGCACCTTTGTGCGCTTGGACAATAACGATCTGGCGGTCGTCGTGCGCCGCAGCCCCATAGCCAACCAACCTTTTGTGGCCATTGTGGGGCGGGGCAACGGCGCATTGCTGCCAGAACCGCGCCTGCACAGCACAGCCGAATGCACGCCGCGCATCCGCACCGCATTGGCCGCTTCAACCGTGCGGGCGCATCTGAACCACTTTCACATCTTGCAACTCAGCACCCTCGTAGGGCAGCAAGGCTAGGCCCACCCTGCGGACACGCGCGGCCTTAATGCACGCGGCAGTTGTTATGGGGCCTTCTTTTTCGCACCCAGCCGTGACTCGGTGCCCTTGACCAAGCGCCCAATATTTTCAGCATGGCGCCAAACCAAAAATCCTGACATGACGACCAAGGCGATCGCAGTACTCTTACTCATGACCCACGCGGTGTCGCCACCAAACAGGTAATACACCGGCGCAAACACCGCAGCCGTCAAGGACGCCAGCGACGAATAACGGAAAAAGTAGGCCACCAAAAGCCAGGTTGCCGCCGTGGCCAAGCCCAATATCCAACTCACGGCGAACAGCACGCCCAAAGCGGTGGCGACACCCTTGCCACCCACGAAGCGAAAAAACACCGGGAACAGATGCCCCAAAAAGGCTGCTAAGCCCACCAGGGCCACCGTGCCGTCGCCCAGGCCATAGGGCGCGCCAAACCACTTCACCAGCACTACCGGCAGCCAGCCTTTGAGGGCGTCGAGCAATAAGGTCACCGCCGCTGCGGGTTTGGAGCCCGAGCGCAACACATTGGTGGCACCGGGGTTTTTGCTGCCATAGGTGCGCGGGTCATTCAGGCCCATGGCGCGGCTGACGATGACCGCAAACGACAAAGAGCCCACCAAGTACGCAGCCACCGTGGCCAACAAGGGGTAAATCACTGCAAGGGAATTCAAACCGGTTCTCCTGAAAACACCACACCGGCAAGCCGCCGGTGAACAAGACGCGCCCCATTGGGGCTGCTGGCTTTAGTCAGCCAGTGCGCACTGTACCGCTTTTGCGCCCAGCAATTGGACACACACGGTCGGTGCCAGGCCGACCAGATAACCCCGGCGCCCGCCGTTGATCAGGATTTTTGGCAAGGCGAGAATACTTTCTTCGATGTAGACCGGCATGGCTTTGCGGGTCGCAAAAGGCGATGTGCCCCCCACAAGGTAGCCGCTGTGTCGGTTGGCGACCTCGGGGGTGCATGGCACGACCGACTTGGCGCCGATCTGGCGTGCCAGATTTTTGGTAGAAACGGTGCGATTGCCGTGCATCAACACCAAGAGCGGCTTGGCGTCTTGGTCTTGCATGACGAGCGTCTTGACCACCATAAAGGGATCCATTCCCAAAACCTGCGCGCTGTGCTGCGCGCCACCGTGCTCTAAATAGTCGTAGGGATGTTCGGTGAAGGCCACCTGATGGATCTTGAGCCATTGGGTAGCCGGCGTTTCTGAGATGTGAGGGCTGTATTTGGCCATGTGCGGTGCGGCTTATTGGGTCTTGGCGCCCGCCTCGTACCACGCTTTGAGCAGAGCCCGCTCTTGCGCGGTGATGTGGGTGGCGTTGTTCATCGGCATGATTTGGGTCATGACGGCCTGCTGGTAGATGGCCTGCGCGTGCTGCGCCACCGCGGCAGCAGAGTCCAAGCGCACGTTTTTCATTTGCACTTGAGCGCCGTGGCAGAGGTAGCAGCGTTTCTCGAACACCGGTTGCACGGATTCATAACCAATTGGCACGGTAGCCCTCGTAGCTATTGCGTCAATCGCTACTGAATTAATAGCATTTTCAGCACTTGGGGCCTTCGGACTGAGCCAGACGATGACCGCCAATACCGCCCCAATGCCCAGTAGTGCATAGGGCCACGGATGGCGGTTGCGCCCGAGCTTGAAGCCATGGCGCAGCACAAAAAATTGGCGAATGGCAGCCCCCGCGCCCATCATGGCCACCAGCACCAGCCAGTTTTGCGGGTGGGTGTAGGTAAAGCTGTAGTGCCCGCTGAGCATGGCAAACAGCACCGGCAGCGTGAAATAGGTGTTGTGCACACTGCGCTGTTTGCCGCGTTTGCCGTGGATGGGGTCTACCGCTTTGCCGGCTTTGATGTCCGCCACCATGGTTTTTTGGCCCGGAATGATCCAGAAAAACACATTGGCACTCATGGCAGTGGCCAGCATGGCCCCCACCAACAAAAACGCGGCCCGCCCGGCAAACCAATGGCAGGCAAGCCACGCAGCCCCCACCACCAGCACGGCGACCAGCACACCCACGATGCGGTCACCCTGCGCGCGCTGACCAAAAATGCGGCAAATGGCGTCGTACGCCAGCCAAAAAACCACCAAAAATGACAAAGCCGCCGCAATGGCCATACTGGGCGCCCAGTCCATCACCGATTTATCGACCAGGTAGGTGCCTGCGTGCCACAGGTAGGACACAGTAAACAGCGAAAAGCCACTCAGCCACGTGCTGTAACTCTCCCAATAAAACCAGTGCAGATGGCTGGGCAACTGTGGCGGCGCACCAGCAAACTTGACCGGGTGGTAGAAACCCCCGCCATGCACGGCCCACAACTCACCGCTGACGCCCTGGCGCTGCAAATCGGCATCCACCGGCGGCGTGAGGCTGCTGTCCAAAAACACAAAGTAGAACGAGGAGCCAATCCACGCAATGGCGGTGATGACATGGACCCAGCGCAGTAGCAAATTGGCCCAGTCCAGCAGGTAACTTTCCATACGGTGAGTGCTCCTTGGCGTGCGATTTAAGTGTAGTCAGCTTTGCTATTGCAAGGGCGGGGGCATGGTTTGAGGCAACTGCAGCAATTGCGCCGCCACCGCCACGGCGATCGCCTCGGGGCGCTTGTCGGCGATACCGGGCACGCCGATGGGGCAAGTAACGTGGGCCAGTTCCGCATCGGCAAACCCGCGCGCCTTAAGCCGACTTTGGAACGACGCCCATTTGGTGCGACTACCGATCAGGCCCACGTAGGGTAAATCCCCGCGGTCGCGCTGGCGCTGCAGGCAAGCAGCCACAATATCGAGGTCTTCGGCGTGGCTAAAACTCATGATGAGCACCCGCGTTCCCGTCACCAAAGTCGCCACGGCCGCGTGCACCGGTTCTGAATGCTCGCACTGCACACCAGCGGGCACCTCAGCCGGAAACACGCCATCGCGGCTGTCGATCCAGGTCACCGCCATCGGCAGACGACTGAGCACCTGCACCAAGGCCGCGCCCACATGACCCCCACCAAACAGCGCCACCGGCGTTGGGGCGCCGCGCAGCCGCTGGGCCAAGGCCGCGCTGTCCTGCGCGCTGACACGCTCAAAACGCAGCACCACCTCGCCGCCACAACACTGCCCCAAACTGGGGCCCAGGGCGTAGCGTTGCACCGCATCCGCCGGGCCAGGCGCTGCCTGCAGCATTTCTTGGGCACGGGCGCAGGCATCCCACTCCAGACGACCGCCCCCCACCGTATTGAGCGTGCCGTCGGCAAAAACCGCCATCCACGCCCCCACTTCGCGTGGCACCGAGCCACGGCTGGACTGCACCGTCACCAAAACTGCCGGCGCCGCGCCCAATCGCTGCAAGAATTCCGATAGCCCAGTCACATTCAGATACCTTTTAAAATGTTGCTCATAAACGCGGTGGGTATAGTTCGGGCACAGTATGCCTGCACCCCATTGCCCGGAGACCCCCGCATGAAAACCCCCTCTTTTCGCCGATCCATGTCATGGGCCAGCGCATGTGCCTGCATTGCAGCGCTGGTCGCCGGCTGCGCCAGCAAGCCCCCCGTCATTGCGCCCCCCCCGCCCCCGCCACCCGCACCTGTTGCTCCGCCACTGGTTATCGTGGCGCCACCACCGGTTTTCTATGGCGAAACGTCCACCGCCCGTACGCCACGCGACTACCGGCGTGACGCGGCCGCCCATTTGTATGCCGCCAACCGGACTCGCATTTACCCCGGAAAGATGCCACCCCTGCTATACGCAGTGGGTGTGTTGCAGGTTGTCATCGACGGACAGGGAAAAGTTGTCAGCACCAACTGGATGCGTGCGCCGAGCCAGGCACCTGAAGTGATGGCCGACATCGAGCGCTCCGTGCGCGCGGCGGCGCCTTACCCGGCGCCGGTTTTGATGGGCAGCGTGACCTACACCGACACGTGGCTGTGGCACAAAAGCGGTCGCTTCCAGCACGACACCCTGACCGAAGGCCAGATGTAAGCCCCACCACCCGCACCCCGCCTATAACCCTGCCGGGTTATGGTGTGGGGCGGCCAGTTCCCTGGCTTCCTTGGGAACGCGCCGACAGATAGGCGTACAGGTCGGCAACGTGGGTATTGACACTAGGCTCTGTGCCCCAAGCGGGCATCACCAAGACAGGCTCTTTGCGCTGCAAAACTTGGTCGACCACAGCATCCTGCACAGCGGCATCTTTGCTCGACTTATCGACTCCATTGTTCCAGTCATACCGTTTTAAGACTAGGCTCACAAACTGGCGCGGACCCATGGCCGCCACCCGGGGTAACAGGTCAGGTGCGCCGGCACTACCCAGCGCTGCAGGTCCATGGCAAGACGCACATTTGTCTTGAAAGATGCGCCACCCCCTGTAGACCGAGCCGCTCGGCTCCGATTGACGCGCCAGAGTTTGCGACGCTTCCCGGTTCTGCACCTGCAGCCCCATATCGGCGCTGCAGCCCGCGAGTATTACCGCTACCACGGCAACTGCTGCTCCTGCGCTGCGCTGCCATCCAGGGTGTTGTGCACGGTGTGTATGTGTCATCGTTAGGCTCCTTTATGTAATCTTTGATGATGTTTTCGGGCTCCGGCCATGCGTCACGACCCGCGGTAGGTGGAATAGCTCCAGGGGCTGACCAGCAGCGGCACATGGTAGTGCTGGCTGGCATCGGCCACGCCAAAATCCAAACTCACGCAGTTCAGAAAATTCGGCTCTGGCAGCGACACGGCACAGGCCTTGAAATAGGCAGCCACATCAAACACCAGGCGGTAGGTTCCAACCTTGAGGTTGTCGTGCTCATACAGCATGCCCCCCGGGTTGCGGCCATCCACGTTGAGTACAAAGCGCTGCACCAAGGTGGCCAGCTCGCCCTGCGTGGTGTACAGCGCCACCGCCATTCCCGCAGCCGGTGTACCGTGCATGGTGTCCAGAACGTGTGTACTCAATCCCATGGGGGCTCCTGTGTTTCAGGCCTCAAAGTGTATACACTTTTGAGGTTTATCGCTATCATGCACCCATGGAAATCACCTCCACTGGGGCTATTGTTGAAGCGCTAACCCGCGCTATCGTTGAACACCGTTTGCAGCCAGGCGCCAAACTGGTGGAGCAAAAGTTGGCGACCCAATTTGGGGTGTCGCGCACTCTGGTTCGCCAGGCGCTGTTCCAACTCTCCCAAAACCGCCTGATTCGCATGGAACCGGCACGCGGCGCGTTTGTGGCGGCCCCGTCGGCCGACGAAGCCCGCCAGGTATTTGCGGTGCGCCGCATGTTGGAAGCCGGCATGACACGCGCCTTTTTGCAAACGGGCACCAGCGCCGACCTTGATGCGCTGAAAGACCACGTCACCCAGGAGCGTGCGGCCGTGCAGCGCGGCGACGTGACGGGGCGCACCGCCTTGCTGGGCGACTTTCATGTACGCATGGCTGAACGGATGGGCAACACAGTGTTGGCTGACATGCTGCGCGAACTGCTGGCGCGCTGCGCCCTCATTACCTTGATGCACCAATCAATCA
Organism: Burkholderiales bacterium; assembly: GCA_038230175.1. GTDB lineage: Bacteria > Pseudomonadota > Gammaproteobacteria > Burkholderiales > Burkholderiaceae_C > Allorhodoferax. The sequence goes on from JBBRNS010000165.1 coordinate 5,873, forward strand.
GCGCGGCCGCCCACTCGCACGAAGAACACAGCGCCATCGTGGCCGCCCTGGAGATGCGGGACGAATCCCTGGCGCTGCACCTGATGGATCTCCACCTGTGCAATGTTGAAAAAGCGCTTGGGCTGGACACCGCCGCCTGAATCAACCAACCTTCACCCCATGCAGCACTACGACACTACCCAGCCCTACCCCCGTGACTTGGTCGGCTACGGCCAACGTCCGCCCCATGCGCAGTGGCCCGGTGGTGCGCGCGTGGCGGTGCAGTTTGTACTGAATTACGAAGAAGGCGGTGAGAACTGCGTGCTGCACGGCGACGCGGGCTCCGAGCAATTTTTGTCGGAGATGTTCAACCCGGCAAGTTATCCCGAGCGCCATATCACGATGGAGGGCATATACGAATATGGCTCACGCGTCGGGGTTTGGCGCATCCTGCGAGCGTTTGAGGCACACGGCCTACCACTGACCGTGTTTGGTGTCGGTATGGCGCTGCAGCGCCACCCCGAGCTGTGTGCAGCCTTAGTGGCGCAGGGCCATGAAATTGCAAGCCACGGTTGGCGCTGGATTCACTACCAAAACGTGGACGAAGCCACCGAGCGCACGCACATGCAGCAAGCGGTAGAAGCCATTGAAGCACTGACTGGATCCAAACCGCTGGGCTGGTACACCGGACGCGACAGCCCACGCACCCGGCGCTTGGTGGCAGACCACGGTGGGTTTGAGTACGACAGCGATTACTACGGCGACGATTTGCCGTTTTGGATGCAAGTACAAAAGTCGGACGGCCACGTTGTGCCCCAACTCATCGTGCCCTACACGCTGGACTGCAACGACATGCGTTTTGCCCTGCCACAGGGGTTTTCACACGCCGACCCGTTTTTTCAGTACCTCAAAGACACCTTTGATGTGCTGTATGCCGAGGGCGACCCGAATGGACTGAACCAACCCGCCATGATGAGCATCGGCATGCACTGCCGCCTGTTGGGGCGCCCCGGGCGCATTACCGCGCTGCACCGGTTTCTGGACCACATTGCGCAGCATGACAAAGTGTGGGTGTGCCGCCGCCTAGACATCGCGCGGCACTGGAAAGCCACCCACCCCTTTACAGCCCCCGTTACCGCCCCCTAGCCGCAGCGTAGATCCAACCTGTACAAGGCCCCCAATGGCACTCACTCTGAACCAGATTAACCAGACTCCGCTGGATGAGGCTACCCGGCTTCTGGCCGGTGTGTACGAGCGCTCACCGTGGGTGGCACAAACAGCACTGGCAAAAAGGCCATTTGCATCCTTGGTACAGCTCAAATACCACATGGCCGTGGCAGTATCGGAGGCGAGTGCCGACGTCCAGCTGGCGCTGATCCGCGCGCACCCCGAGTTGGCGGGCAAGGCCATGGTGGATGCCAGCCTGACCGCCGAATCCGCCCACGAACAACGCACTGCAGGCTTGACCCACTGCACACCCGACGAATTGGCGCAGTTGCAGGCGCTCAACCAGGCCTACAACGCGCGTTTTGGTTTCCCGTTCATCGTGGCGGTGCGCGGCCCACGGGGAACGGGGCTGGGCAAGGCGGAAATCATCGCCACACTGGTGCGGCGCATGAACAGCGCGCCCGACCTGGAACGAGACGAGTGCCTGCGCAACATCCACCGCATTGCCGAACTGCGGCTCAACGACCTGTTTGACACCCAGCCAGAACAAGGTAACCAGGTGTGGGACTGGCAAGAAGCACTGGCGCGGCACAGCGAACCGACCTACGCCGCCCAAGGGCAGCTTACGGTGACCTACCTGAGCGACGCCCACCGTGCCTGCGCCCAGCAGATCGCGGCCGAAATGCGCCTGTGCGGTTGCGACAGCGTACACATCGATGCGGTAGGTAATGTGGTGGGTCGCTATGAAAGTGATAGCTGCTTGCGCACGTTCCATGAGGGCCAGGGGCCTAAAACACCTAAAAAATCCCGCACACTGCTGACTGGCAGCCATTTTGATACGGTGCGCAACGGCGGCAAGTACGACGGGCGTTTGGGCATCTATGTCCCCTTGGCTGCGGTGCGGCACCTGCACGCCCAGGAGCGGCGTCTGCCTTTTGGAATCGAGATCGTGGCCTTTGCCGAAGAAGAGGGTCAACGATTTAAGGCGACGTTTCTGGCCTCCAGCGCCCTCACTGGCGACTTCAATCCCGCGTGGCTGGAGCAGCTTGATGCCGACGGCATCTCCATGCGCCAAGCCATGGAGCATTCGGGCCTGGCCATAGACACCATCCCCAGCCTGCAGCGCAATGCTGACGATTACCTGGGGTTTGTCGAAGTACACATCGAGCAGGGCCCGGTGCTCAATGCAATGAACCTGCCTTTGGGCGTGGTCACCTCCATCAACGCCAGCCTGCGTTTTCAGGGCGAAATCACCGGAGTGGCCAGCCACGCCGGAACCACGCCCATGGCCAACCGCCGGGACGCCGCCATGGCCGTGGCCGAATGGATGGTGTATGCCGAGCAGCGTGCGGCGCGCGATGGGGACTCGGTCGCCACGGTGGGCATGCTGCAGGTGCCCGGTGGCTCAATCAACGTGGTTCCGGGGCGTTGTGCGTTTTCGCTGGACCTGCGCGCACCGTCGGACGGGCAGCGCGACGCCTTGGCCCAGGACGTGTTGCGTCAACTGGAAGCCACTTGCCAGCGCCGCGGTGTGCAATTACAGCTCCTTGAGACCATGCGTGCCAGCGCCGCCCCCAGTGCCCCCCAATGGCAGGCCCGTTGGGAAGCCGCCGTGGCGGCATTGGGCGTGCCACTACACCGCATGCCCAGCGGGGCAGGCCATGACGCGATGAAGCTGCACACCCTCCTACCCCAGGCCATGCTGTTTGTGCGTGGTCAAAACGGCGGCATCAGCCACAACCCGCTGGAGTCCACCACCAGCGACGACATGCAGTTGGCTGTGGATGCATTCACCCAGCTGCTCGACGGCCTGCAGCACCAGCCCCTTGATTGAACCACCCTCCATGAACACCTACCAACAACTCGACGCTTGGATCGACGCCCACTTTGACGACGAAGTGGCCTTTTTGCAAGCGCTGGTGCGCGTACCCACTGACACGCCGCCCGGCAACAACACACCCCATGCAGAGCACACCGCGACGCTGCTGCAAGGTATGGGCTTTGCAGTGGAACAACACGTCGTGCCTGAGCGCGAGGTACACGCCGCCGGGTTGCAAAGTA
>JBBRNS010000166.1:0-8995 GCA_038230175.1 Burkholderiales bacterium
CAGCACAGCGCCGCCGGTGATCTCCGAGAACTTGGATGTAATGACCCGGTGGCTGCGCGAACTGCCCATCATCCAAGCACCCCCGTGTATGTACAGCGTGCGCCGCTTGCTATCGGCACCGGGTACGACCACCCATTCGGCGGGGACGCCACCCGCCTTGACCGGCGTGAACTGCGCCTTAAGGTTGCGGTGGGCCATCATGTTGTCCATGGCAGCGCGCAGCAGCCCTAGATGCCGGATGCGGGGTGCGCCCTTTAAGGAAGTGTAAATACCACCAAGGGTTTTAACCACAGCCCGGTGCTCGTCGTTGAGCGTGTCTCCGCTAGAAAATAGCTGTCTTTGTGGCTGGCCAGACCCCGCTTTGGGTTGATCGAATTCGCCCTGGTCAGTACCGCGCAGCAAGAACGTGCCGGCCAACCAAATAGTGACAACAATCGCCAAAATAACAAAAAACCAAACAAGCACTGAATACCCCCTGTGGTTTGCCCCTGAACACGAGGCTTATAACCCAGTATGCACCAGCGTGTTTATCCAAATCTTTGCCAGTGCTGCCGCGCCTTCAAAAGCCCGATTTCTGGCCCCTTACGCGTAAACAGCGTTAAACCCCGATTGGAACTTGACACCTTAGGCACGTTGGCCAAATAGGGCTGTTAAAGCTCCCCTCGCCCGGCGGGGTGAGGGGTTGGGGGAGTGGGTTGTTAGGAAACCGCTGTCAATTAGGTAACCGCAGTGCGTTTGCGCTGCGACTGCAGCCGCACCGAAATAACGGATCCCAACCCCATCGCCAACGCCAAGGCCGGGCCGGGAAAACGGCGCGACAATTCTTCAAACCGCTGCGCCGACAGGCGCCAGATCTTGCAAGGCGAAGCCGCATGCACCGTGGCACTGCGCGGCAGACGCGAGAAAAAGCTACCCTCCCCCAACGCCGAACCTGGGCCTAATACCGCCAGCCGAATGCGGCTGTTGACGTCTTCATAGTGCACAGTCACCGTGCCTTCTTCCAGAAAATAAAGCGAACGGTCGACGGAGCCTTGGCGGATTAACTCTTGCCCACCGGCCAAGGTAAAGAGCTGCAAAAATTCAGCGATGATTTCCCACTGCTGGTGACTAATCAATCGGGTGAGCGAATCCTCGCTGCTATTGGCCTCAATAGCAGCCAGAAGACCCTTGAACTGGTCTCGCGCGAAATAATTAGTGCTCGTATGAATCATCCCGGCAAACCGTATGTGTCCGTATTTGTTCCTGTTGTTTGGCCGAATGTTGCGCTTGCGTCACGGCTATCGCTCCCATTGGGGGCTTGGGGTCGTGAAGGGCCAATCCCGCCCTTCTGCTACCCGTCTAAGTTTAGGCGGATCACTGGGTTCTGCCTATAGTCCGTTCGGGCCAATGCCTTGGCCTTGCGGGCATGTTTGACCCCTCGTATGGCGCCATTTGCGCCACCAATAGCCCTGCCGCGTGCTTGTGTAAGATCGCCGGATTGTAAAAAAGGAGCAATTCCATGACCCGTGAAGTAGTAGTAGTTAGCGCCGTGCGCACCGCCATTGGCACCTTTGGTGGCAGTTTGAAAGACATCCCCCCCACCGAGCTAGCCGCCCAAGTCGTGCGTGAATCGCTGGCCCGTGCGCATGTAGAAGGCCGTGACGTAGGCCATGTGGTGTTTGGCCACGTGGTCAACACCGAACCCAAAGACATGTACCTTTCGCGCGTGGCGGCTATTAACGGCGGCTGTTCTGAAGCGACCCCGGCTTTTAATGTGAACCGCCTTTGCGGCTCGGGCCTGCAAGCCATTGTGTCGGCCAGCCAGAGCATCTTGCTGGGTGATACCGACATCGCCATTGGCGGTGGGGCCGAGAACATGACCCGCGCCCCGTTTGCCTCGCTGAACATGCGCTGGGGCTCCCGCATGGGCGACACCAAAATGGTGGACATGATGATTGGCGCCCTGCACGATCCATTTCAAAACATCCATATGGGTGTGACGGCCGAGAATATTGCCGCCAAGTGGGGCATCAGCCGCGAAGAGCAAGACGCGATTGCGGTAGAGAGCCACAACCGCGCCCAGCGCGCCACTGAGGCCGGTTACTTCACCAGCCAGATCATGCCCGTGATGCTCAAGAGCAAAAAGGGCGAGGTGGCCTATGCGGTGGACGAGCACTTCCGAGCCAACTGCTCTGCGGCCGACATGGCCAAACTCAAGCCCGCTTTCTTGAAAGAGAACGGTACCGTCACCGCTGGTAATGCCTCCGGCATCAACGACGCAGCGGGCGCCGTGGTGCTGATGGAAGCCGGCGCAGCCAAGGCCCGTGGCCTCAAACCCATGGCGCGCCTGGTGTCCTACGCCCACGCGGGTGTCGACCCCAAGTACATGGGCATTGGCCCCGTACCAGCCACGCAGGCCGCCCTGAAGAAAGCCGGTCTCACAGTCAATGACCTCGACGTGATCGAAGCCAACGAGGCGTTTGCCGCACAGGCCTGCGCCGTTACGCGTGACCTCGGGCTGGACCCTGCCAAGGTCAATCCCAACGGATCGGGCATTTCGCTGGGACACCCGATTGGTGCCACCGGCGCGGTCATCACCGTCAAAGCCCTGTATGAACTGGAGCGTATCCAAGGCCGCTACGCGCTGGTGACCATGTGTATTGGCGGTGGCCAGGGTATTGCGGCCATCTTCGAACGCATCTAAAGCGTTAGCGCCAGGGGTGTTTGCCCCCTAAGCAACCACCAGCTGGTTGCGCCCCTTGCGCTTGGCGATGTACAGGGCTTCGTCAGCAATTTTGATGGCGGACGGCCCACCCAGCCCCCGGGTGAACTGGGCAATTCCGCCTGAGAACGTGCATGAGAACGAGGTGTTGCCTACCGTGTGCTGGAACATCGAGAAATCCACACGAATGCGGTCTAGAAGCTGGTGTGCCCGCGCGGCATCGGCGTCGGGCAGGATCACCAAAAACTCTTCCCCGCCGTAGCGGCCCACCGAATCTGTCTTGCGCAGTCGCTGCTTGAGCAACCACGCGAGGCTGCGGATCACCTGGTCGCCCAAGGGGTGGCCATAAGAGTCGTTCACGTTTTTGAAGTGGTCGATGTCGATCATGGCCACGCACAGGGTGGTGCCGTCGGCGTCGGATGTCGTCGCGGCGGCGTCCAGCCGCTGCTTGGACGTCAGGTGGTTGAGCAGGCCCGTCATGCTGTCCAGCGTCATGGAACGGCGCAGGTTGCGGTAGCGGTCGATTTTGCTTTTAACCACGGCGTTCAATATCACCGGATTGAAGGGTTTGGTCAAAAAGTGGTCGCCACCCAGGCGCAATGCATCCACTTGAAGGGCGATGCTAGAGTCGCCCGAAAGGTAGACCACCGGTGTGGACAAAAACTCTTCGTGCTGGCGAATCACGCGGGTCACCTCGACGCCGGTACAGCCCGGCATGAACATGTCCATCAGCACCAGATCAGGCTGGAATTTGACCATGCTGGTCAAGACCTCTTGCGGCCTGGCGATGGCCATTGACTCCATGCCCGACTGCTTGAGGGTGCGCTGGATCACCGCACTGGCTGTCTTGGAGTCCTCTACCACCAGCACGCGGTAGGGCTGCTCTTCTTCCTTGCCGCACATTTTTACAATGCGCCCCATGATTAAGGCCTGCGGGGTACCGACGGTAAAACAAAACTCGCAGCCAGAAACCAAGGCCATGCGCAGGGTGTCAAAGTTGGAGGCGAGGTTTAAGCCAATGATGGTGGTGGCCGAAAATTGCGAGCGCAGCGCCTTGACCGCCGCCGCATACTCGGCGAAATCAACGCCAGCAGCATCCACCAGCACAATAACCGGCTCACGCTCGGCGGTGGGGTTGTCCTGCAAGCGGCACATTTCGACTTGGATATTGAAATAGCCTGCCTGGGTGGCCAAGTCTTTCCAGACCTCAGGAGTCGATGTCAAAAACCAAATGGACTTGGAGGTGAGCAGCTCGGTCACCGCCTCGGCGTCGGGATCAGGCTCGGCCTCGGTTTGCAGGCGCCGCTCGGCAATGGGCGGGGTGTTGGCCACCAAGAACGACTCGATGCGCGCGCCAAGCTCACCAATCTGGCGGTCCAGTTCAGCCAACCGGTCTTCGGGCATGGTATCGCTGGTCAGCTGATCGAACAGCGACAACACATTTTTCTCTAAGGCATGGGCGCTTTGGTGCAAACCGGAAAGGGCCTTGGACTCCAGAAAACCGGTGAAGCTCGATACGGTAACCGCGAACTCGACATAGCCGTCAAACCCAGGTTGGGTTTTAGCTGCGTGCCACTTGGCTAGAAATTCGTCGCTCTTGCGTTGTAGTTCTGCGGGGGAACAGGACATGGACTTCCCTAGAGGCTTTTCAAAGCCGACGAATCATTCTAGATTGCCTTTATCGTGGGGAAGCCACCCGATCGCATGGTAATTACCAGAGTGTCGCGATACCCCCCCTCAGTAATAGGCTGTATGGGTGTGGACTCGTGCACCACACGGGCGTCGTCCAATAACAACAACGACCAAGGTTCGGTCAAGGTGAAGCGCTGTCCGCTGGGGCCGAAGGCGTCAAACACGCGCGTCTCTCCGCCTTTGATGGCTTGGCGCGCCACCAGAAAAACCGCGACCACGTCGACACCATCGCGGTGCGCGCCCTCCGGGGTGGGTCGTCCAATGCCGTCGGTGGTGTCAATACGAAACTGGTGCGCCTCGACAAACCAAGGACGCGCACCCAACAGCTGGGAGCACACGCCAGCCATCCAACGCAGCAAGGCGCCAAAGGCGGCACTGCCGACAATGGACGCAGCCATGGGCTCAAACCAGCGCTCCATGCCGCCGTGCAAGGCGTTGTACTCCAGCGGCTGCCAGTGGGCACGGTGGGCCACCTGCTCTAGCGCGTCGCCATCCACAAAAAAGCAACTGTGGCGGCGGCTGCGATAGCGCCCGCCGTCTTTGAGGTAATCATCCGGCACCAGGTCTTGCCAACTCGGTACCAGCGCGTTCAGTTCAGCCAGCGGCGCGCCCGACAAGGCGGCTACCGTGGCGGCACTGAGCACCACGTAACCCTGCTGCCGCAGCGTCGCCTCTAATTGGTCGCCAGGTACGCAGGGGGCCGGCAGGTTTGCAATAGTCATGGTCAGCCATTCACCCGAAAATCAGTTACAAAGCCTTGCGCCCTAAGAGCCCGCCAATGCGGCGTACCAACCATTTGGGTGTGCCACGGGAAGCAATCATGGCCGCCTGGTTGACGGCGCCTGGCACGCACACAGCGTCGCCCTTCATGCAGGCGGCAAAAGCCATCTCCGCCACGTCTTTTACGTCGCCAATCAAAAATCCCGGCAAGTGACCGATCTTGTCGTTGGCGTCTGCCGCTTGCGTAAACATATTGGTCGCGGTAATGCCCGGGCACAGCGCGGTGACGGTCACACCCGTGCCGCGCAGCTCTTCCGCCAATGACTCAGAAAGCGACAACACATAGGCTTTGCTGGCCGCATAGGTGGCCAAGGTGGGCACCGGCTGAAACGCCGCAATGGAGGCCACGTTCAGCACCTTGCCCGAGCCGCGCTTGACCATGTCGGGCAAAAAGGCGCTCAGCATGGCGGTCAGGCCCGAGATATTGAGGTCAATGATTTGCTGGTGGCTGGAGTGTGGAATGGCAGCGAATGAGCCCTGCTCCAACACACCGGCGCAGTTGACCAAAACATCCACCGCAGCGTGCTGGCGCCGCGCAGCAACGTGCAGTTGTTCGACCGCGCCCGACTGTGACAAGTCAACCGCTTGCACCCGCACCTCCACGCCATGTTTTTCAGTCAAGGCGCGGGCCAGCGTTTTGAGTTTACCTTCGCTGCGCGCGACCAAGATCAGATTGAAATGGGCGGCCGCAAAACAATGGGCCAAAGCCTCACCAATGCCGGATGAAGCACCAGTGATCAAAGCGGTGGGGGCTACAGTAGATTTTTTAGTCATGGTTCCAAGCGTTGCAAGAAGTTAATAGAGTTACCCGGTGCCTAGGCTCGGCATTGCCGGGGCCCACAAATGTAGCGCCTATGCGCCCTGCCCTGACAGCAGCTTGCGACATCAGGGCGCCGGATCAGCCTGAAGGGTCATGCCAGCCAGGCGCAGGCGCTGTACCAACACGTCGCCAAGCCCACTGGCGGGGGTCAACACGCCGCCGTGTTGGCGTCCACCGGGTAAGTCGTCAAGCTGCAAGGCCAGCGCCAGCGCCGATTCACACAACATTTTGGTGGTGGCCCGGTTACCGGGATCGCCCTGGTCGGCCACCACACCACGCACCATTTTTCCGCTGGCACTGTGCCCGACCCATTGGCAACGAAACGAGCCGCCGTCCATGCTGGCCTCAGAGGGCCCGGCGCCGGGCTGGGGCGCCAGCTTCTGCGCCAAGCGGCGCAGCGGGCCCACCTTGAGCGCCACGTCCGACACCGCCATGCCCGCACTCAAACCGGTGGCGGCCACTGCCGCCCCTAAGCCCTTGCCCAGGCGCAGGTACTCTTGGTAGGTGAAGCCTTCGGGATAGTCCAACAGGGCGGCACTGCGGCGCACCACCCGCGTGTTGATTGGCGCCATCATGAAAGGCCCCAGCCACGCCGAAAAGTCGGGGTCAAACCGCGGGCCCTTCACATCGGCATGGTCCTTGACATTGGCTGGGCGGCTGCCTTCGGGGTTGAGCAAAAACGGATCGGCCATGGCCGCCGACTGACCCGAGGCCAGCATGTTGAACAGGGACGCCAAGGTACCACCGTTAAAGCCGCCCCGAATGGTGTACGCGGTTTTGACCTGCGTACAGGGTTCACCAAAACGCTCCCACATGGTCTCAATTGCCAAACGCACGCTCAGCTCGGACGGGACCGAGTCAAACCCGCAAAACGGGATGATGCGTGCGCCCTTGCGCTGGGCTTCGCTCTGGTGTTGGTCGATCATGCTTCTGACCCACGGGGTCTCGCCAGTGATGTCGACATAGTGGGTGCCGTGGCGCACACAAGCGGCCACCAAGTCACTGCCGTACAGGGCAAACGGCCCTGCGGTGCTAAGCACCACGCGGGTGCTGGCCGCCAGGGCATCCATAGCGACCAGGTCATGCGCCTCGGCAACCACAATGCCGGCCTGCTTGGCACCGCTGGCCGCACGCACCGCCTTCAATTTTTCAGCCGAGCGACCGCCCAGCGCCCAGCGTAGACCGGTGGCTTTGACCTGCTTTGATCGCGCAAAGTAGTCCACCGTTTGGCGGCCCACAAAGCCGCTGGCGCCATACAACACCACGTCGTAAGGTCTGGATGCAGGAGAGTTGGGCATAGTTGCTCTTTCTGGCTTTTTGCTGGTAGCTACGCTAAAACGCGCGGTTAAAAAACATCAGGGCAGAGCATAGACGCAATCTAAAAAGCGTACAAAGCCATGGCCGATAGGGCTGTGCTGTCGCGTTGGCAACCCAAAGCGCACCGATTGGGCGTTACGATCATTGGCTGAGTACGCAGCCCCCGCAGCGCGGTCGCTGCAACGCTTTCTTAACGCACCCTATTGGAGTACCTTATGTCCCTCGCCAAGCTCGTTAACCACCAAATTCGTCTGGCTGCGCGCCCCGTTGGGATGCCCAAACCAACGGACTGGAGCCACACGTCGGAGCCGGTGACCGAGCCGCAGGACGGTGGCGTGACCCTAAAAACCTTGGCGCTCTCGCTGGACCCCGCCATGCGCGGCTGGATGAACGATGCAAAGAGCTACATCCCTCCCGTGGGCATCGGCGAAGTCATGCGCGCCGGTGGCGTCGGAAAAGTGATCGCTTCCAAGAACGAAAAATTTGCTGTGGGCGACTATGTGAGCGCAGGCTTTGGTGTGCAGGAGTACATCACCATCGCCAAAGACGACATTCGCCGCAATGGCATGGTCAAAATTGACCTGCGTGCAGGCAGCCTAACGCAGTGGCTCAACGTGCTGGGCATGCCCGGCATGACCGGCTACTTTGGCCTGATGGACGTGGGCCAGCCCCAACCCGGTGAGACCGTGGTGGTATCCGGTGCGGCCGGTGCCGTGGGCCAAACCGTGGGGCAAATGGCAAAACTCAAAGGCTGCCGCGTGGTGGGTATTGCAGGCGGTGCCGCCAAGTGCGAGTGGGTAGTGAAAGAGTTGGGCTTTGACGCCTGTATCGACTACAAAGCGGGCCCCGGATCGGTTCGCGCGGGCCTGAAAGAGCACTGCGCTAAAGGCGTGGACATTTACTTCGACAACGTGGGCGGCGAAATTTTGGACGACGTGCTGGCCCGCATCAACCGCAAGGCGCGCATCATCATCTGCGGCGCCATCAGCCAGTACAACAACACAACGGCCGTGCAAGGCCCCAAGAACTACCTGAGCCTGTTGGTGAACCGCGCCAAGATGGAAGGCATTGTGGTGTTTGACTACGCCGACCGCTACCACTTGGCCGTGGCCGAGATGGCAGGCTACATCCAAAGCGGCAAGATGAAGAGCAAAGAAGACGTGGTGGTGGGCCTGCAGACCTTCCCGGAAACATTGCTCAAGCTGTTCAACGGTGAGAACTTCGGTAAGCTGGTGTTGGAAGTGGCTAAGGATTAATTCCGCCGCAGGCTCACTCTAAAGCAAACGAATCCATCGCCAGCATGCCGTACATCACCTCGCGGCTGATGTAGGTGGGCCGCGCGGCGGCTCCGCCTGCACCCAGCGCGAAGAACAGCGGCAGAAAATGGTCGTCGGTGGGGTGGGCCCGCTGGGCTGCTGGCGCTAGAGCGCGGTAGTTCAATAACGCTTGCGTGTCGCCCTGCGCCAGCGCGGCCTCTATCCACCGGCTGAAAGCGTCGACATAGGGCGAAGCGGACGCATCGCTGCCAGTAAATTCACCCAGGTTGTGCGTCATGCTGCCAGAGCCTATGACCAGCACACCGCTCTCCCGCAGGCTGAGCAGTGCCGCCCCCAGCGCAAACACCTCGGTGGGGCCGTAGCCGTGCGGCAGCGCCACCTGCACCACCGGCACATCAGCCTTGGGAA
>JBBRNS010000167.1:0-8908 GCA_038230175.1 Burkholderiales bacterium
GCTGCGCACGGTGTAATTCACGCTTGGACAGTTCGGTGAAGGTGTTGCGGTTAAAAAGCCCGGTGAGCCCGTCGTTGCGGGTCAGGCGCTCTAGGTCGCGTTGTTTGTCTTGCAGCGCTGCGTGGGCAGCGTCTAGTTGGGCTTGCTGCAAGGTGATGATGGTGAACTTGCGCCATAGCAAGACCGATAGGGCCCAACCCAGGGCGCAGGCCACCAAGGCGCTAATGCGGTTGGGCCAGAGCATGGCACCATCAATTTGGGTGGCACCCACCGCCCCATAAAACGCTACGAACGACAGAGCGTACAACGCGGCTGACGGCAAGGGCCGCAGGTAAATGGCCAAGCCGGTCAATACGCAGGCCATCAAAAAAGGCGTGATGCTGGGCGTAATCCATTGGTCGATCGCGGTGACCGCCACGCCAAACGCCATCCCCACCAAGGCGATGACCAGTGGCAGCGCCTGCCCGCGCAAGAGGCGGCTAGTGTGGCGCAGCTGGTGGGCTGCCACTGCCCCCATGACCATGAGTACGCCCATAACCAGGTGCGCCATGGCTAGCGCGACCTGCCAACGTGCATGGGCCGACGTGGGTGCAGGGCTACCAGCAATCTGGATGGACAGCACCACCACATGCAGCAGGTTAAGCACGGCAACCGTTTGTGTGAGCCACCGAACCCGAATCAGGTTGATGGCCGAAGCCGTGTCCACCACACGCACATGCTCAGAGCGCCAAGTTTGAAATTGGCGCTGCAGTGCCGTGGGTAGGTTCAACATGGAAGCAAGTGTAATGAGCCCACGGAATCGCCCAGCGGTTTACTTCTTTTTGGGCTTGGCGGCGGCGGGCTTGGCCACTTGTTCGGCTGCGCGGGCGGCCTCGGCTTCCTCCTGAAGAACGGCTTCAAATTCGGCCAGTTCTTGCGCAATGGATGCGTACTTTTTGGACTTGGCTTTGTGACCTTCCCATTGCAGGGTGGCGGCTTCCAAGTCGTCCTTGAAGTGCTGAAGCGCGGCGTCCTTGCGCGCTTGGGTCACCTTGGTTGACGTGCTGAACCACAGGTCCGTTAGGTCGGTGAATCCGTCGTCAAAATCTTCGTAGCTTGTGAGCGTAATCCACTGTCCTTTTGTGTCAAACATGGCGGCTTTCAGTAGTTGCAGCGTAAAGAGTGTAGCGGAGTGCCAGTGCGCAATTATTCACACTTGGGCGAACAAACTGTCTGCGCTTTGCCAATCAGTTTGCGGGTCATCAACTGGGTGCGCGGGCGGTGTTTGCCGCACATAAAGCACGACATCGTGGTGTTGGCTGAAAACGGTGTAGCCAAAAATGGCGAGCCCGATGGCTTGGACTTGTACCGAAGCCCGTCTTCCACAATGGTGGTTTTGGTGATGGGTTTGCTCATGGGGTTACCTCCTGTAAAAACGTGAAATCAAACGCTGGCGAAGCGGTTCTGCAAGTAGCCAATGATGGCCTTGGAGTCGTGCATCCATTGCACTTTGCCAGAGGCATCGGTGATGCGCAGGCAGGGCACTTTGGCCTTGCCGGTTGCCGCGAGTAAGTCGGCGCGGTTTGCGGCGTCGTGCTGGGCATCAAGACGGGTAATGGGCAACGCTAGGTGGTGCATTTCTTTGCGCACCTTGATACAAAAAGGGCATGTCTTGAATTGGTAGAGCACAAGGCTCGTGCACTCTTGGTCAACGGCCTTTTGCGCCACGGCGCTGCGTACCACGGGCGATTTGCGGCTAATGATTTCCCACAGCAGCATCACCGGGGCCAACAACAAGCGCACGGTTTGGAAGAAAAAACGGATGATGGGTTTCATGGGAGATGGGTGGTGGTTCGTATCGGCAGGGCGGGGTGTGGATCGCAAGCGATAAGACAAAAAGCACCTCGGCTTGTGGCTTGGGTGCTTCTTCCGTTCTATTTTTGGCTCCTCGACCTGGGCTTGAGCCGAGGACCTACGGATTAACAGAGCATAGCCGTGGATTATACAAGGCAAACCACCGGTTTGACCATCGCCCCGGCATCCATCAACGCTGACAGCTAGCCGAACTCTTGCAAGGCGGCACTATTAAAGCGACGTCAAACGCATCCGTATCTATGCCGGCCTATCGAATACGTGTACAAATTCATCTCAGCAATGAAGGTGTCGTGGAGCTGCGCAACCACGCCCTGAACCGTACCGACGTTGAGCGACTGTAATTTTTAGGGGGTGGCATTTTGCCTAGTCAGCCTGTTGATCGCGCTATTCACGGGAGTCGCGTTCAATGACCGCGCAGTCACGCCCCTGGTCTTTGGCTTTGTAGCAGGCCGTATCGGCGCGCAGCAAGACGCTATCAATGTCTTCGCCCGCACTGGCCAAGACGGCGCCCATACTCCAGGTAATGCGCAACAGCGTTTCGCCGTGCATGAACTCAGCAGCGCGAATGGCGAGCATGAGCTTGTCCACGACAGCGCCCAGGTCTGCCGCATTGCCGACACTGAACAAGCCCACCAAAAATTCTTCACCACCCCAACGCGCGCATGCATCGTAGTCACGTACGTTGTGGCGCAATACCTCGGCCACGCCGGTCAGCACCTTGTCCCCTGCGGCATGGCCATGGCTGTCATTGACCTGTTTGAAATGGTCCAGGTCGATCAGCAAAACTGCAAACAACCCGCCGTTCGGGGCTTGGCGGCTCAGACGATTGCGCTCTTCCGACATACGGTTGAGCATGCCGCGCCGGTTGAGTAAACCGGTTAGTGAATCGGTGTAGGCCAATGCCTCAAGCGCCAAGGTGCGCTGGGCAACCTGTTGCGTGAGGTCGCCCGTGTGCGACGCAATGCGGGCAGACATGGCGGAAAAGGCCTGCGCCAGCCGCCCAATCTCATCCCCTGATCGGTCATCCAGGGTGAGCGGGTACTGCCCATCGGCCAAGTCACGTGTGGCCTTGTCAAGGTGGGCCAAGCGCCGCATGACCGTGCGTTCGACAATGAAGGCAGACACCACCATCACACTAGCTAATGCAACGATCAACATCAAAATACCCACTGGCAGCCGCGAGTCGCCTAAGCCAATGGTCGGGCTGGAGGTAGAGATAACAAACCAGCGAATCTCGGGTATCCAGGCCAGACCAACCATCTGGGATTGACCATCAATGGTCAGTAACAGCGAGCGTACATCCCCCTTGTTGTCAATCAGGTCCCGCATGGCAGTTTTGAGCGCATTGACCTCGTGTGCTTGGGACATGCGGCCTTGCAAGGTCTTGCGCAACTCCATCGTTTCCCCCTTGCGCACCGAGGCATAGTCGATCAGGGCCAAATCCCGATGCGCCTGAATGCCGCCGTTTTCGTCGATCAGCATGTTGGCCGATTCATGGCTGTTTGAGAGAATGACCTTGGTGATCACCTCTGAAAGATTCACCCCTGTGCCAGTAATGGCGATGCCTTTGCGCGCACCGTCGCGCACCACCGCGTTAATCCAGATCTGCGTGATACCCAAGTGGCGGTCAGTATCGACATTCAACTGGATCTCGCTGTCATTGCGTAAGCTGGCATAAAACCAACCGTCCTTGAGTACCGGCTGCTCTAGTCGATACCGTGGCTTGTCGACAGGGGCATCACCCTTGGCATCGGCGTAATAGTAATTACCCGATTCGGCGATGGCGAAGAAGTAACTGTGGCTGCGAAAAAACTGGCGAAAGTCATTCAGTTCCGCCAGTGCCCGGGTACGGCGAACGGGATCTGATTCATGCGCAATCCATTCCTTGAGCACGGGCGAACTGGCCATTTTGCGCGCCAGCGTGATTTCTGGGCTGAGAACGCTCAGCAGTTGTCCTTTTTGGTACAGCGCATTGCGTTCCACCAGCCGCTGTCCCAGCAAGCTGACGATGTCGTCGTTGTACCAAACGAACACCCGATAACCGACACCACTGCCGATCGCAAAAATGATCAGGAATAACCACAAAAAGCGTCGCCGCAGACTTGACTTCATCGCGATCATTTTAGGGTGAATGAAACATGCACCCGTAGTCCTACATCAACAAAGCATCACTAAACCAAATGGATTCAGGCAGGCTCCCCACCCCCTTGGCAATCCGTGACTCTTTGTAAAGCCCTACACGCAAGTCAGCATGCTACGGCGCGCGTCGGCACGTCGGCACGTCGCTATATTGGTCGGAACATTTGAAAAAGCTGTTCTGGCCCGACTGTGAAATAGTCACCAGGACCGCCACCGCGAAGAACAATGTCCGCGCTGGCTGTGTCGAATACTCCGTCCTTTAGAAGACGACGGTCAATATGCACGGCAACCACCTCGCCCAATACCAGCCACGTTTGAACTTTTTCGCCATCCGCGCCTTGGAGTTGTAGCACCTGCGTCGCCCGGCACTCGAAGGAGACGGGACTTTCAGACACACGTGGCACTGCTACAAGCTGGGACGGCAGTGGCGTGAGCCCAGCCAATTCAAATTCATTGACCTCTGGCCCCACATTGGCACAGGTCTGGTTCATGGCCTCGGCCAGCGGGCGGGTGACCAAATTCCAAACAAACTCCCCGGTTTCTTCGATGTTGCGAACGGTATCCTTGTATCCAATGCTGGAAAAACCAATGATGGGCGGGGTGTAGTTAAAGGCATTGAAAAAGCTGTAGGGGGCGAGGTTTAGATGGCCTGCCGCACTCTGCGTGGAAATCCAGCCAATCGGTCTGGGGCCAACGATGGCGTTGAAGGGGTCATGTTTGAGGCCATGACCAAGATGGGGCTGGTAGGAGTGGATGGATTCGTTCATGGGTAATCTTAATGCGTGCCGTTTGTGAAGCGCTACCGCGATTCATGCGGTCATCCCAGTCGATCAGTGCGCACGGTGTGGCTGGGCTTATAAGACAACACGGGCGCCAGAAAAACAAAAGCCTGCTATCTTGTGAATAGCAGGCTTGTGAGAACCCATAAGGGTTTGTTCTGGCTCCTCGACCTGGGCTCGAACCAGGGACCTACGGATTAACAGTCCGGCGCTCTACCAACTGAGCTATCGAGGAATTAAGCCTCGAATTATAGCGTGGACTTCGGCACTTTTTCCCAGGGGGCGCAATTTCTGGCAAAAGTTTTGGCAGCCGCGTGGCCTACCCGACACCCAGAACCGCGTGCAGCCGGGCACTGGATGTCGTGTACTCCAGGTGCACCGTCTTGCCGGGAAAGATGAAGGGCATGGCGCCATACGCCGCGAGCACACATTCGTGAAAGCCGCAGACAATGAGTTTCTTTTTGCCAGGGTAGGTGTTGACGTCGCCCACCGCAAAAATCCCGGGCACGCTGGTGGCGTAGGTTTCGGTGTTGACGGTCAATTGTTTGCGCTCCATCGCCAAGCCCCACGCGGAGACTGGGCCCAGTTTTGGGGACAAGCCCAGGCGCACCAGCACGGTGTCGGTTGCCAAGTGCTGTTCTGTGCCCTCGGCGTCCAAGATGCGCACGCCTTTCAGGCGTCCCGTGTCTTCTGTGTGGCCCGTGATCTGTCCGACCACAAAACGCAGTTGACCTGCGTCACGCAGCGCGCCAATGGCCGTTAGGTTGGCGTCCAAGCCTTGTAAAACCGCGCGCCGGTGCAGCAACGTCACACTCTTGGCCTTGCCGCCATGGTGATCACCATAGCCAGCACACAGATGCAAAGCGTCTTGCAGGGCCGCGTCATCACCACCCACCACCAACACATTTTTTCCGGCGAAATTTTCAGCCGAGTCGATGCGGTAGAACAGTTGGGTGCGCTCAAACGCCTCTAGTGCGGGTACCTTCAGCGTACGCGGCAAAAACGCACCCACACCCGCCGCAATAAATACCGTTTTTGTCAGGAACGCGGGGCCGTGCTCGCTGTCGACGTAAAAGCGCCCATCGCTTTGGACCTTTAAGGCGCTGACGGTGTGTCCGTAATGGAAGGTGGCGCCCAAGGGCGCAATTTGTTGGAGCAGGCGGTCTGTGAGTTCCTGGCCGCTGCACACAACAATGCCCGGTATGTCGTAGATGGGTTTGTCGGGATACAACTCGGCGCATTGGCCGCCAGGGTGGGGCAGCGCGTCGATAACGTGGGCCTTGACGCCCAATAGGCCGAGCTGAAAAACCTGGAACAGGCCCACCGGCCCAGCGCCGATGATGAGTGCGTCGGTCTCAATGGGCGCACCCAGACCCGAGCCGCGCGCAGGGGTGGTTGCGATCACGAGGGCGGGACCCGCTTTGCGCCGACTAAAAAACTGAAACTAGCGCAGCAGTTCGGACAGCTTGCCGGTCTTGTCTTTCCACTCTTCCGCCTCAGGCAAAGGCGTCTTGCGCTTGGTGATGCTTTTCCAGTTCGGCAGTTTGGCCAAGTCGGCGTTGAGCTGGGTCATGTGGCGCTGATCCGCCGGTACGTCTTCTTCGGCATAGATGGCGTTGACCGGGCACTCGGGGATACACACCGCGCAGTCGATGCACTCATCGGGGTCGATGGTTAAGAAATTGGGGCCTTCGCGGAAGCAATCGACGGGGCACACGTCCACGCAATCGGTGTACTTGCACTTGATACAGGCTTCGGTGACGGTATGGGTCATTTTGGGTAATTCACGATGGGTGGGTTAACTAACCCATGATTTTATTGGCTTTTGTTGCACGGCCCCTGTCGCACGGGTACTTCGGGAGCAGCCAACGCGAGAGCGGGTGCTTTTGTATCAGCCTAGCATCAAGGCGCCAGAGGTCTTGTGGCTGGCGGTGTCCACCAGAATCAGCGAGCCCAAGACCCGCGACTGCGCATAGGGCAGGGCGGCGATGGCTTCTTGCAGGCTTAGCTCAATATGGCCAATGGCATTGGGCTCAATCTGGGTGGCGTCGTGTTCTTCCAAGGTGTTGATATCCAGGCTGTGCACGATGCGTTTGACTTTGGCCTTGATCCAGCGGTGGCCGTGCAGCGCCCAGTAAACGCGCCCGGCAACCAGTGGCTCATCGTCCATCCAGGCGACGGTGGCCTTGATTTCGCGCGTGACATCAAAATGGCTGGGAGTGTCGTTGCTGGCCCCATTCGACTGCAACAACCAGTCACCGCGCGACACATCGACTTCGCGGTCCAGCACAATGCCTGCGCTGTGGCCGGCACGCACGTTCTTGGGAACCCGTGCATGGTTCAACACTTGGGCCACTTTGGCGGTCTGGCCGCTGGGCAAAATCGAAATGGTGTCGCCTGGCTGCACGGTGCCGGTGGCCACGCGACCCCAAAAAACGCGACGGCCTTGGCTGGTGTCGCTGGAACCCGAGAATTTTTCCACCCATTGCACCGGAAACGCAAACGGCACATTGGTCTCGGCAGCGGTTACGGGCAGTTGCTCCAGCAAATCCAACAGGCTGGGGCCCTCGTAGTCGCACCAGCCGGGTGTGGCGGTGACCACGTTATCGCCTTTGAGGGCGGAAATGGGGATGATGGCGGTCACTGTGATGCCCGCATGCGCGGCAAACGCTTCTAATGCGGTGCGGATCTTTTTGAACGCAGCGGCAGCGTCATCACCCAGTGCGTCGAGCTTGTTCACGGTAAACACAATGCTGGGCACGCGCAACAGGTTCACCAAGAGCGAGTGGCGCCGGGTTTGCGGCAACAGATCGACCAGACCGTCCACGTTCCATTTCAGTTTGGTGGCGTCCACCAGCACCACGGCGGCGTGGGCACTGCTGGCAGCGGTGACCATGTTGCGCGTGTACTGCACATGGCCAGGCGCGTCGCCAATGATGAACTTGCGGTGCGGGGTGGCAAAGTAGCGGTAGGCCACGTCGATGGTGATGCCTTGCTCGCGCTCGGCCGACAAGCCGTCGGTGAACTGGGCCAGGTCAGCCTCGCCACTTTTGGACACGTTGGCCAGCTGGTCAAGCATGACCGAGCGGCTGTCGATCAGCAGCCGGCCAATGAGCGTGCTCTTGCCATCGTCCACGCTGCCGCAGGTGATAAAGCGCAGCGCGCTGTGGATGTCATTTTCAGTGCCATTTAGGCCTGTAGCCACCGTAGATTGTGCGGGAGCAGCTATTGTTTTTGTAGCAGTATTCATTCTTTGTCAATCCAATTCAATCCGAGGTCAACGTGACTTCAACTCTGGCGCCTTACACCAGCAGCTTTGCTGGGCCAAGTGGGCTGGGTGCGTTGTGCAGTGAGGTAAAGGAGGAGGCCGCAGGCCAGGGGACACGAACGGAGCAATGCACCCAGATCGCTTGGCCCAGCCAACGCCCGGCCGTTCAAAAGTACCCGTCCTTTTTACGCTTCTCCATAGAAGCCTCAGAGGTCTTGTCGTCCATGCGGGTAGCACCACGCTCACTCACGTCGGCTTCCAGTGTTTCCAACACGATGTCGGCGGCAGTCGCGGAAGTGCTTTCCACCGGGCAGGTGCAGGTAATGTCGCCCACGGTGCGAAAACGCACATCGCGCGATTCCACCGTCTCGCCCGGCTTGGCCGGTGTGAGATCGGTGACCGGCACCAACAGGCCCTTGCGCTCCACCACGTCACGCTTGTGGGTGTAGTAAAGGCTGGGCAAGGCAATATTTTCGCGCTCGATGTATTGCCACACATCCAATTCAGTCCAGTTGCTGATGGGGAACACGCGGAAGTGTTCGCCGGGTTGCAAGCGGGTGTTGAACAGGGTCCACAACTCAGGACGCTGGGCCTTGGGTTGCCACTGGCCGAAGCTGTCGCGGTGGCTAAAGATACGTTCTTTGGCACGGGCTTTTTCTTCGTCACGGCGGGCACCGCCAATCAGCGCGTCAAAGCGGAACTCGTCAATCGCTTCTAAGAGCGTGACTGACTGGTGCACGTTGCGGCTCTCGCCCGGGTGTGCCAAGCGCACGGTGCCGCGCTTCATAGAGTCTTCCACGCTGCGCACGATCAGCTCAGCGCCCAGCTCGTTGGCGCGGAAGTCGCGGAAGTCGGTCACTTCATGGAA
>JBBRNS010000168.1:0-8831 GCA_038230175.1 Burkholderiales bacterium
GGCGATCCACGTCGGGCGTGCCGTGGCTCGCCTTCAAATGTGCCAACAGCGTGTGCTTGTCGGCATCATTGATCGTGTCGGCGGCCGATTTTTTGGCGACCCCGGCGGACTTCAGTTGCTCCAAGAGCACTTCAGTGGTTTTTTTGAGTTCACTTGCAAACTCGGCGACGGTCGTACTGGACATTTGTTGTGTAACCTTTCATGACCATTACTCTTGAGAAGCGGCTTCATCGGTAAACCAATGTTCGCGCGCCTTCATGATGATGGTCTTGGCCTCGTCCGCAGACTGGCCTGTAATTTCAGTGAGTTCGTCAACGGCCAAATCGGCCAAATCATCAAGGGTGTGGACTCCCGCATCGGCGAGTTTTCCGATCACTTCAGGGGTTAAGCCCTCTAGATCACGCAGGTCTTGGGAGACCTCGTCCACACTTTCCTCGTGCGCAATCTCCATGGTCAACAGCGCATTTTTGGCACGGCTACGCAACTCGTTGACCGTGTCTTCATCAAAGCTCTCGATTTCCAGCATTTCTTGCAGCGGCACATAGGCCACTTCCTCGAGGCTGGTGAATCCTTCTGCGATCAGGATGTCGGCAATCTCCTCGTCCACATCGAGCTTTTCCATGAACAGCTTGCGACCCATGTCAGTTTCGCTGGCTTGTTTTTCAGCCGACTCGGCCGCGTCCAAAATATTGATGCGCCAACCGGTCAAGTCCGATGCCAAACGCACATTTTGTCCACCACGGCCAATGGCGATGGCGAGGTTTTCCTCGTCAACCACCACGTCCATGGCGTGGCGCTCTTCGTCCACCACAATGCTGGTAACGTTGGCCGGAGCCAGCGCGCCAATAACAAACTGCGCCGGGTCTTCACTCCACAACACAATATCGACACGCTCGCCGGCGAGTTCGTTGGTCACACCGTTAACACGGGTTCCACGCACACCCACGCAGGTTCCGATAGGGTCGACACGCTTGTCGTGCGAGAGCACAGCGATTTTGGCGCGCGAACCGGGATCACGGGCACAGGACTTGATCTCCAACAAGCCCTGCTCAATCTCGGGCACTTCCAGTCGGAACAACTCAATCATGAATTCCGGGCTCGAGCGCGACAGCACAATGGGTGCACCGCGCAAGGTCAGGTCTACTTCCATGATCATGGCGCGTACGCGGTCGCCAGTGCGCAGGTTTTCCTTGGGGATCATCTCGCTGCGGCGCAGGCGCCCTTCAACGCGACCGCTTTCAACGATCAAATCCCCCTTGTCCATCCGCTTAACGGTGCCCACAAAAACCTTCTCGCCGCGCGACATAAAGTCGTTGAGCAGCATTTCCCGCTCCGCATCGCGAATTCTTTGCAGGATGACCTGTTTGGCTGCCATGGCTCCGATACGACCGATGGGCACCGATGCAATCGCTTCTTCAATGTGCTCATCCACCTCGATATCAGGAATCTGCTCGCGGGCCTCGAACAACAGAATCTCTTGGTCAGGCAATTGCAGGCCCGCTTCATCGGGAACCACATGCCAGCGGCGGAAGGTTTCGTAATTGCCGCTGTCACGGTCCAGCGCGACACGAATATCCACATCGCCGGGGTACAGCTTTTTGGTCGCTTGCGCCAGCGCCGCTTCAACGGCACCAAGCACAACGTCACGCTCGACGTTTTTTTCACGGGAAATTGCTTCTACCAGCATCAACAGTTCGCGATTCATGCCATGACTCTCCTGAACACTCTATTTGACCAATACAACAACTAAAAAATTAACCTGCGGGCAACCCCAAGGCTTCAATCCGCTTGCGCGTCAGAAACCTGGCCATCGGCCGCGCCACGACCCTTGAAGCTGACAATGGGCGCCAAGCGCGCCTCACGCAACTCATCCAATTCAAAACCCAGCGCTTGCAGCGGTGGCGGAACACGTTTTTTACTAACCCGCTGACCCGGCTTGACCGCCGGGGCATCACTCCAAACAATCTGCCAACCGCTTGCCCCATCGGCCAACTGCACTTTTTCCAGTTCGCCGCGAAACTTTTTGCGATTGGCGTGTACTTGGCCGCCTGCGTTGGCTCCCATGGGGGCCTTCAATGTGACGTCAATAATGCGCCCCACAAAACGCTCAAAATCTGGTGCATGGCGCAATGGACGATCAATACCAGGCGAGGAAATCTCAAGCCGGTTGTATTCGATGCCATCGACCTCCAGCGCAAACTGCAACTGGCGGTTGACCTTTTCACAGTCCTCTACGTTGATGAACTGCTCTACAGCAGCGACACCTTCGGCAGGCGCAACCCACGGCATGTCAATCGTGATGCGCAGCAAGCCACCGGCGGAGCGATCAATCTCCACCAAGTCATAACCCAACCCGCTCACAGTTTGCTCAACAATGTCTTGCAATGCCACTTGAAATCAGCCCACCTAAAAACAATCGCCCAAAAAAAACGGGCGGTAAATACCCGCCCGTTTGGTCGTGAGCTTTGGATTGTACTGCAAAAAGTGGCGAAATGCCTTGGTTTTCAGGGGCTTAGGCAGAGGCGGCGAGCAAAATTTGGGTGTATTTCTGTTGTGGATGCTGCATGACCGCTTCCACGGAGCCGCTTTCGACCAATTTCCCGCCCTGCATCACGATCACATGGTGCGCCATGGCCTGGATAACCGCCACATCGTGGGTAATTAACAGGTAGGCCAAACCATGGTCCCGCTGGAGTTTTTGCAGCAACTGCAAAATTTGCTGGGCCATGGTGACATCGAGCGCGCTGGTGGGCTCGTCTAGCACCAGCAAACGGGGCTGGACAATGAGGGCTCGGGCGATCGCGATGCGTTGGCGCTGCCCACCCGAAAACTGGTGCGGGTAACGCTTGAGCAACCCAGGGAACTGCGCCTCGTCCAAGCCCACCTCGTGCAGCGCGGCCAGAACTTTTTCCTGCCGCTGGGCCGCCGACAGCAGGGGCGCGTGCACTAACAAGCCCTCTCCCACAATGTCGCCAACCTCCATGCGGGGCGAAAGGGAAGAAAACGGATCTTGGAAGACAACCTGCACCTGCTGGCGCAATTGCCGGTCTCCGGCCGTACCCCATTGTTGCTGCATGACGGCCATCTCACCAGTAAACGGCAGCAAACCCAAGGCGGCCAGTGCCAAGGTGGATTTACCCGAGCCCGACTCCCCTACCACCCCCAAGGTTTGTCCACAGGGCAAGTCCAAAACCATTTCGGACACCGCAACAAACTCGCCCCGCTTGAACCAGCCAGCAAAACCCGGCAGTGGCACGGGATAGGCCACACGCACACCACGCCCAGACAACGCGGGCAGCGCATCGGCCAGTGCTGGCACGACATCGCGTACCGGTTTGCTGGTAATCAGGCGGCGCGTGTAGGGATGCTGTGGGTTCGAAAAAATTGCCTGCACGGGCCCTTGTTCGACGATGCGCCCGTTCTCCATCACCACCACCCGATCCGCAAACTGGCGAACCAGATTCAAATCATGGGTGATCAGCAGCACCGCCATGCCGTTGGCGCGCTGCAAGTCGGCCAACAGATCCAAAATTTGTTTGCGAACCGTCACATCCAGCGCGGTCGTGGGTTCGTCCGCCAACAGCAATTGGGGCTTGCAGGCCAGGGCCATGGCGATCATGGCGCGTTGGCGTTGCCCGCCGGAGAGCTGGTGTGGGTAGGCCTTTGCCCGCCGTGGTGCGTCTTCAATACCCGTGCTTGCTATCAATTCAATAGCTTTTTGCGCAGCATCTGCGAGGGCTAGACCCATTTTTAGCTGCAAAACTTCAGCCACCTGATCGCCGATGGTGAATACCGGATTCAGTGCGGTCATGGGCTCCTGAAAGATCATGGAGATCGCTTGCCCTCGGACGGCTTGCATCGCGCGGCCCCGCAGTTGCAACAGGTCACATTGCCCTGCCGCTTGAGAAAAAAGCGCCTTACCCTGTACCTGTGCGCCTTGCGCCAAACCCAAAAGACTCAGGGCGGTGACGGTTTTACCCGAACCTGATTCGCCTACCAGCGCCAGCTTTTCTCCTGGAAAAATCTGAAAACTGGCGCCATGTACCACCGTGCGCCCGGCAAACGCCAGTTCTAGATTGCACACATCCAGCAAGGGCACTGCGGGCGACACGGCGCTTTGGGTGCTTGTGTTCATTCGTCGGCCTTTCGCGGATCAAGCGCGTCACGCAGGGCGTCGCCCATCAAGGTCAGCAGCAGCAGCGTGATGACCAGCACCGCAAAGGTGGAAAGCGAGATCCACCAAGCGTCAATATTGTTTTTGCCTTGCGAAAGCAACTCCCCCAAGGACGGCGTTCCGGGCGGCACACCCAGACCCAGAAAGTCCAGCGATGTCAGCGCCAAAATGGCGCCACTCATCCTAAAAGGCAAAAACGTGACCACCGGTGTCATGCTGTTGGGCAAGACGTGGCGAACAATGATCTTCCAGTTGGACACACCCAGCGCACGTGCGGCCCGCACATAGTCCATTTGCCGATTGCGCAAAAACTCGGCCCGCACATAGTCCGACAAACCCATCCAGCCAAATAGACTGAGCAGCACCAATAGCAACGCAATGCTGGGCGCGAACAAGGCGCTGAAAATGATCAACAGGTATAGCTCTGGCATGGCGCTCCAGATTTCGATAAAGCGCTGAAAAATCAGGTCCGTCTTACCGCCAAAAAAACCCTGAATGGCACCGGCCACAATACCCAGCGTTACCCCGCTGATGGTGAGGGCCAGTGCAAACAGCACACTCACCCGAAATCCATAAATCAGCTGAGCCAACAGGTCACGGCCCCGGTCATCGGTACCCAACCAGTTCGCCCGGCTAGGACCAGAAGGATTGGGCTTTTTTGCAAAGTAGTTCAGCGTTTTGACGCCATAGCGGTTGGGCGCAAAGACGGCCCAATTGCCCGGCTCTTGCAGCCGCTTTTGGATGAAGGGGTCCAAATAGTCGGTGGGGGTGGCAAAGTCGCCCCCAAAAGTGGTTTCCGGGTAATCGGTCCACAAGGGGAAGTAGCTCTGCCCTTGGTAGTGCACCACCCATGGGCGGTCGTTGGACACCAACTCTGCACCGAGGCTCACGACCAACAGCAGGCAAAAAATCACCAAACTGGCAAAGCCCAGGCGGTTGCGCTTAAAGCGCAACCAGGCCCGCCGGGTTGGGCTCACGTTTTGTGGCAACACGGCGCTGGGTGTGGGGTTAATCGAACTTGACACGGGGGTCCGCCCAAACGTAGCACAGGTCAGAAATCAATTTGGTTACCAAACCAATGAGGGTGAACAGAAACAGCGTGCCCATCACAACCGGGTAATCCCGCCGAATGACGCTCTCATAACCCAGCAGGCCCAGGCCGTCCAGGGAAAAAAGGGTTTCGATCAAGAGCGCACCAGTAAAAAACGCCCCAACAAATGCGGCCGGAAACCCGGTGATGATGGGAATCAAGGCATTGCGTAGCACATGGCGCCACAGCACTTGGCGCTCTGACAGGCCCTTGGCCCGGGCGGTGACCACATACTGTTTGCGGATTTCTTCCAAAAACGCGTTTTTGGTCAGCATGGCGGTGACGGCAAAGCTGCCCACCACCATAGCGGTCACCGGCAGGGTGATGTGCCACAGGTAGTCGGCAATCCGCGCGCCCCACGCCATCTCGTCCCAGTTACTCGACGTCAGGCCCCGCAGCGGAAACCACTGCAGCTGCCCGCCAAAAATGACCAGCAGTGCCACCCCCATGACGAAACCCGGAATGGCATACCCCACCAAAATAAGCAAAGTGGTGACCAAATCAAACCGCGAGCCTGCACGCACAGCCTTTGCAATGCCCAGCGGAATAGCCACCGCATAACTGATAAAAAACGTCCACAGTCCCAGGCTCATGGATACCGGCAGCTTCTCCCACACCAGTTGCGACACGTCTTTGTTTTGGAAAAAACTCTTACCCAGATCGAAGCGGGCAAACTGGGTCAGCATCTGCCAAAACCGCTCTGGCGCGGGCTTGTCAAAACCGTACAGCGCCTTGACCTGCTCTAGGCGCTTGGGGTCTACCCCTTGGGAGCCCCGGTAACTCAAGCCCCCTTCGGCACCCGAGCCTGTACCAGCGCGGGCTTCGGCCAGGTACTGCTCAACCGGCCCGCCGGGCACAAACTGAATCACCACGAAGGTCAACAGCAGCACACCG
The DNA here is from genome assembly GCA_038230175.1 of Burkholderiales bacterium. GTDB lineage: Bacteria > Pseudomonadota > Gammaproteobacteria > Burkholderiales > Burkholderiaceae_C > Allorhodoferax. The sequence goes on from JBBRNS010000168.1 coordinate 6,159, forward strand.
AACAGGGTGGGCAGCATCAAGAGGAAGCGTTTGAGTGCGTAGAGGAACATGGCTTATTTGGCCCACCAGGTGTCAATGGCCCAGGTTTCGCCCTGGGAATACGGCGGAACCACGTCCGGCCGCGCTAAGCGCCAGGCGTTGTAGGCCATGCGGTGGGTTGGCGCAGACCACTGCGGTATCAGCAGGTGGCTGTGGGCAATCACCCGGTCCAGCGCATGGCAGGCGACCAACAAATCGGCCTTGCTTTTGGCGCCAACGATGTGCGCAATAAGGGCATCGACAGCCGGGCTTTTGACCCCCGTGTGGTTACCCGAATCCTCTTGGTCGGCCGCTTTGATGCCAAACATGTCTGCCAGTTCCTGTCCGGGGTTGGCGCTACCTTGGTAGGCCAGCGAGGTGATGTCAAATTCAAACTTTTGCAAGCGCTGCTGGTAGAGCGAAAAATCAACCGGCCGAAAACTCAGCTTGACACCGATCTTTTCAAGATTGCGCGCCCAAGGGGTCACGGTTTTTGCACCGCCTTCGTTGCTGTCAAGGTATTCCAGTTCCAACGGCTCGTTGCGCGCGTTGCGCAGGGCACCGTCGCGGTAGGTCCAGCCGGCGTCTTTGAGCAAGGCCTGAGCCCGGCGCAGGTTGTCGCGCAAGCTATGCTCGCCGTCCGTGCGAGGGGGCTCTGCCATGGGTCCAAAGGTGGTCGCCGGAATCTGCGCGCGCCATGGCTCCAGCATGGCGCGCTCTTGCGCATCGGGTGAGCCGGCGGCCTGGCACTCGGTATTGCCAAAAATGCCTTGCACCCGCTTGTAGGCGCCGTAGAACATTTGGCGGTTCATCCACTCAAAATCAAGCGCTAAGCCCAGGGCCTGGCGCACCCGCACGTCGGACAGCTTGCTGCGGCGGGTGTTGAGCACGTAGCTTTGAAACCCGGTGGGCAGGCGGTGTTGAAACTCGGTCTTGACCAACTCACCGGTGTCAAAGCGTTTGCCATTCACCCGGCGCGCCCAGTCGCCGGCCGAGAAAAACCGCATCAGATCGAACTCACCGGCTTTCAGGGCTTCAAGTTTCGCGGTGTTGTCTTTGTAAATCTTGACGGAAATGCGGTCGAAATTGGCGGTGCCACGGCGCACTGGCAGGTCTTTGGCCCAGTACTGCGGGTCACGCACATAAGTAATGTCCTTGCCAAACTTGACGGGGCCTATCCGGTAAGGGCCGCTGCCAATGGGCGTATCCATGACCACTTCATCAAACGGTTTGGCTACGCCGCTTTTATCCACCCCCCATTGTTGGCTGAAAATGGGCAAGCCCCCTACGGTCAATGGCAGCTCGCGGTTGGGGCGCTTGAAGCGAAAGCGCACGGTGGTGGCGTCTACCACATCGGCAGCGATGACATCGACCAACACACTGCGGTAGCCGGGCGACGCAAAGGGGCCATTGAGGGTGTCAAAGGTGTACTTCACGTCACGCGCCAAAACGAGGTCGCCATTGTGAAACCGTGCCGTGGGGCGCAACTGAAAGGTGGCACTCAGCCCATCGGCCGCCACGCTCACATCCTGCGCCAACAACCCATACGCGGCGCCGGTTTCATCCAGCGCACCGGTGAGCAAGGAGTCAAACAACAGACTGCCGAGGTACGCTGGGGCGGAGCCCTTGATGGTGAACGGGTTGTACTTGTCAAACGTCGAGGCGCGTTGGTTGCTTACCAAGCGCAACTCGCCGCCCTTTGGGGCCTCGGGCTTTACATATTCAAAGTGGGTAAAGCTGGGGCCATACTTCAAATCGCCCCACAGCGAATACCCATGTGCAGCCCACACGGTGGGCGCACAACCCAAGGCCCAGAGTGAGAGCAGCAAGTACAAGGGGGAACGCATGCGACAATTCTGCATCAGGAAACGGATCAATCGAGAGGATGCAATGGGTTTTTTAGCTGGCAAAAAATTGTTAATCACGGGCGTGTTGTCAAACCGCTCTATCGCCTATGGCATTGCCAAAGCGTGCCACGCGCAAGGCGCTGAGCTTGCGTTCAGCTATGTGGGAGAGCGGTTCAAAGACCGCATCACCGAATTTGCAGCGGACTTTAATTCGACGCTGATATTTGATTGCGACGTGGCCAGCGATACCCAAATCAAGCAGTTGTTTGCAGACCTGGCGAAAACATGGCCCACGTTTGACGGCTTTGTGCACAGCATTGGTTTTGCGCCGCGTGACGCGATATCGGGCAACTTCTTAGAAGGTCTCAACCGCGAGAGCTACCGCGTCGCACAAGACATCAGCGCCTACAGCTTTCCCGCGCTGGCCAAAGCAGCCATGCCTTATCTGAACGACAAGTCGGCAATGCTGACGCTGACCTACCTAGGTGCCGAGCGCATCATCCCCAACTACAACACCATGGGCTTGGCCAAAGCGGCACTGGAAGCGTCGGTGCGCTACCTGGCCGAGGCAGTGGGTGTGACCGCCGATGGACGCCACATCCGGGTGAATGGCATCAGCGCTGGCCCCATCAAAACCTTGGCCGCCAGCGGCATCAAAGATTTTGGCAAGCTGTTAGGGCATGTGGCAGCCGCAGCACCGACACGGCGCAATGTGACCATTGATGAAGTCGGCAACGTCGCCGCATTTTTGCTCAGCGATCTGGCCAGCGGCGTGACAGCAGAGATAACCTATGTAGACGGTGGCCAC
>JBBRNS010000169.1:0-8793 GCA_038230175.1 Burkholderiales bacterium
GATCGAAAGTACTTTTTTGACACTCGTACGCTTGTGACCCTGCGTATCGAGAACTAGGGCCTGCCGGTGTCGCGTGCATGGTTTCATTTGCTGGCGTGGTTCACGTGCCTGTGGTGCGTGGCGCCATGGGCACAGGCCGCTGGCCTGGTAATTGTGTTGAGTGAGCCAAGCGCGGGCTATGGGCAGGTGCGCGATGTGGTCTTGGCAGATTTGGAGCGAATTGCGCTGCCAAATACGGACGTTCGGGTGGTGCTGGCCACTGATTTGGGCGCGATGGACAGCGCCGCGTCTGAGCGCCCTCGGCTGTGGCTGACTCTGGGGGGCGATGCCTTGTCAATGGTGCTGGCCCGAGGACCTCGGGCGCCAGTAATTGCTGCGTTGGTTCCACGGGTTGGCTTTGAGCGAATCCTTTCGAATTCAGCGGTTAAAGCAACCCAGAGCGTCAGCGCACTCTACTTGGACCAGCCATTTGGTCGCCAGTTAGATTTGCTGCGCATAGCGCTGCCTGCCAGTCGGCGTGTGGGCGTTTTGTGGGGCCCCGAGTCGGTCGTCATGCAACGCAGTTTGACGGCCACGATGCAAACCCATGGTTTTGAGCCGGTGTACGGTGTTGTGCGCACCGAGGGTGCGCTTTTTTCAGGTCTCAAACAGGCATTGGATGATGTGGACGTGTTGATGGCCGTCGCTGATCCGCTGGTGTTTAACAGCACCACGGTGTCGAATATCTTGTTAGCCACTTACCGCTCGCATATTCCGGTTTTGGCATTTTCACCAGCGTATGTCAAAGCGGGTGCCTTGTTGGCTCTGAGCAGCACACCAAGCCAGATTGGCGTCCAAGCGGCCGGTATGGCCCGATTGGTTTTACAGGGGGCTGGTGTACCGCCATCGCAATACCCCGATGACTATGTTGTGAGCGTTAATGACTATGTGGCGCGCTCTTTGGGTCTGGTTTTGGACGGTGTCGCCCTGGCAGAACGGTTGCGCCGAATGGAGAAGCACCCATGATTTTTTCTTCCATTCGGACCCGAATTTTTGCAACCGCTTTGGTGCCAGTGTTCGTCGTGGTTGTGGTGCTGGTTTCTATGAGTGCCTACATTCGCTTGGCCGACGTGAACGAGGCCTACCAACAGCGGTCCAAACTCTTGGTGAGCCAAATTGCACAGTCGAGCGAGTACGGCGTTTTCTCCGGCAATTTGACCCACTTGCAGCGTGCCAGTGAAGCAGTATTGCGAGAGCCTGATGTGCGTGCGGTCACCATTTTTAATGCGGATGGGGCGGTTCTTGCGCGCGCCGGGGTATCCAATTTTGAGCGCCTGGTAGATTTCAAGGATCCACAGCATATTGGGCCAACGGCGGCGGGCAGCGTCGATACGCTGATGCAAACCATCGTGTCCGATACGGTTGAACTGAGTGACGATTTGTTTTTTACCAAAAGTGGAACGGGCGTGCCGCAGGCTCACGCGATTGGCCAGGTGGTCTTAGAAATGTCACTTGACCGCTTGCACGCCCGTGAGCGAGAGATCGTCTACGTATCTTTTTTGGTCGGGCTTGTTGGCATGATGCTGGGTGGGCTGCTCGCCGTGCGTTTGGGTTCTGACGTAATGGCACCGATTGCGCGCGTGTTTCGTCGGATTCGGCGCATTGAAGAGGGCGACTTTGTCAATGATGACCCGGACCACACAAGGGACCCACTGCGTGAGTTGCAAATGGGCTTGGACCAAATGGCCAATCGGCTGGCTTGGGGCAGGGACGAGTTGGAGCAGCGGGTTGCCCTGGTTACGGAAGCCTTGCGAATAAAAAAGGAGGAGGCTGAGGCGGCGACGTTGGCCAAGTCACGTTTCTTATCTGCCGCCAGCCATGACTTGCGACAGCCTACACACGCGCTAGGTCTGTTTGTTGCGCGCTTGGGCCAATTGCAGCTGGACGGCCAATCGCGCCAGCTCGTTGGCCACATCGACGCATCCGTGCAGGCAATGCAAAACTTGCTGGACGGCTTGCTCGACCTCTCCCGTTTAGAGTCGGGCTCTGTCGCCACACATTGCGGCCCAGTCGATGTTGCTGAAGTTTTTGAGACGCTGCGATCGACCCTGGAGCCACTGGCCCTGGCCAAGGGCTTGCGCCTGCGGGTGCGTACCAGTTCACACTGGGTGCAGACCGACTCGGTGCTGTTTCAGCGCATCGTCATGAATTTGGCCCACAACGCTATTCGTTATACGGACTCAGGAACAGTATTGCTGGCCTGCCGACCAGCAGACGGGGGCGAGCGAGTTTGCGTGCAGGTTTGGGACAGCGGTATTGGTATTTCGCCGCAGCACCAAGCTCAAATCTATACCGAGTTTTTTCAAGTTGGAAATACGGGTCGCGACCGCTCCTTGGGTCTCGGATTGGGCTTGAGTATTGTGGAGCGCAGCGCCCGTTTGTTGGGGCACCCTTTGGCAATGCGTTCGAATCTGGGGTGCGGCACGCGCTTTACGATGTGTATGCCAGCGATTGAGGCGCCGGTGGTACGATTTGCGCTGGCTCCAGTGGGTGAGGCTAGTCTGTTCGGTTTGCTGGGATTGCGGGTTCTGGTCGTGGAAGATGACGCTGCAGCGTGCGCTGCGATTGAAAGTTTGTTAACCGGTTGGGGTTGCATTGTTTCCGCTGTGCAGTCCGAGACTCAGGCCCGGTCGCTCATGCTCAATGGTGTACGGCCAGAGGTCATCGTCAGTGACTACCGCCTAGGGCAGGGCACCAATGGCCTGCGCGTGATCGCCGCTTTACGCATTTTGGCGAATTACCCCGTTGCCGCTTGCCTGATGAGCGGTGATGCTGATGCGGATTTGTTGCATGCGGCCAAGGTGGCTGGACTTACCGTACTGCACAAACCTGTTCGGCCGGCAAAATTACGGGCATTTTTGCGCCGAATGGCACTTGCGGCCAATACAGAAAATCCAATCGCCGAAGCAGGCGCTGAGGATTAGATAGGGCTACTGGATCGATAGCCGCGGCGAGCGGCTGCAACGACTGCTTGGGTTCGGTTTTGCACCGAAAAATGGCGCAATATAGCGGCGACGTGGGTCTTGACGGTTTCGTCCGACACATTGAGCAATTCACTGATTTCTCGGTTGGAACGGCCGTCCAATAACCCACGCAAGACCAGTTCTTGGCGTTGGGTCAAACTCGCTTTTTCGGCGTGTGTGTCAGCCGCGCTGACTGCACTCTGCGATTCAAGCTCGGTCGGCACGTATATGTCGCCGTTGAGTACAACTTTGATAGCGTGGAGTAATTCGTCGCTGTGGCTGGATTTGGTGACAAAACCGGCGGCTCCAGCGCTCAAAACCTTTCGCATGATGTGGTGGTTGGCTGACCCCGACAGCATGATGACGGGCAACTCGGGGTGCTGCGTTCCAAAGATGAGTAATGCGTCTAGACCGGTTTTATCCGGCAGGTGGTAGTCCAGCAACACCAGATCGAGGTCGTTGTGCGCCTCTGCTGCCGAAAAAGCCTCGGCACAGGTGCTGGCCGGGATGACTTCGACGTCGTCATTCAGTCCCCGCAGCACCTGGCGCAGGCCCTCGCGCACCAGTGCATGGTCATCAACAACAAGGATTTTCACAGGGTGGAGCTAAGCAAAAGCCAGCAGTTGCACACGGGCAAATGGTAACGCAGTCTGATGCACCGTTAGGGTCCACTTCAATGGAATTCAACGCGGTGCATCGTAAAAATGGCTAGCCGCCGTGTAGTCGCATCATGACGGGTACGATGAGCAAAGCCACAATGTTGATGATTTTGATGAGGGGATTGATGGCGGGCCCGGCCGTGTCTTTGTAGGGGTCGCCAACCGTATCGCCGGATACTGCTGCCTTGTGGGCGTCGGAGCCCTTGCCACCATGGTGCCCATCTTCAATGTATTTTTTGGCGTTGTCCCATGCGCCGCCGCCGGTGCACATGGAAATGGCGACAAAAAGGCCGGTAACAATGGTGCCCATGAGCAGTCCGCCCAAGGCGGCAGGCCCCAGCACCAGACCGACCACGATTGGTGCTATGACTGGCAGCAAGCTGGGGATCATCATTTCTTTGATGGCCGCCGTGGTGAGCATGTCGACTGCGGTGTCGTATTCGGGCTTACCAGTGCCGTCCATGATGCCCTTGATGTCCCTGAACTGGCGGCGCACTTCCACCACCACTGCGCCGGCGGCGCGGCCTACGGCTTCCATAGCCATTGCGCCAAACAGGTAAGGAATCAAACCACCGATAAACAGGCCGATGATGACTTTGGGTTCACTCAGGTCAAACGTGACATGTGCGCCCAAGCCGTCCAGTTTGTGGGTGTAGTCGGCAAACAATACCAATGCAGCCAGCCCGGCCGAGCCAATGGCGTAGCCTTTGGTGACCGCCTTGGTGGTGTTGCCAACCGCGTCTAAGGGGTCGGTAATATCGCGGACACTTTTAGGCATTTCTGCCATTTCGGCAATGCCGCCGGCGTTGTCGGTAATGGGGCCATAGGCATCTAGCGCGACCACAATGCCCGCCATAGAGAGCATGGAAGTTGCTGCCACGGCAATACCGTACAAGCCACCCAGGCTATACGCGCTGTAGATTGCCGCGCAGACAAACAGCACGGGCCATGCTGTGGAGCGCATTGAGACACCCAGGCCAGCAATGATGTTGGTCCCATGACCGGTTGTGGACGCCTGTGCGATGTGTTGTACCGGCGCATATTGGGTGCCGGTGTAATACTCAGTAATCCAGACCAGTGCGCCGGTTAATAACAAGCCAACCGTGCATGCACCAAAGAGTGCACCAGCGCCGACCACCTGGCCACTACTCAGGGTTGCTGCGGTGGGAAAAAGTTGTTGGGTGACAAAATAAAATGCCACTAGTGAGAGACCACCAGCAATCGCCAAGCCTTTGTACAGGGCCGGCATCACGTTTTTCATGCCGGGCGATGCTTTGACAAAGAAGCAACCAATGATGGACGCCACGATAGACACGGAACCCAGCGCCAGCGGGTACAAGACCGCATTGGCGCCCACGCCAGTGACCATGAGTGCGCCCAGCACCATGGTGGCGATTAACGTTACGGCATAGGTCTCGAACAGGTCGGCAGCCATGCCGGCGCAGTCGCCCACGTTGTCGCCCACGTTGTCGGCAATCACAGCGGGGTTGCGCGGGTCATCCTCAGGAATGCCGGCCTCCACTTTGCCCACCAAGTCTGCACCGACGTCAGCGCCCTTGGTGAAGATGCCGCCACCCAGGCGGGCGAAGATCGAAATCAGGGAAGACCCAAACGCAAAACCAATCAGCGGATCGAGCAAGGCGGCAAAGGCTTTGTTGTCGCTGGGCACGCCTGCGCTCGTGAGGTAGGCATAAAAGCCGGAAACACCCAAGAGCCCCAGTCCAACAACCAACATACCAGTGATTGCACCACCGCGAAACGCGACATCCAGCGCGGCGCCAATACCCTTTGTGGCGGCCTGCGCGGTGCGCACATTGGCCCTGACGGACACGTTCATACCGATGAATCCGCAGGCGCCTGACAAAACGGCCCCCACGACAAATCCACCCGCTGTCAGTCCATCCAGAAAGAAAGCGATTGCGCCAGCCAGTACCACGCCCACCATGGCGATGGTCTTGTACTGTCGTGCCAGGTACGCCGACGCGCCGGTTTGAATGGCGGCGGCAATTTCTTGCATACGTGCATTGCCAGCATCCTGGGAAAGAATCCAACTGCGTGCCCAAAAGCCGTATCCGACGGCAATCAAACCGCAGACAAGCGCGAGTGTTAACGCTGAGTTGCCCGTCATAAAGTATTCTCCTGTTGTTGTATCGCTGTAAAGGGGTGCAACGCAAACGGTGCCCCCGTTGCGTTGCTTCCTCGAAGCACCAGCTCAACAAAGCAGGGTGGAGACGATTGGCCAACGGCCGGACTGTAACGTGAAAAATTGGGCTCGCAATCGGTTGCCACGTGCCAAGCCGGTAAAATCAGGGTTAATCCTTACCTTCCTTTTGATATCTATCTAGAAAAGAAAGCATTCATGTCACTTGATAACGTTACGCCGGGCAAGAAAGTTCCCGAAGAGTTCAATGTCATTATTGAAATCCCAATGAACGCAGACCCGGTTAAATATGAGGTGGATAAGGCCACGGGCGCGATATTTGTGGACCGGTTCATGAGCACGGCCATGCACTACCCCACAAACTACGGTTATGTGCCCAAGACCATTTCAGGCGACGGCGATCCGGTCGATGTACTGGTGATTACCCCCGTTCCGTTGATTCCGGGCGTTGTGGTGACTTGCCGCGCCATCGGTATTTTGAATATGGAAGACGAGGCCGGGCAGGACGGTAAAGTCTTGGCTGTGCCAATCGACAAAGTACTCAATTTGTACAGCCGCTGGAAAAAACCCGAAGATTTGAGCCCGGTGCGTTTGAAGACCATTGCCCACTTCTTTGAGCATTACAAGGATCTGGAAGAAGGCAAGTGGGTCAAGGTTTTGGGTTGGGAAGGTGCCGAAGCCGCCCAAAAAGAAATCATGGACGGCATTGCCAATTACAACAAGGATATTGCTGGGTCCTGAGCCACAAGCGCGGTGGGTAGCCGTGTGCTGCCAGCGCCCGTAACCCATGTAGAAATGACGCCTGCGGCCATGCCGACAGGCGTTTTTTTTGCATGGCGCCGCTGTTGCAACACGGGTGCTTCTCACTATTGGCGCCGTGGTAACCCACGTGTATGATGATTTTTTAAGTGCCCAGGACGTAGGCACTCCGTATTTAAGGACACAACCATGGACGCCACGCAATCCCAGTCTTTCATCGCCCATTCCGGGCAATATTTGACGCTGCGGCTGGGCTCAGAAGACTACGCGATTGATATTCTGCGCGTGCAGGAGATTCGGTCTTACGAAGAACCCACCAGCATGGTGAACTCGCCCAGCTTTGTTAAAGGGGTGGTGAATTTGCGTGGTGTGATTGTGCCAATAGTTGATTTGCGGATGAAGCTCAACATCAGCCAAGTCGACTACAACGAATTTACTGTCGTTATTATTTTGAACGTCAAGGGCTCGGTGATTGGCGCCGTGGTGGATGGTGTGTCTGATGTGGTGACGCTGGACGCCAACAACATCAAGCCCGCGCCCCAGTTTGAGTCCGCGATTGAGTCCCGCTACATCGTGGGGCTGGCCAATGTGGGCGAGCGCATGCTGATCGTAATGAATATTGAAACCTTGATGAGCAATTCAGAATTGGGTTTGATGTAGGTCCCGGTCATGTCGGCCGCACATGGCCAGGAATGTTTTCATCTTCCCGAGGCCCGTCGTTATGAAATTTTCTAATATCAAAATTGGCGTTAAGTTGGGTGCGGCTTTCGCAATCATGGTGGCACTCAGCACGGTTATGGGAGGCTTTGCGCTATTGCAGTTGGCCCGCATCAATGCCAATACCGAGGAAATGGCTTCCACGTGGATCCCCAGCATCCAGCATTTGGACGAGATTCAGGGGCTGCTCAATGGCGTGCGTCAGGCTGAACTGCAGCACGTTATTGGCGTTATGGCCGAAGACAAGAAGCCCGAGGCTGACCGCATCAACGCTGCCAAAATTAGGCTCGAAGCCGCTGTGGGAAAAGTCAATGCTTTGATGCGCTCTCCAGCAGAGCAGCAAATGCTGGAGCGTTTTGGCAAGGAGCTTGCTGCCTATTACGCAACCGATGCCAAGCTGCTTGCTCTTTCTGACATTGGCCCTGCAGAGGCGCTGGCGGCTTTGGAATATTTGGGTGGCGACTCGCGTGCCGCGTTTCGAACGCTGTTTAAAAGCACCGAGGACATGATTGCCAGCAACACACAAGGCGTCAGTGCGGCCCACGCGGGTGCACGCTCGACCTATACCAGTTCTCAGGCTAGTGTTTTGTTTTTGGTGGTGCTGACCGGGGTGTTGGCGGCAGTGATGGGGGTGTGGATCGTGCGCCAGATCACACGCCCGATCGCATTCGCCGTGGTTGCCGCCAAGGAGTTTGCGGGCGGAGATTTGACGATGGCGCTCAAACCCCGGGGCAGCGACGAGCCTGCCCAGTTGCTGCACGCATTGGAGTCGATGCGCGTGGGCTTGTCGCGTGTGGTCTCCAATGTTCGCCAAGGCTCCGAAGGGGTCGCAAATGCCAGCTCCGAAATCGCGCATGGCAACCATGACTTGTCCGCCCGCACAGAGCAGCAGGCCAGTGCGCTGGAAGAAACAGCAGCGTCCATGCAGCAATTGGGTGACACCGTGCGGCAAAACGCCGAAAACGCCCGGGAGGCAAACGCATTGGCCCTGAGCGCGTCCACTGTGGCGGTGCGCGGTGGCGCGGTTGTCGGACAAGTGGTTGAAACCATGAAAGGTATCAACGAGTCGTCGCGCAAGATTGCCGACATCATCAGCGTTATTGATGGTATTGCCTTTCAGACCAATATTCTTGCGCTCAATGCCGCAGTAGAGGCGGCGCGGGCAGGTGAGCAAGGGCGTGGGTTCGCCGTGGTTGCCAGCGAAGTGCGCAGCTTGGCAGGCCGCTCGGCCGAGGCTGCCAAAGAGATCAAAAACCTGATTGGCGCGAGCGTGGACCGTGTCGCGCAGGGCACCAGCCTGGTTGATCAGGCAGGGGTCACGATGGCCGAGGTGGTTAGCAGCATCAAACGCGTCACTGACATCATGGGCGAGATCGATGCGGCCAGCGCATCGCAGGCGCTGGGTGTGTCCCAGGTTGGTGAGGCGGTGTCCCATATGGACCGCAACACCCAGCAAAACGCCGCCGTGGTCGAGCAGATGGCCGCAGCTGACAGC
>JBBRNS010000170.1:0-8792 GCA_038230175.1 Burkholderiales bacterium
ACGTTGGCCATGCCCAAGCCGCAAGTGACGGCAGACAGCAAGCTGCCCGATCTGGAGGCGATGATCCCCGAGCAGTTTTCGGGCTGGCAAATCGACCGCAGCATCGTGCCGCTGGCGGTGTCGCCCGAGGTGGCGCAGATGCTGGGCACCCTGTACGACCGCACCTTGTCGCGCACCTACGTCAACCCCAACGGCGAGCGGGTGATGCTGTCGATCGCCTACGGTGCCAACCAGTCCCGTGCGCTGCAATTGCACAAGCCGGAGGTCTGCTATTCAGCACAAGGCTTTCGCCTCAGTGGCGTTGAAAAGGGCGAGTGGAAGCTGACCGGCATGGACATCCCCACCATGCATTTGGTGGGTGCGCTGGGCCGGCGGGTTGAGCCGGTGACCTACTGGATGCGCATCGGTGACGACATTGCCCGGGGCTGGTTCGAGCAAAACCGGGTTCGGCTCAAGTACGGCATCCGCGGCACCATTCCGGACGGTGTGCTGTTTCGCATCTCCAGCATTTCAGACGACCCCAAAGCCGCCTACGCCCTGCAACGCCAGTTTGTGCAGCAGCTGGTCGATGTGATGTCACCTGCGGCGCGCAACATGTTCATGGGTTCTGTTGCCCAGGGCCACACGGGCTGACGGCATGCTGATCAGCGTGGTCATCCGCACCCTCAACGAGGCGCGGCACCTGCCCAGTTTGTTGGCCGGCACTGCCAGGCAACAGCTTGGTGAGCACCGCGCTGAGGTGGTGCTGGTCGATTCAGGCTCAACGGACGGCACCTTGGACATTGCTGCCGCGCACGGCTGCCGCATCGTGCACATTCGCAAAGAGGATTTCTCTTTCGGGCGCTCGCTCAACGTCGGCTGCCAGGCGGCCCAGGGCGAGGCGCTGGTGTTTGTCAGTGGCCACTGTGTGCCGGTAGACGATCACTGGCTGGCCAGGCTGGTGGCGCCGCTGGGCCAGGCGGGCGTGGCCTACAGCTACGGCAGGCAGCTGGGCGGCGCCGATACCCATTTCAGCGAGCACCAGATCTTTGCCAAATACTTTCCGGCGCAAAGCCAGGTGCCGCAAACAGGCTTTTTTTGCAACAACGCCAACTCGGCACTGTTGAGGTCTGAGTGGCAAAAACTGCCCTTTGATGAAGAGATCACCGGGCTGGAAGACATGCACCTGGCCAAGCAACTGGTGCTGCAGGGCAGCAAGATTGCCTATGTTGCCGATGCCCGTGTCTACCACCTGCACGATGAAAGCTGGCGCCAGGTGAAGCGCCGCTTTGAGCGCGAGGCCATTGCACTGCAGCGCATCATGCCCGAGGTGCACCTGGGTTTTGTGGATGTGGCCCGCTACGCCACCAGCGCCGTGCTGCTGGATTGGGGCGCGGCCTTGCAAGAAAAAAAGCTCGGCAAAACGCTGGCCGAGATCGTGGCCTACCGCTTGTGCCAGTTTTGGGGCGCCTACAAAGGCAACCATGTGCACAGGCAACTGTCCCATGCCACCAAAGAGCGCTATTACTTCCCGAGATGACATCGCCCAAGACAACGGAGACCCCGACGTGACCGACAGAATAGTTGCCCTGCTGCCCATGAAGGCCAACAGCGAGCGTGTGGTGGGCAAAAACTTTCGCCATTTCAATGGCAAGCCGCTGTTCCGCTGGATTCTCGACACCCTGCTGGCGGTTGAGCAGATTGACCGCGTCATCATCAACACCGACGCCCGCCACATCTTGGCCGCCAACGGCCTGGTGGACGGCCCGCGCATCACCATCCGTGACCGCAAGCCCGAGATTTGTGGCGACTTTGTTAGCATGAACCTGGTGCTGGCCGACGACGTGGCCAACATCGACGCTGAAACCTACCTGATGACCCACACCACCAACCCGCTGCTGTCAGTGGGCAGCGTGCGTGGGGCGCTGGCCAAATACCAGCAGGGCGTGGCCGATGGCAGTTGTGATTCAGTGTTTACCGTCAACCAGTTCAACACCCGCTTCTACCGGGCCGATGCCAGCGCCATCAACCACGACCCCAACAACCTGATCCGCACGCAAGACCTGGAGCCGTGGTTTGAAGAAAACTCCAACCTCTACGCCTTCTCGCGTGCCAGCTTTGCCGCCACCCATGCCCGCATCGGCATCAAGCCGGCCATGTACGTGATGGGCCGCACTGAATCACTTGACATTGACGACGCCGAGAGCTGGAAGATGGCCGAAGCGATGTCGATGTACTTGCTAACACCGCCCAAATCATGAGTCTCAGGTCGTGGGCGGGCGCACTCAAGCGTGCCGCCTACATTGCTGCCTTTCCTTTCTACAGTCTGTTTTCGTCGAAGATCGGGTTCACTATATTTTTTGGGCGATCCGGCAATTGGCAAGCATTCTCGCGTGGGCGGGTTTTCAGAGTTGCTGAACCAAGGCTTTGGGCGTTGGAGTACTTCCGTCATTTCATTCCGACTCCGGGTTCGATTGTTTTTGACGTAGGTGGCGAGCTGGGCTTTGAATCAATGCAGTTTGCTGAATTGGTTGGCCAGGGTGGCAAGGTCTTCGTTTTTGAATGCATGCCGGAACATATTGATCGACTGAACAAGCTCGCCCTGACGTATCCAAATATCCAGATAGTAAACCGTGCCTGCTGGAATTCGGAAACCAATCTTGAGTTTTTTGTCGGCAATACCCCAGGTAGCAATACCGCAGTACCCGATGCAAAAGGTCAACGCGGTCAGCTTCTGGCGGATAGCAATAACGTCCTAGTTGTGACTGCGCAACCACTCGACATTCTCTGGCAGGAGCTCCACGGCGGTAAATCCATTGACTTTCTGAAGATGGATATCGAAGGCGCCGAATACGAAGCCTTAGAAGGCGCGAAACAAATGCTGGCGGCCACTAAGTTTGCTGTGATTGCTGCGTACCACATTCGCGACGGTGTCACGACTGCGGCGAGAGTAGATGCGATGCTCAAGGCTGCGGGTTTCAAGACTCGCGTAGACGAAAACTACCATGTATATGCATGGCGATGAGGTAATTCGATGAAAGTGCTTGTGACCTGCCCGCCCATGCTGGGCATGATTGAAGAGTTTCGACCGCTGTTTGAATCACGCGGCGTTGAGATGACGCCCGCCAAAGTAGTGCAGATATTGTCCGAAGATGAGTTGTGCGACCTGCTGCCAAAGTACGACGGCTGGATCATTGGTGACGACCCGGCAACCCGCCGCGTGTTTGCGGCTGGCAAAGCGGGCCAGCTCAAGGCCGCCGTCAAGTGGGGTATCGGCGTGGACAACGTCGACTTTGTCGCCTGTAAAGACTTTGGCATTCCGATCACCAACTGCCCCAATATGTTTGGCGCTGAAGTGGCCGACGTGGGCATGAGCTACATCGGTGCACTGGCGCGTGAGACCTTCATCATCGACCGCGGCGTGCGGGCTGGCCAATGGCCCAAGCCGCGCGGCATCTCGCTGGCCGGCCGCACGTTGGGCCTGGTGGGCCTGGGCGACATCGGTCGCAACCTGGCCCGCCGCGCACTGGCCGCTGACCTGAAGGTTGTGGCCTACGACCCTTTCTATACCGGCCCGCTGACAGACGGCATTGAGCGTGCCGACTGGCCTAACCGTGTCGGCGAGGCCGATTTTTTGGCCTTTACCTGCGCGCTGACGCCTGGCAACCAGCACATGTTGAACGCCGCCGTGCTGACCAAGACCAAGGCAGGTGTTCGCGTGGTCAACGTGGCCCGTGGGCCGCTGATCGACGAAGCCGCGCTGTTTGCCGCGCTGCAATCAGGCCACGTGCATTCAGCTGCGCTGGACGTGTTCGAGGTGGAGCCCTTGCCGGCAGAGTCACCTCTGCGCGGCTTGACGCAGACCATCTTCGGGTCGCACAACGGCAGTAACTCGGCTGATGCCGTGCGGCGCTGCAGCTTGTTTGCCGTTGACAAGTTGCTGGGCTACTTGGGCGTGCAGCCGGCGCCATGAGTCTTGCGCAGCCCCCTGTTGCCCTGATCACTGGTGCCGCTGGTGGTATCGGCAGTGCAATGGTGCGGGCTTTTGAAGTAGCGGGCTGGCAGGTGATCAGCACCGACCTTCAGCCCATGCCTCGCGCAGGCCACGTGCAGACTGACATCGGCGCCTGCACCGACCCCCAACACCTTGAACACCAACAAGTGGTTGCCGCCCTGCGCGATGCCACCAATGGCCGCCTGAAGGCGCTGGTGGCCAACGCCGCGCACCAAGTGGTCAAGCCCAGCAGTGAACTGACGGCCGTCGACTGGCAGCAGACGCTGGGCGTCAACCTGCTGTCGCCCTTCTGGTTGGCCATGGCTTTCAAGGACGAACTGACCGCCAACCGAGGCTCGTTCCTGGCCATCTCAAGCATCCATGAACGTTTGACCAAGCCGGGCTTTGTGGCCTATGCCACCAGCAAAGCTGCGCTGTCGGGCATGGTGCGGGCTTTGGCTGTGGAGTTGGGCGGCCAAGTGCGCTGCAACGCCATCTGCCCAGCCGCGATTGCGACGCCCATGCTGGTGGCTGGTTTTGCGGGGCAGCTCGAGGCGCTGGCGGCACTGCAAGCGTTTCACCCGGTTGGCAGGTTGGGCCGGCCAGACGAAGTGGCAGCAGCGGCGTTGTACGCCTGCTCGGAGGGTGCCGGTTTCCTGAATGGAGCATGTCTCGATTTGAGCGGCGGCATCAGCGTGCGGTTGCACGATCCGGTTTGACGCAGCGATGAAGCGCTTTTCATCTCGCGTGTGGCACTCGGCCACTCTCACCACTTGGGGCAGTATTTTTGTGCGGCTGGCGTCAGTGGTTGTGCTGCTGCCATTGGTTTTGACCCGCTATGACGCGCCAGAGGTGGCCGTCTGGCAGTTGTTCAGCGTGCTGTTCTCATTGGCGCTGTTGTTTGATTTCGGCTTTGCGCCGACTTTCGTGCGGCTTTTGGCCTATGCGCGCGGCGGCGCAACGCTGGATGAAATGGCCAGGCCGACAGCGCCTTTCCGCGTCGCGGTGGCCAACTTGGGCTCGGACGGCAGTGTTGCTGCTGTCTTTGCGGCCCAGCGTTGGTTGTATTTGCGGCTTGGCATCGCAGCGGCCTTGGTGTTTGGCTTGATTGGGTCATGGGCCTTGTTGCGTCCTATCGCGCATACCGCCAACCCGACCGCAGCGTGGTGCGCGTGGGCGTTGGTGCTGTCCACGATGGCAGTGGGGTTCTGGGGAAACGGCTTTGGTGCGGCGATGCAGGGCATGGACCACATTGCGGAGTTGCGCCGCTGGGAGATCGGCTGCGGGCTGGCCCAGGTGGCATCCAGCGCCGTGGTGCTGCTGGCCGGTGGCGGGCTGTTTGAGTTGGTGGCCAGCTACCAGTTTTGGATTGTGTTCAATGCGGTGCGTAACCGAATGTTGATGAAGCGGCTTTGCCCGCAGCTGATGGCCGCCCCGGTGCGCGCCGACCGCGCCGTATTGCGGGTGTTGTGGCCAGCCACCTGGCGCAGCGGTATCGGTGTGCTGATGAGCCAAGGCATTGTCCAGGCCAGCGGGGTGATCTTCAGCCAGGTCGGTGATCCGGCGCAGGTGGCAGCCTATCTGCTGGCGCTGCGTGTCATGACGGTGGCATCCCAGTTTTCAGCAGCGCCGTTCTACAGCAAGCTGCCCCAACTTGCGAAGCTGCAAATGACGCAACAGCGCGTGGCGCAAATGGCACTGGCACAGCGCGGCATGCGTCTGGCGCACTGGACATTTGTTTTGAGTGTCGGGCTGGTGGCAATATCGGCGCAGCCGCTGCTCGATCTGATTGGCAGTCGCATCTCGTTTGTCTCGGATGCTGTCTGGGCATTGATGTGCCTGGCCTTCTTTGCTGAGCGTTTTGGTGCCATGCATCTACAGCTTTACAGTGTCACCAACCACATCGTCTGGCACATCGCCAACGGCGTGACGGGCATGCTGATGATTGGTTTGTCGCTGGCCTTGTTTCCGGCGCTGGGCCTGATGGCCCTGCCGCTGGGCATGTTGGTGGCCTACACGGGGTTCTACTGCGTTTATAGCTTCGGCAAGTCGAGCAAATCCTTTGAGTTCACGCTCTTCAGTTTTGAACGTAGCGTCAGCCTGCTTCCGGCGCTGGTCTTGGCCAGCGTCGTGACTGGCTCCACGCTGTGGTTGCACTAGAAAATACCTTGACATGCAAACTGCCAAAACTATTGCCCGCAGGGCCTTCAGCGGATTGCAGACCTTGGCCACCAAGGGCAATCGACAGACCGCAATCATGCTGGTCGCGCCAGATGCAAGCGCACAGCAGATAGACGAGATCAAGCGCCGCGCCGCCTTCTACTTCTCGCCAGCGCAGGCCAACACACTGGTGATCCACCCCGGCTTTACCAGCGCGATGACGCTGGATGCCTCACCCATGCTGCTGTTTGGCGCGAGCGATGCTCGCCAGCACCCGTTGGCAAAACTGCATGGCGGTGTGTTCGACGTTGATTGGCGGACCAACCCGAGCGACGGCTGGAACTGGATTGATGCCGCTGCCTGGTCAGCCCGCCACACGCCAGACACTGCTGCTGCCGTGCGCCGACTAGATCATCTGCGCCGCCAGGTTGAGGTATCGGGCCTAGCCCGCTGTTACCTTTTCGGCACCGGTCCGTCTTTAGGTGCAGCCTTGCAGCGTGACTGGTCAGACGGTATTCGCATTGTCTGCAACACCATCGTTCGCGACGCTAAGCTTTGGCATCACATTCGCCCCCATGCAATGGTGGCGGGCGACGGTATCTATCATTTTGGGTTTACCGAGTTTGCCCGCTCGTTCAGGCGTGATTTACGCGCGCGGTTGGAAGAAAGCCCGTCTGTGCCGTTTATTTATCCGGCGCAGTTTGACCTTGTCGTCCGGCGTGATCTTGCTGGCCTCGAAGAGCAGTTGATTCCATTGCCGGTCGGCACCCGCGCAACAGTGCATGACTGTTTCGAGGGGCGCTTTGAGCTGCCAGGGCTTGGCAACGTGTTGAGCTTGTTGCTGCTGCCGGTGGGCTGTGCGCTGTCAAAGCGCGTTGGCTTGTGGGGCTTTGATGGACGTGCGCCGGCGGACCGCTTGTTCTGGGCTAACTCCGTTGGTCACAGCTACACCGAATTGTTGCCCATGCTCCAGGCCGCACACCCAGCGTTTTTTGACCACCACGTGCCTAAGGAAGACCCAGAAAAATACCTTCGATCGGTACATGGCGACGTGCTCAATCATGCGTTAAACCACGCTGAGCAGGCAGGCTGGCAATTTGAGATGCTGCACCCGACTTGGACCAAGATTTTGGCGAGACGCGCTGCCCATGGTGTCGCGAGCGAGCCATGACCGACTTGAGCGTCGCTTTTGACCACCAGATATTCGACCTGCAGAAATATGGCGGCGTCTCAAGGTACTTTGTTGAAATCGCCAATGAATTGGCGCTCGACCCGTCGCTACGGGTAGCCATCGAGGCGCCCTTGCACATCAATGAATACCTTCGGGCGGTACGGTCGCCAGTTCGAAGTACTGCACTCTACGTGGGCGATATTCCAAAGATCCGGCGTCTTGCCCACGTCGTGAATGCGCTGTTGATGCCGCCATTGCTGCGCCGTCGTAAACCCGACATCGTGCACCGGACCTATTACGCGGCAGGCCAACCAACGGTGCAGGGTGCCCGCAGCGTAATTACGGTTTACGACTTGATCCATGAGCGTCTGGGCGCTGGTATGGCCCACGACAAACCAGCGCGTGACAAGCGCGCCGCCATTGCTGAAGCCGACCACGCCATTTGCATCTCGGAAAGTACACGCCGTGATTTGATTGAACTCTTCGGTGTCGATCCACAAAAAACCTCGGTTGTGCACCTGGGATTCAGCCTGATGCCGGTACAAGCCATATCGGTGGTGCCGCTGCCTGACCGTGAATTCATTCTTTATGTTGGCTTGCGTGGCAATTACAAGAACTTTCAAGGCTTGCTCGATGCCTATGCCGCATCGGCACGGCTACGTGATCGTTTTGACATCGTTTGCTTCGGGGCGACCCATTTCAGCGCCAGAGAAATGCGCGCTATTTCAGCAACTGGCGCGCGCGCAGGCGCAGTAATGCATCTCGGTGGTTCTGACAGCGTATTGCAGCAGTGCTATCAGCGGGCGGCGATGTTCGTATACCCGTCACTTTATGAAGGCTTCGGTATTCCGCCGCTGGAAGCAATGAGTTTTTCTTGCCCGGTATTGTGTTGCCCAGTGGCGTCAATGCCCGAGGTGGTGGGCGACGCGGCCGCTTATTTTGAACCTGGTAACGTCGATTCTCTGGTGGCAGTGATTGAGCGTGTATCGACAGACTCGGTATTTCGCACTGAATTGGTACGCCGTGGTGTATCGCGTCTTGCCGAATTCTCTTGGAAGCAATGTGCCGAACAGACGCTTCGGGTCTACCAGAAGGTGATGTTATGAGAGCCTTGATCTGCGGTGTCGGTGGACAAGACGGCGCCTACTTGGCGCGGTTGCTGCTGAGTCTCGGGTATGAAGTCATTGGCACTTCGCGAGATGCCACGGTCACCGGTTTCGCTGCATTGCAGCGACTAGGCATCCGCCAGCAGGTGACAACGGTTTCAATGGCGATCAACGACTTTCGTAGCGTACTTAGCACGCTGGAACGTCATGAGCCGGACGAGATTTATAACCTAGCAGGCCAAACTTCGGTCGGGCTGTCGTTTGAGCAGCCGGTTGAAACCATCGACAGCGTGGTGGGGGGTACACTCAACCTCTTGGAAGCCATCAGGTTCACGCGGCGACCCACCCGTTTCTATAACGCGGGCTCTGGTGAAGCCTTTGG
>JBBRNS010000171.1:0-8705 GCA_038230175.1 Burkholderiales bacterium
AAAGCCGACATGGCGATGGCGGGTGGCACCGAGCCTACTAAGCTGGCAGCAGCGCTGGCCAGCGTGCAGGCTTGGGTGGTGGGCAAGCTGTAGCGTGCGTGCGCAGAGCTATTAAAAATATAGCTTCTCGCGCAGGTTCTACGTGGGCTGGAGGCCTTTTTGACCATTATTTCTGCGGCCTTCAAGCGGAGGCGATTGACCTTCGCGGTAGTTGGCGCTCTCGCATTGCACGGCGCGGTGTTCTGGTTTTTTTATACGCCAGCACGCAGCGCACGTACCACCACGATGCTATGGCGATCCCCGCGCCCAGACGTTGCTGCGCGCTACCTTAGCGTGAAGTCGCGGTTGGCCACCGCAGCCAGCGTGCGGCCTTACTGGACGTTGAGCCGGTGGTAATCCAGAAAATACCCAATGACCCACCGGATTTGGTGGGGCGCACCGAAACAGGAATCATCACGCATACGGATCGAACTCACCATCGGGCCGACGCCACGGCTGTGAAGCGGATTAGTGTGCCTGGGCGCTGATGGTCAGCGCACGCCACGCACCCGCGCCCATAGTTTGCCGACCAACCCATTCAAGGCAGCATCCGCAGGCAGAGGCCGCTCGGAACTGGATTGGTGCGAACCAATTAGCCGCTGCAGCGTTTGAATATGCGGCGTCACCGTGCCAAAGAACAGCGCTTGGGTGGGCGAGGCAATCAATATCGTCGGAAAATCTTCTACCTCGATGGGGTCTACCCAATCGGCCTCGTCCTCAATGTCGATCCATACGAAATGTGCGTCTGGAAAGTTGCTTTCCAACTGGTCGAACAGGGGTCGGTAGTCACGGCAGGTGCCGCACCAGTTGGCACACAGGCACGCCACAAGCAAGGCGTTGGTAGAGGGCAGTGGCGGTGCAGACATGGCGCAATGATCGCAGAAACCGGTGCTGCCGCCTTGGGGGGCTTTTCAGGCCGCTTAACGCCAAGTAGGGCGTGGCGTTAAGCGGCGAGGCACTTTTCTACGCTGTGAACTTTCTCTTGCGGTAAATGCTGCCAATCAGCCCCAGGCCAGCGACGAGCATGGAAAAACTCTCGGGTTCGGGCACGGCCGTGACCTGCAAGTCGTCATAGGCGTAGTAACGGTCCGTGTGTAGGAAGGTCGAAGCCGGGCCGGTCAGGCGAATACTGGTAATGCCGTCCTCTGCAATCGAAAGTTTGGCCCAAGTGCTTGATGTGTTGATGCTGTCGGTCGCTAAGAGCGCGCCATTGCTGCCGAACGCCTCCATGGTGATGGTGCCTGCATCTGTGGGGGTGCTGCCCCAACGATAGGCCGCCCAAATCGAGACCGCAGTCATGGGCGTTGCAAACGAAATGGTTTCAACATTACCGGTGTGAAGAGCCGTGTTCATGGCCAGAAAGTCGGTGCCACTGTGGGCTAGAAAGCCGAATCCACCATTTTTGTTCAAGATGGAGCCGCCCAACCCGTTGGCGCCGCCAGAGCCACTGAAGGTAATGCCCAGGCCCGCATAAAGGTTTGATAAGGGCGTCGTGGTGGCGAATGTTGCTGGTGCACCGGTTCCGTCAAAGTCAATAGTTGTTGCCCAGGTGGGAGTTGTAAGCGCGAAAGCGGCTGCAAGAACAGCGGCATGGCGCACAGTGTGAGTCGTAGTCATGTGGTGATGGGGTGTAGTAAAAGTAGTAATGGGGCGATATGCGGTTTGCACCGCCCGTCGCCGGGCACGATTCTATTTCTCACGCAGGGCTGCTGGGTAGTGTGTAAGGACTAATCAAGCACGCTGTTGCCAGAGGGCGCGCACCCGCAGTGGTAGTTTGCGAATAGGGCGCCGCCCGCCCGCCCAACACCCGGTCGGTCAGACGTTTTACAATTGAGGGTTTTCCCTGCCACCGTACCGCAATTAACCAAGGCCCCTCCCATGAGTGCATTTCAGGAAGAAACCGTATTAAGCGTCCACCACTGGACCGATCGCCTGTTTAGCTTCACGACCACGCGTGACCAGTCCTTGCGGTTCTCCAACGGACACTTCACGATGATTGGCCTGCGCCAGGAAAGCGGCAAGCCTTTGCTGCGTGCCTACAGCATCGTCAGTGCCAACTACGAAGACCATTTGGAATTTTTGAGCATCAAGGTGCAAGATGGTCCGCTGACTTCGAAGCTGCAGCACATCAAGGTGGGCGACAAAATTGTGGTGGGTCGCAAGCCCACGGGCACGCTGTTGATCGACTATCTGCTGCCCGGCAAGATTCTGTATCTCATCGCCACTGGTACCGGCCTGGCACCCTTTATGTGCCTGATTCGCGACCCGGCCACGTACGAGAAGTACGAAAAGGTGGTGCTGTTTCACGGCGTGCGCGAGGTCAAAGAGCTGGCCTATGCCGAATACATCACCATGGATTTACCCAACCACGAATACCTGGGTGAGGCCGTTAAGAATCAGTTGCTGTATTACCCCAGCGTAACGCGCGAGCCGTTTAAGAACCGAGGCCGCGCCACCGACTTGATCGCCAGCGGAAAACTGCAAGAAGATCTGGGCCTATCCAAGCTGGACCCGGCCCGCGACCGCATCATGATTTGCGGCAGCCCGGAGCTCAACAAAGCCATGCGCGAACTGCTGGATGCTCGCGGCTTTGTCGAGGGCAGCACCACGACACCGGGCGACTATGTCGTTGAGCGCGCCTTCGTTGAGCAGTAAGGAACCTTTATCCATGTCCCATTACGACCTTTACGCTATTGGTAACGCCCTGGTCGATACCGAATACGAAGTGAGCGACGCCCAGCTCAGCGCCATGGGCGTGGAAAAACGCCACATGACGCTGATCGATACCGAACGGCGTGCGGCTCTTTTGGCACAGGTGCACGACCTACACGCCCGGCGCACTGGCGGAGGTTCTGCTGGTAATACGGTGGTTGCGTTGGCGCAATTGGGTGGCAAAGCGTTTTACTCCTGCCGCGTGGCGGATGACGAACTGGGCGCCTTTTACCGGGACGACCTGCATGCCAATGGCGTTGCCACCAACCTGACCCACACCAAACCACCCGTCGGGCAAACGGGTAGTTGCCTGGTGATGGTCACCCCCGACGCGGAGCGCAGCATGAGCACCTTTTTGGGCGCCACCGCGGACTTGGACGCCACCGCCTTGCACCCACACGACATTGCCAAGTCCAAGGTGTACTACATGGAGGGTTACCTTGCCGCGTCGCCCACCGGTTTGGCCGCAGCCCTGCAGGGCCGTGCAATAGCCAAAGAAGCTGGCGTAGCGCTGGCCGCGACCCTGAGCGACATGAGCATGATCAACTTCTGCCGTGCCGGTTTGGATGCCATGGTGGGCAATGCGGAAACGGGCGGTCTGGACTACTTATTCTGCAACGAGGAAGAAGCCCAAGTCTGGTGCGGTTCAACCGATCTGGACGCTATCTGCCAGCAGCTCAGCCAGCAGGCGCGTGTGGTGTGTATCACCCGCAGCGCCAAGGGGTGTGTGGTGGTGGAGGGCGCTCAGCGCACCGAAGTGCCCGCAGCACCGGTCAAAGCGCTGGACACCAATGGCGCTGGCGACATGTTTGCCGGTGCCTTTTTGTACGCAGTCACCCATGGTCATAGCCATGCACAAGCTGCGTGGCTGGCCAACCAAGCCGCAGCACGCGTGGTGGGGCAATATGGCAACCGACTGACCCTGGATGCCATGGGCACGATCAAGGCGCAGTTTGCGCAGCACCTAGCCTGATCAGCACCTCCTAAGCGTTTGAGCGATTACTTGCCGCGTTGTTCCACGCGGTAGGGTGGCAAGCCAGCCAACATGCGCCGGCCATAGGCCTGTTGTGTGAGGCGCTTGTCGTAACAAATGACCCGCGCGCGGTCGTCTTCGGTGCGGATGGCGCGCCCGGTCCATTGCAGCAGCTTGATGCCGGTGGCGGGTATCACCAGCTCGTTAAACGGATCGCGCCCCACGCTGCGCAACCATTCAGCACGCGCTTCGTCCACCGGGTCGGACGGCGGGGCAAACGGCAGCTTGGTGATGAACACCGTTTCACACAACGCGCCGGGCAGGTCCAGCCCTTCGCCAAACGACTGCATACCAAAGATGACCGAGGTTAAACCGGCCTCCACCCGCGCGGCGTGGCTGGCCAGCAGCCGGGTGCGCGACTGGGCGCCTTGCACCAGCACCACCTGTTGCAATGCGGTGCCCAGCGCCTCGGTGGCCAGGCGCATTTGTGCGCGCGAGGTAAACAAAACCAGTGCACCGTGTTCGATGTCGGCCAAATCCCGCAGCAGCTCACCAATCATTTCACGGGTGTAGGCGTCGGCCTGTTTTGGGTCGGCTCGGGTATGCACCACCGTTAGCGTGCCCTGGGTGGCGTAATCGAATGGGCTGGCTACCTCCAGTGCCTGCACGTTGGGGTTGTTGACCAGTCCGGCTTCGTTTAAGAAGAAGTCAAAGCTGCCGCAACTGGTGAGCGACGCCGAGGTAATCACCGCCCCGCGCACCTGGCTCCACAAAAATTGGCGCAGCAAGTCGCCCGGCACGATGGGGCAGGCGTGCGCAGTCAGGGTCAGGTAGCCGTGTTCGCTGTCGGCCTGCAGCCATTTCGCCAGCGGTTGGTCACCGTGTTCCAGCAGCAATGCGGCGGTGGACACCACGCTGCCCAGACGTGGTGCCAGTGCGCCCAGCTTGGCATACAACTGTGCGCACAGCAGGGCTTGGCTCGGGTCTTCTTTGGCCACAGCTTTGACTTCGACGCCCAGTGCTTCCAGCGCTTTAGAAAGGCCACTTGCTTGGGCGTGGATTTGGGTGACGGGTTCGCTCAAGGCCTCGGGCAACACGCCATTGGCAAAACGCAGGGTGCCATCTTGCCCCTCACCCTGTGCACTTCCTGGCCCCCACGCTCCGCCGCTGTGCGGGTCGCTGCCCCCCGTGGGGGCGTATTGGCCTTGGGGCGGCCCGGCGGCCAATTTGCCAGTGTGGGCCCACACCAGGTCCATTGACATACGCGCCAGCGTGGTGAGGGCGCCTTTGAGCTGGCTGGTGACGGTACTGACGTCTTCACTCAGCTCTACCTGCAGCTTGCTGCTAACTTCTTGCAAAATTTTGGGCAGCTTGTCGAGCCAGCGCAGGTTGCTCATGTCCATGGCGCTGGAGAACTGGTCCAGCGCGACCGCGGGCAGGTGGTGGCCTTCGTCAAAAATAACCAGGCAGTTGTCCAAGTCAGGCAGCGTCTTCATACCCAAGCTGGCCAGCACCAGGTCGTGGTTGGCCACGATGACATTGGCTTCTGATAGTTTGGTGCGCGCCTGGTAGTAGCTGCAATCCCGAAAACGCGGGCAGGCGCGCACCGTGCAGGTGTGGCGCTCGGCGGCCACGGTGGACCAGTCGCGTGGGTCCGGCGTTTCGGCAAGTGTGTCGCGGTCGCCATCCCAACTGCCCGTGGCCAGGGTCGATGCCATGGTGTCAAAAAGCTGCATGCGGCGCTCTTCGCGCGCTTCTTCCGAAAGAGGCGACGCAAACCGTGACGCGGGGGCGGTGGGTACTTCGTCGTCAGCGTCAAACAGCGGATCGCTGGCTGCACCGCTGCCCACCAAGCGTTCGAGCTTGAGTTTGCAGACATAGCGGCCCCGGCCCTTGGCCAGCGCAAACACGAAGGGCTGGTCCATGGTGCGCGCCAGTGCCGGCAGGTCTTTGGTCATCAGCTGCTCTTGCAGTGCCACGGTTGCGGTCGAGATCAGCACTCGGGTTTTGCGCTCTAGCGCCAGCGCGATGGCGGTGGACGCGTAGGCGGCTGACTTGCCCACGCCAGTGCCCGCTTGGATGACGGCGATGGCCTTGGTCGGCGCGGGGTGTTCGCCCAAATCTGCACGGGCCAGTGTCTCAGCCACACACGCGGCCATGGCATGTTGGCCCGGACGCAGGCGAAACCCGCGGGTGGCGGTGACTACCTTGTCAAACGCGGCCAAAGACGATTTGGCTAAAGATTCAGAGATCAATCGGGTGTATCCAAGAAGGGCAGGGCACCCGAACCGTGTGGGTCCGGGCAGCGCGGGGAGAGCGCCAAGTTTGCGGCATTTTTGCCTGATACCGATTGTGCCCCCGGCCAGTGGATGCGGCTGAGTGTTGGCGCAACCCAACGCGATATCACGGTATTCACCCGTTTTTGACCCCAGAATTAAACGTGTGAGCCTACATTTATTCTTTACATTTGTAAGGTTGGCGTTGGAATCGGGTATTCTGCGAAGCTAATTAAATCAACTGGAAGGTATCCCATGGCAGTGAACAAACTGATGCTCGATTATGTTTTTGAAAATGAGGCCGGGCACGGCGACTCTATTTTTTTGACACAACCCATCGGCGGTGGCCAGGTCGCGGACTACACCTGGAAACAGGTGGTTGACCAAGCGCGCCGCATGGCAGCGCACATCAAGGCGCAAAATTTTGAGCCTGGTGCTCGCATCGCCCTGCTGTCTAAAAACAGCGCCCACTTCGTCATGGCCGAATTGGCCATCTGGATGGCTGGCTGCACCACAGTTGCGATCTTCCCAACGGAAGCCGCCGACACGGTGAAGTATGTGCTGGAGCACAGCGGCGCCAGCATGCTCTTTGTGGGTAAGTTGGATGTGTGGGAGTCGCAAAAAGGCGGTATTCCAGCAAATATGCCGTGCGTGGCATTGCCACTGTCGCCTAAGACCAGCTACGAGACATGGGATGCCATTGTCAAACGCACCCAGCCCTTGGCTGGCAAGGTCAAGCGCAACCCTACTGACATCGCTATTTTGTTGTACACATCGGGCTCGACCGGAACGCCAAAAGGCGTGATGCACAGCTTTGAGCGTGTGACCAAAGTCGCGGAAGGCATGCTTGTTGAACTGAAGAAATACATCGGCGCCGAGACCAACATCCGCGTTTTGTCATACCTGCCTTTGGCGCACGTGTTTGAGCGCGCTTGGGTGGAGTGCACCACACTCTTGGCCGGTACTGCGCATGTGTATTTCGCAGAGTCTTTGGATACCTTCTTGGTCGACCTGAACCGCGCACGCCCCAATGTGTTTGTGTCGGTGCCCCGTCTGTGGCTCAAGTTCCAGCAAGGTGTTTTTGCCAAGATGCCTCCTAAAAAGCTCGACCGCCTCATGGGTATCCCGATTCTGGGCGGCATCGTCAAGAAAAAGATTCTCAAAGGCCTGGGCCTAGACAAGGTCTTGTTGGCTGGCAGCGGCTCGGCACCGATTCCTGGCGAGTTGATCTCGTGGTACCGCCGTCTGGGTCTGAACCTGATGGAAGGCTACGGCATGTCTGAAGACATGGCTTTCTCCCACATGTCCACCGCCAAAATCAACGCACCGGGTTGCGTGGGTGCGCCCATGCCCGGCGTGCAGGTGCAAATCAGCCCAGAGGGTGAGATTCTCATCAAGTCACCTGGCCAGTTGGTGGGTTACTACAAGCGCCCTGATTTGGACGCCGAATCGTTCACACCAGACGGCTTTTTCAAAACCGGCGACCGTGGCGAACGCCGTGCTGATGGCCTGCTCAAGATCACCGGCCGTGTGAAGGAAATCTTCAAAACGTCCAAGGGTGAGTATGTGTCGCCAGCGCCGATCGAGAACCGCCTGCAAGCCAACCCCATGATTGAATCGTGCATGGTGTCGGGTGCTGGCCAAGCTGCAGCTTACGCCATGGTGGTCCTCAATGAGACGCTGCGCCCTAAGCAGAACGACCCTGCTGTGCGTGCCCAAGTGGAAGCCGAGTTGGGAGCCTTGTTGACCGACGTCAACAGCCACCTCATTGGCCACGAGAAGCTGCAGATGCTGGTTATCGCCAAAGAGGCATGGAGCATCGAAAACGGTTCTTTGACTCCCACCATGAAGATCAAGCGCAGCCGCATCGAGAGTGATGTCGCGCCTAAGGTTGAAACCTGGTACGGCGGCAAAGGCAAGATCCAGTGGGCCTAATGGCATTCGGGGCCGTTGTGGCCCTGGTGTCTTAAATTCGCAGGCCATGGCAATATTTCGCCACGGTCTGCTATGGCTTTTTGGGATGCTGGGTCTAATCGCCTGCATCTCCGTGGCCTGGGCCCAGACAGCGCCCAGCGCCACGCCACCTATTTCTCTCGCCAAACGTCCCCCGCCAGCTCCACGCTGGATGGCGGTGCCGCAGATTAAGGCACGCCTGAGTGCATCGGACCTGGGATTGGTCATCAACACCGCAGACCCGTATTCGGTCGCCGTGGGTGAGTACTACATCAAAATGCGCGGCATTCCCCTTGAGCAGGTTCTGCGGGTAGAGCTGCCCGTCAAAACGAACCTCACCGTGCTCGAATTTGGCGCACTCTATGCACAAGTGCGCGACTTTATGGGCCCGCAGGTGCAAGCGCTGGCCCTGGCCTGGAGCCAACCCTATGCCGTGGGGTGCAATTCCATCACCTCGGCGCTGACCTTGGGTTATGAGCCCGAGGCCTGCCGCAAAACCTGTGACCCCACCCGGGCGTCGCCCTATTTCAATTCCCCCACCTTTAAACCGTTTACCGACTTGGGTCTGCGGCCGTCTATGCTGCTGGCCTCGCGCAGTGTGGAAAGCGCCATGGCGTTGATAGACCGGGGCGTGGCGGCGGACCAGCAACTGGGCAAGCGCGGCGTGCCCATTGCCAACGC
This sequence comes from Burkholderiales bacterium, assembly GCA_038230175.1. Lineage (GTDB taxonomy): Bacteria > Pseudomonadota > Gammaproteobacteria > Burkholderiales > Burkholderiaceae_C > Allorhodoferax. The sequence continues at coordinate 8,635 of JBBRNS010000171.1, forward strand.
GGTGTTTGTGCGCACCAACGATGCGGCCCGCAATGTGCGCGCGCCCTTGTTCCCGCCTGAGGGGCCGATGG
>JBBRNS010000172.1:0-8672 GCA_038230175.1 Burkholderiales bacterium
AATGAAATTGGGGAAAACCCTATTTTCTGACTATCTTTTTTTGCACGAATTCAAATCGTGGACACCCCAAAATCTCTGCAAACCCGCATCGATATTGGCTTTGCGGGCGATGGGCTTTGAATTAACCGGACACTAGTGGTACTTTTTACAGGGTCAGTTTTGGCATTGTCACTTGTTTCGGAAACAAGTGAGGATTGGTTTTCAGGCGCTTTTTCAGTCAGCCCATCGGCTTGTACGGCTTGATTTCCGGTAGCACAGAACATGGCAAGTCAGCGTTGTCACTATGAGCCGATGAAAGTGACAGCCCCAACAAGTGAGTAACCATTGCCGCGAATAATCCAGTCACCGCCGCGCGCAAGTGGGTGCTTCCGAGTGCGCAAAAAGCTGTGGATAACTCCAGTAATAGCGCCCAAAAAACAGGCAAAAACGCATTCTCACTTGAAACCGTTTCAAGTGAGAATCAAACAAGTGAGCGACCACTACCGCAAATAACCCCGTCGTTTGTGCCATCTACAGAATTAGAGCTTTCCGAGTGCCTGGAAGACCCGATGTGGCGCATTTGCAGTGGACAACTTTACAAAATCATGGTGAAAGCGCCCGATGGCCAGGGTGAAACTGTGGTGCCATTCGTGCCAAACCGGGCACAGCGCATGCTGATGCCGGTAGCCGATGGAGCGGCCCACGCGCTGACCCTCTGCCGGTCTGGCCCGTGGGCAACTCAGCACGCATTGAACACCCAGCCAGCATTCGATGTACTGGGCGAAGATTGTTGTCGGGTTGCTGCCTGAATGATGGTGACCCAGACTTGGTAAGACCCGTTTTGCAAAAAGAACCCGACACGGTTATACAAGTGAAGTGAAACAAGACCCAGCCCCTGCGCTGGGTTTTCTTTTGGGAATTAACGGGGCTGGATTTGGGAAACCGTCTTACATCCGCCGTTACATCGCCCACAAAGCAAAAGACCTTGCTACTTATTCAATAGCAAGGTCTTCAATATTCACTTGGGGTGGCTGATGGGGCTCGAACCCACGACAACAGGAATCACAATCCTGGACTCTACCAACTGAGCTACAGCCACCATTAGCCCTCTAGTATAACGCGAGTTGCTAAGTTATTCTGGTGCTGTCTGCTTTTCCTGCGCATTTCGTTCTGGCCGGGGGACCTTAATTTTGGCCTTGTAGCGATCTTTAAGGACGCTGTAATAGGCTTGATTTTCGGCGTTGGCGATCCACTGCGTGAATTGCTTGCGCTCTTGCAACGCCCGCTCAGGTGCGGGAGGTGTGCGTGGCAATATTTTGTTGACCCGTACAACGGCATACCCATTGGCGCCAAGATCGACGCCCACCCACGCGGGCAAATGATCTGGATCGACCCGCAACGCGGCATCAAGAATCGACCCCTGCACGTTTTGTCCTTGTTCACGCGACACTATCGTCACGGCAGGCATATTTGCAGGCGCCGTGGCCTTCCATGCGACCAGCTTTTCGCCTCCGTCTTTCTTGGCCAATTCCGCAGAGCGGCTGGCAACCAAACGGCTGCGCACAATGTCACGCACCTCTGACAAGGAGCGCGTGCGCGCCGCAGTGTGTTGGGTGACTCGGGCGGCTGCCAACTGATTTGGGGAAATTTCCACCACTTCGGTATTACGTTGTTTCTCAATCGAATCGGCACTGAAAATCGCTGCCAATAATTTTGGGTTGGCCAATACCGAGTTTTCAGCAGGTGCGCTTTGGCGCCGAATGTTTAAAGCGGTTTTGACGTCTAGTTTAAGCCGCTCAGCGATGGGCTTAAGGCTGTCTGACTGCTCATACACACCATTGGCAAAAGCCTCCGCAGCCTCGGCGAACTTGCCTTGCGCTTGTTGGACCTTCAAGTCGGACTCAATGCCGGGGCGCAACTCTTCAAAACTGCGCTGTTTTGGCGCCTTAACGTCGGTCAGCTTGATGATGTGGTACCCAAAATCGGACTCCACAACGTCGCTGATGTCGCCTTTGTTCATGGCAAACACTGCGTTTTCAAACGGTTTAACCATTGCGCCACGCCCAAAGTAATCTAGGTCGCCGCCTTTGACTGCTGAGCCGGTATCTTGCGAATTTTTGCGCGCGACATCGGCAAAGGTGTCGGGGGCCTTGCGCACTTGGGTTAACAAAGCCTCAGCCCGATCCTTAGCCTTCTGGCGTTCAGCCGCTGGCAAATCCTTGGCGGCACTGATCAAAATATGACTCGCCCGGCGCTCTTCTTTGCCGCTTAGACGGGCGGCATTTTGTTCGTAATACGTTTTTACATCTTGCTCATTGAGACTGATGGATTTTTTCACTGAATCCAGGTCTAGCACGGCATATTCAATATTGGCCGTTTCCGGCGCTTGAAACAATGCGGCGTTGGATTGGTAGAAGGCCTCGATATCGGCATCGCTGGGGCTCACTTTGGACGCGTAATCGGTGGCATTAAAAAGCGAAATTTGCGCCTCACGCCGCTCAAAAAAAGCGTTTAGTCCTACATTCACTTCGGCTGGCGTCGTAAATGCAGTAGACACGATGCCGGATTCGAGCTGCTGCATTGTCAAATCGTTGCGGACTCGGGCTTCGAACCCATCGGTCGTCATGCCCTGGGCTGCAGCGAGTTGGCGGTAGCGCTCTTTGTCAAAGCTGCCATCAGGTAGTCGTAAGGAGGCAATGGTTTGATTGCGCTGCAACTCACTGGCCAAACGGGCATCTGTGGTCACCATGTGGGCGTCGTTCACCGCGTCCGAAAGGACGCGCTCGCGAACCAAGCGCTCCAGGGTCACATACTGCGCTTCAGGTGACTCCAGTAACTTGGGGTCTACATTGGGCATGGACGCACGCAGACGATCGACCTCGCGCTTGTGGGCTGCATCCCACTCGCTTTGGGTGATGCTGTGGTTACCGACTGTGGCCACGGTTTTGCCGCCACCGCCACCGCGGGTAAAACTATCCACACCTACCAAAAGAAAAGCCGGAATCGTCACAACGAACATGAGCATCATCATGATCTTGGTGTGCTTACGGACAAATTCGAACATACGCTAACGCTCCATCAAAAAACAAAAAAGGCGAACAACACTGTTCGCCTTTGTTTGTGTGGGTGGTGGGTGATGACGGGCTCGAACCGCCGACCTACGCCGTGTAAAGGCGCCGCTCTACCAACTGAGCTAATCACCCCACTTAGAAACTACTAATCGTCGATCCTATCAGTTCAAAGCATCTTTTAATGCTTTGCCTGGACGAAACTTGGGAACTTTTGCGGCTTTGATTTTAATCGCCTCGCCGGTACGCGGATTGCGCCCCGTACGGGCAGCACGTTTACCGACTGCAAAGGTACCAAAACCAACCAGGGAAACAGAGCCGCCCTTTTTCAATGTGGTTTTGACCGCGCCAATAGTGGATTCTAACGCGCGGGTCGCAGCGGCTTTGGAAATGTCCGCGTGTTTAGCAATATGCTCAATCAGTTCTGTTTTATTCACATAGACCCCTTGTGTGGAAGCAGCAATATTTGAAATGTCTCGTCAATTTTTTTGTTTTCACCCGACGCTTTTCTTAAACGCCTGTACCCCGTAGCCGACAACTAAATAATGCATTTAACGCTAACCACGGAGTCTTTCTGTGGTCGTTTTCATGCAGGATTGTGGCTTTGGGAGGGTAGATTCTAGTCGGTTTTTTCACCGTACCCGGGCCCGAATCTCGGGCAAAGCTTTTTGCAAGTAGTAAACCATGGACCAAACCGTCAGCACCGCTGCGGCCCAAATCAGGACAACCCCACACTGGTGCGTGTTGATGACACCAAAGATCACGCCGTCATAGAGCAAAAAGGGAATCGCCACCATTTGGGACACCGTCTTGAGCTTGCCAATCATGTGCACCGCAACACTCTTGGATGCACCAATCTGGGCCATCCATTCCCGCAATGCGGAGATGGCGATTTCACGCCCAATAATAATGAGCGCAACAAAAACGTCCGCACGCTGCAAGTGCACCAAAATCAGCACGCAGGCACACACCAGAAATTTATCGGCCACTGGATCCAAAAAGGCACCAAATGACGAGGTCTGGTTCAACTTTCGGGCCAGAAAGCCGTCCAGCCAATCCGTTGCAGCGAACACGATAAACATCACCGTAGCGATAAGGTTCTTGTCCGACTGCGCGGCCATGCTGTCGGGCAGGTAGAAAACGCCCACGATCAACGGGATCGCGAAAATTCGCGTCCAGGTCATGATGGTGGGGATTGTCGTAAACATGGGCTCATTGTGGCACGGCTAATGCAGTGCCCGATAAATTTCCTCGGCCAATTCGCGCGACACCCCGTCGACTGTTGCGATGTCGTCGACACTGGCCAGCGCCACCCCGCGCACACCGCCAAACCGCTGGAGTAAGCGCGCCCGCCGCTTGGGGCCCACACCGGGTATGTCTTCAAGCTGCCCGCCCCCCACACGGACCTTGGCGCGCTGGGCGCGCATACCGGTAATGGCAAACCGGTGGGCTTCGTCACGAATCTGCGCCACCAGCATCAATGCGGCCGAGTCAGAGCCCAGGTACACCTTGTCCCGGCCATCGGCAAAAACCAACTCTTCCAGGCCCACTTTTCGGCCCTCGCCTTTTTCCACACCCACAATCAGCGATAAATCCAGCCCCAAGCCCACAAACACCTCCCGTGCCATGGACACTTGGCCTTTGCCACCGTCCACCAACACCAGATCGGGCAAGCGCCCGGTCCCCGTGTGGGTAAGTCCTTGCTGCTTGGCCTCTTTCAGCGCCTCGGCGAGTTTGCTGTACCGTCGTGTCAACACCTGGCGCATAGCGGCGTAGTCATCACCCGGGGTGATGCCGTCGATATTGAAACGCCGGTACTCGGCATTTTGCATTTTGTGGTGGTGAAACACCACACACGACGCCTGGGTGGCCTCCCCTGCCGTGTGCGAAATGTCAAAACACTCCACCCGCAGGTCGTCCAAGTTATCGATGGCCAAGTCCAGTGCGTCGACCAACGCCCGGGTGCGGGCCTGCTGCGAGCCCTCTTCGGCCAACAGGCGCGCCAGCTGGAGCGCAGCATTGGTTTGTGCCATCTCCAACCACGCGCGGCGCTGCTCCCGGGGTTGGTGCACCGCGGTCACCTTAAACCCCACTTGCTCGGACAGCGCACGTAACAAATCTTTGCCCACAGGCTCACTCACCACCAGGGTGGGGGGCATGGCCACATCGACATAGTGCTGCGCCAAAAAGGCCTCTAGCACCTGCACCTCGATGGAGGCCCCGCCTTCGGTGGTGACCTCGTCGTCCACAAACCCAATCGCATCGTCCACGTGTACCGGGAAATACGGCCTGTCGCCCAGATGGCGGCCGCCCCTCACCATGGCCAGGTTGATACACGCCCTGCCGCCTTGCACCTTGACGGCAAGGATATCTACATCCCGGTCGGCCACGTTATCCATGGACTGCTGGTGCAGCACATTGGACAGGGCCGCCACCCGGTTGCGCAGCTCGGCAGCCATTTCAAATTCCAGCTTGTCGGCATGGGCCATCATGCGTACTTCGAGGCTGCGCATCACCTCTTGGGCATCGCCGCGCAAAAACTTCTCGGCATTGGCCACGTCCTGCGCGTAGTCTGATGCAGAGATATGGCCCACACACGGGGCTGAACAGCGTTTGATCTGGTAGAGCAAACAAGGCCGACTGCGGTTGCTAAACACCGAATCTTCGCAGGTGCGCAGGTGGAACACCTTTTGCATCAACAAAATAGCCTCTTTAACGGCCCATGCGCTGGGATAGGGGCCAAAGTAGCGGTGCTTCTTCTCGACCGCGCCGCGGTAATAAGAGACGCGCGTGAATGCCGCTGCCGCAGGCGAGTTGGGTCGATGCTCTGTCTGCGACGCATCCTCGCCAGCCACTTTGGATTGCTTGGCGCGGGCGGGCACGCCAGTCATCTTCAGATAAGGGTAGCTTTTGTCGTCTCTGAAGAGAATGTTGTAGCGCGGCTGCAGGGTCTTGATGAGGTTGTTTTCCAGCAGCAGCGCCTCCGCCTCGGATCGCACCACCGTGGTCTCCATGCGCACAATCTTGCCAACCATGTGGCCAATGCGGGTGCCGCCATGGTTTTTTTGAAAATAACTCGACACCCGCTTTTTGAGGTTGATCGCTTTGCCCACATAAAGCAACTGGCTATCGGCGTCGAAATAACGGTACACACCGGGCAGCGCCGGCAACGACGCCACGTCGCGCAGCAGGTCTTCAGGGTGGGATGGAGGCGTAGAGGACGACATGGGATGCTATTGTGCGGCTAATGTGCTGACATAGCTGGCGATGCAGGCCGTCCCCATGGACAATCGGTAGCCATGCACCCGCGCCCGCACCGAAATCCACCTGCACACCCTCAACCACTGCTGTGGGACCTCTTTTGCCGCGTGGTGGACAACTTTGGCGACATCGGTGTGTGCTGGCGCTTAGGCGCAGACCTGGCCACACGCGGCCACAGCGTGCGGCTGTGGGTGGATGACGCCTCCGCCCTGCAGTGGATGGCCCCCGGTGCGCTGCAAGGCCAGTGGGCGGGAGTGCAGGTTCTGCCCTGGCAAGCTTCACAAAACCAAACCGCACTTGCCACGCTGCCCCGGGCCGACGTTTGGGTGGAGGCCTTTGGCTGTGACATTGCTCCTGAATTTATAGCTGCTTGCGCACATTCTGCGAGGGCTAGTGGCCAATTTTGGACCAAATTTCCAGTCTGGATTAACCTGGAATACTTATCGGCCGAGAACTATGTCGAGCGCTCCCATGGCTTGGCGTCGCCAGTGATGCACGGCCCGGCCGCGGGTTGCACGAAACATTTCTTCTACCCTGGCTTCACCACCGCCACGGGAGGCCTGCTACGCGAGCCCGATCTGGCCCGGCGGCGTGACGCCTTTGACCAACCCGGCCAGCGTGCCGCGTGGCTGGCGCAGCGGGGTATTGACTGGCAGGGTGAATGCCTGGTTTCGCTGTTTTGCTACGAGCCCACGGCCCTGCCCGGCTTGCTGCTGCGCTTGGCGACCGGTGCAGAGCCCACCCGGGTGCTGGTCGCATCCGGGCGTGCCACGGCAGCGGTGCAGGCTGCCATTGATAGCCTAAATGGCCTGCAGCCCTCATGGAACGTGCGCAAGGTGCTATCAATTTCATACCTACCCAACCTCACGCAATATGAATTTGACCACCTGCTATGGGCCTGTGACCTGAACTTTGTACGCGGCGAGGATTCAGTGGTGCGGGCCATCTGGGCTGGCAAGCCCTTCGTCTGGCAGATCTACCCGCAAGACGACGCCGCCCACCAGGTGAAGCTAGGTGCGTTTTTGGACATGTTGCAAGCGCCCACCTCGCTGCGCCAGTTCCATACCCTCTGGAACAGCGAAGCCGCGTGGAACGGCGAACCCGAGCCATCCCCATTGACCCAACTCAAGCAATGGACACAAACGGTGCGCACAGCACGACACCGGCTGTGGCAAATGGATGATTTGGCCACCCAGTTGTGCGCCTTCGTTCAGAAAAAACGCTAAAATCGATGGCTTTGCTGATCTTGCTGCCTCCATGTTGGTAAGTCTGCTCCGCCGCAAATCGCGGCCTATCCACGCTGACAGCTCAGGCTAACAGCGACACCTGATTCTGGACAATTATGAAAATCGCTCAAGAAATCCGCGCCGGCAACGTCATCATGCACGGCAAAGACCCAATGGTTGTGCTCAAGACCGAATACAGCCGCGGCGGCCGTAACTCCGCCACCGTGCGTATGAAGCTCAAGAGCCTGATCGCCAACTTCGGCACCGAAGTGGTGTTCAAAGCCGACGACAAGTTGGACCAGGTCATTCTGGACAAAAAAGACTGCACCTACTCCTACTTTGCCGACCCCATGTATGTGTGTATGGACGAAGAGTTCAACCAGTACGAAGTCGAAGCCGAGAACATGGGCGACTCGCTCAACTACCTCGAAGACGGCATGACCGTTGAAGTGGTGTTTTATGACGGCAAAGCCATCTCGGTCGAGCTGCCTACCAGCGTGGTGCGCGAAATCACCTGGACTGAGCCCGCGGTCAAAGGTGACACCTCCGGCAAGGTCTTGAAGCCTGCCAAGATTGCATCCGGTTTTGACGTGGGCGTGCCCATTTTTGTGGCCCAAGGCGACAAGGTCGAGATCGACACCCGCACTGGCGAATACCGCAAGCGCGTTTAAAACCAATCGACTCCACCGGCAATGCCCGGTACTGCGTAGAAAGGCTCCCTCGGGAGCCTTTTTCGTAACGACTAGACAAGCGATTTTCGGTGTAGGCTATCCCCATGAACAATGCACCGTCAGAAGCCACTGCAGCGCCTGCTACCAGCACAGCCATCGCACCGACAAGCCCTGCGCGCTTGGGCCTGCGCCGGGTCTTGATTGACACCTACCACGAGAACGTGGCCTACATGCACCGCGACTGCGAGGTCTACCGAGCCGAGGGCTTCAAAGCGCTGTCCAAGGTCGAAGTGCGCACCAACGGCCACGCCATATTGGCCACCCTCAATGTGGTGGACGATGAAGCCATCGTCGCCTGTGGTGAACTGGGCCTGTCCAAGTCGGCCTTTGAGCAAATGGGTGTTGAAAACGGCCACAGCGCCTCGGTAGCACAGGCAGAGCCGCCCGCCTCCATTGGCGCACTGCAC
>JBBRNS010000173.1:0-8553 GCA_038230175.1 Burkholderiales bacterium
ATGGCCAGTTCAACCAGCTGGCGGCTCCGCACGAGCCAGAACGATCATGTCAACTACCATGATTTTTGGTACGCGCGTCTTCATGGCAACAGCGCTGAATTTTTCAAGCGAACAGCAGTCGCGCGCCACGCGGCTGGGGCACCACCCGACCGGTTGCATGCGCGGTTTCAAGCCAAAGTGCTATGGCTTCCTTCACAGCGGCAAGGGCCGACTCGTGCGTGTCACCGTGTGCCATGCAGCGTGGCAGCTCGGGTACGTCCGCGACAAACGCGTTGTCTTCGTCGCTCCAGAAAATGATGATTTCGTAGCGGTTCATGCGGTAGCCCATTGGTATTTATCGCGGCAGGTTGGGTTGCCAGGAGTCGTCAGCTTGGCGCTCAAGGCCGGGCAGATCATTCCAACAATCGTCTTCGGGGTTGTCCCAAACGTGGGCCATCGCGCTCATTTGTGCGTTTTGCAGGTCGCGCCATTCGAGCAATTCTTGCGCGTCTGAAACCTCTTCTGAAGGTGGTGGTTGCGGGGTATTCATGATTTTTCGGTCAGGCCCTTCAGCACCCAGCTATTGCCCAACTTGCCCACGGTCACCGCCATGTTTTTCATTTCCAGTTTGCTCTTGAGCTTGTTCCAGCGATCGTCACCGAGGGCAGATTTCAGATGGGCCTGCGCATCTTCGCCTTTGAGGCCCGCGGTTTGTTTTCCGTCAAAGCTGGCCTTCACCTCGCCCGTGCCTTTGTTGAAAGTCAGCGTCGCGGCAGGCCAGATCTGTTCATCGCCTTGGCTCGTGGTGACAACCGTGGTCGTTACCGCCGTGGCTGCGCCGGTTGTGGTTGTCATCATGGCGCCTGGCAAGGCGCCGCTCGCCATTGCGTTTGGTTTTTTGATCGCCATTGCCCCGTAGCCCACCGATGTTTTGGCGCCAAATCCTACCCACTCGAAGGCATGTCGAAAGGCGCGATCCAGCAACTTCCTCCAGTTATTTTGTAGCGCCGCAGGCAGGCGAGTTGCTTGGCACACCACGTGAAAGTCGAATGCCGAGCCGGCGGGCACTGCGAGGAAGCTGACGGGAACCGGCGCTCCAGAATCATGTGGAGTGTCTTCACCTCGGTAGTACTTGCCGAAATGCGGAGTCATGATTTCGACCGCTAGTTTGCCGCCTGCCGGGTTGGGGTATACGTCCCAGAAATCCAGGGCACCGCGGCATTGCAGACCGCGACGAAGGATTTTTCCCACAAGGCAGACTTGCAAGAATTGCTCGGCACCGTGCTGTTCAACATCAAGAAACCGCGCCCCCTCTTTTGCGCCACCGAACAGCGTGCGAATCAGGCGATAGATGTCAGCATGATTTGCGGTCAATTCCAAATCTCGCGCAAAGGCTTTGCCCAGAACGGAGTCGCCGTCCCAAATACTGCCCTTGTCCACGGCTCCTTCAAAGCCAAACAAGTGCCAGACATCAAGCCAAGTCCAATCGCCAGACTGTTGGGCCTTGTTGTCCAATGCCAATTCCTCTGCTGCCCGGCGCAAGATGCCCTTGACCCCACTGCCCGCCAGATATGGCAGACCGTAGGGCGTGAGAAAAGCAAAGCCGTTTTCTAGCGGGTGCTCGTTGCCCAGGCCGGTAGCGAATGGCGCGGTGCTGGTGGTGGTGATGCGGTAGCCATTGGTGCCGTAGTGGCCAATCAGGGCTTGCTGGCGAGTGCGAATGCCAGTCAAGACTTTTTGGCTTGTGGGCGGCAAGGGGCAAAGGTCTTTGAGCACACAGGCACAGTTCTGGTCGAACGTTGCTCGTTCGTCTTTGCCTTGTGCACGTGCTTTCTTGTACGGGGCAAATGCAGTTCCGTTTTGCCCTTGCCAGTTTTCAAGGTAAAGCTGAAACCGATGACCGGGTGCCGCGTCTTTCAGATCGCGCGGTACGAAGTCCGGGATTGCGGCGACGCGCTGCGGGAGCGGCATGGTCAAGCTTTCTGCGGCTCAACCGCGTCAACGAACTGCCGAATCCATTTGAGCAACTCCAATGCTTCGTCGGTGTAGCGCAAGTAACTCGATGACGGCATACCTTGCAAGTTAACCATGAACCCACGGAAATCTTTGGGTTGAGGTGTTGGATTCATTCGCTCAGACAAGCCCGCCAATAAGTGTTGAAGCAGAGCGTAAGCTGGCTTTGAAGGATCGAGTTGTCCGGTCTTCTTATCCGAACCCTTGTCCGCGTAAAACGCCAGCGTCGGCATCAGCCCGCTGTTCATGATGAGCGCAGGCGCGCCTTTGGCCAGGCCTTTGTATTCTTTGCTGTAGTGGGAGGCCATGCCGGCCGTGGCGTACTGCCATGCCAGCGTGGCGCGTTTTTGATCGAGGGTTTGGGTCATGGGGCGCTTTCAAAGGTCACGATTTGCAGGCGGTTTTGCGCGGCTTTGGAGAGGCGCAGATCGTTGGTCCAGAATTCATCACAGCCCGCGCAGATGGCGGCGGCCAAATGCAGCGCGTCGGCGGTTTTGAGCGCGTGTTCAGCGCGTAGTTGGGTCGCCAGTTCGAACTCCGGTCGACTGGTGGGCTGGAACTCATATCCGCGTGATGAAAAGAAGCGATCAAACATTTGAAGTTGCAGCGAATTGCCGTGGCGCAACGGATGCAGTCTGCACTCCAGTCGAGTCAATTCAGTGAATACGAGGGTGGGAAATGCTCCCTGCGACGGCTGAATCCGATCCCGAATTCTTGATCCATGCAACTCCGGAAAGTCGATCAAATAGATCACGATGCAGGAATCGGGATACGCGCGCACGTTCAACGATCCCATGCATCACGCTCCTCTTGAATCTGCGCATTGATCTCTTCAAGCGTGCGACCGGAGCGCGGTACGGATTTAAGCAACTCGAAAAATGCATTCAGATCACTTGCCATTTGCGCTTGCGACAAGGCTTTGTCCTCAAGTGGCATCGCATCGCTCAAAACAATCACTTCCACTGAACCTGTGGGGAAATCGCTTGGTATGACCAGGGTTAGCTGGTGATCATCAGTGAGGTTGTAGCGCTGGCGATGTGCGTGCATGGCGGTTCTCCTGAATCAAGAATTGGACGTGGACTGCACCAGCACCAAGCCGCGCCCGGTGGTGGCGTCGCCGCCGATTTGCAGCAGGTTGCCATTGACGCCTGCAAGGTCTGGGGCGCTGTTGATTGCACTGGTGCCCGCAAACACTTTTGACAGCACCTCGTGCGCTTTCAGCAGCGCCGCAGAGTCGCCATTCCGGCTGTCCTTTTTGAAGCGTTCGATGCTTGCCTGTGCCAAGCCCACCATCAAGGTTTCAGGCGGCAGATTTTCCACGTAGAACAAGCCGCCGTCGTCGGCGGTGCCCGATTCATCGTTGATGCGCACGTGCGGCTCGACGACCATGGAATGGCGGGCGAAATGGGAAAAGTCGGTGTCGTGCACGAGAACGAGGTCGGTCTTCAGTTTGTCTGCGAAGAAACTGCTCGATGCACCGGGAATGGCTTTTTCGGCAATCCAAGTCGAGATGACTTTGAGTTTGTCATCGGCCTCGGCAATGAATTCAAACGCTTCAAGAATCAGTTGTTTGCCTTGTAGCAGGTTGGGGCTGGCGACCTTTGCCTTGTCTGCATCGACCGCTGGCACGTCCCAGCCCGGCGCGAGACCGGCTTGGCTTGCCAGCCGGTGCAATCGTGCCAACGCCAGCGGGCTGGTGACATAGGCAAACCCAGCCTTGAGCGAACGCACCGGTAAGGCCACCAGTTGCGCATCGCTCAAAGACAGCGCACCGGCAAAGTCTGACGCGCCGGTATCCGGGCCAAAAATTCGGTTGATGAGGCTGTTGGGTTTGCGGTCAACACCTTCGCCTCGCGACCAGGCGCGCGTGAAGTGGTGGCGTAGCGCGCCTTTGAGGCCGCTGCCGGCAAACATCGGGTACTGCGTGTGTACCTCGCGCTGGATCGGGCTGTCGATCGCGCCAATGGCGCTTCCCGCGCCCATGTGAACCGGGCTTACGGCATAGTAGAAAACCAGTTGCGATGCTTCAAACATGGAGTGTCCTTGGGGGTATTTTCTTGTTCAATTCCACGCGCCCAGCAGGGCACGGTTGTAGCCTTCGGCACGTCGGGTTTGTTGCATGGTGTCCAGATTCTGGGGCCACAGGCCCGATTGCACCCATTCGGCAAGCTTGCCGGTATCGCCAGCAAACTCGTCAAACCAATACACGCTGCCGGTCGGTACTGCGGATTGCGCGGGCTTTGGTTTCCAGTGGTAAAGGTCCCAGCCGCTGATGACTTCACGCCGACCCAGGGCGGCACAGGCAAGGCGCGCACTGAAGCCATCGCTTTCCAGCCGGTAGCTTTCGTCGCCGTCCCGGGTTACGCCTTCGGGTAACCAACCCTGGCTGAAAAGCGCTGGGGTTTGCAGCAGCAGTCGAAAACGGGTGTTTGCCAATTTTGGCTGATTCGGGGCAATGAATCTGACTTTGGTGTATTGCGCACTGCGGCTGTCACCCCCCAGACGCAACTGGCCTTGCTCGGGCAGCAAGTCACCCACGCCCTCGATGCCGATCAAGAAGCCGGTGCCGACAAATGCCGACGAACTTTGTCCATTGTTGGGGCTGAACGCAAACCCTTCCGTGGTGTAGATCAAGCCTTCTTCGACGGTACGGGAATCGGCGTTCAGGCCGATGCCCAAACGGGGGTCGCGCACATGCAGCTGTTTGCTTTCGATGCGCTCGCTGTCGGCGGGTTTTTGCCCGGAAAGGTGCTGCGCCAAGCCTGTTTGACGCAGGTAACTTCCCGCTGTTGGCTTTTCCTGCTTGGCGGAAATGAGCGTGGCGCGCATCGGCAAATCGCCTGACGAAGCGACGCCTGTGGCGGTGGCACGCGGCTCCAGTGTGGCGAAGTGATTGCCCAGCAGCAGCAAGTCGCTGGGCAAGGGCGATATCGCCTGCGGCACCGTGTTGCCACCGACATCCACTGCCAGTGACACCCACGTGATTTGAAACTCACCGGGGACGTCGGTTGTGCCCAGGCAGCGATGCATTGCCGGCTCAGAACAGCGGCCACCGTGAGATAGGAAAGCGGTCATTTGCGCCGCGTCTTTGCCCAGTATGGCAGAGCGAAAGGCACCCGCAAACAGTGAAGGCGGTGGCGGCATCAGCGAGCCGCCATGCTCGCCACCATTGCCAAACGCCTGGTTGCCGCGTACGAACAGGCTGTCGGTGGGGCGCACGTAAAAGTAGGTTGTACTCATGCGCTCACTCCTTCGGCTTGGGGCTTGCGCTGGGTGGTTCTCTCATGCCGAAACGAGCGCGCTTCGCGCGCAAAGAATTCGCTGGTGACTAAAAAGTTGTCGATGGTGGATCTGGGGTGTTGTGGTTTCATGACGTCGCACACAAAGTTGACCACCTCGCGAGCCACATTGGGGTCACCTTTTTGACGATTGAATTGGTAGGCCAACGACGTCGTCATTTGCGTCCGCCACACGTCGCTCCTCGGATCACGCGCATCGTCCGTCAAACCCTCGAACCACATTTGCGCGCGATAGATTGCGCCGCGTGAAAAATCGGTCAATGCCAACTGCTGGGCGAGTTGCTTCATCAACGCCAACGCGCTTTGAGACGTGTCGGGTTGTTGATCTTCTTCGACCGGCCACCACGGGCTGGTGACGTTCACCTCGCCGCCACCGCGCTTGAGTATGCGCAGGCAGAAAGCGTCGCGGTTGACCGCATCTCCTTTGGCGTCTTTGCCGCGCTCTGCATTCTTGGCGCGGCTCTCCGATGCTCGCAATTCGCGCAGCACCATGCTGAGTGGTGCCGTGTGGTGCGCCACCACGGCGCCCATCGAAGCCGTCGCCTTGTGGCCCATAAGGGTCATCAAGCGGCCATCCAGCAGACCGAACCCGTTCTTGAGTAAAAGCTGGCGTTGCGCTCTGCTACCGCCCTTTTCCAACACACCAATGCGCTCGCCAAGGTGCATATTGGCGTCGGGCGCGATGCCGCTGTAGGCGAGGCGCAACAACTGCATGCAGTCGAATAAATCATCTACAGCAACCAGTGCCAATACGTCATCGCCGCCGGCGTAAAGCAGCTTGCCCTTGCAGCACTCCTCCACCACGTGGCGGGCCAGGCGCGTGGAAAAGTCGTTCAAGGCTTGCGAGATGGCGCCATGACGGCCGGGCGAGATCGGGCGCTTGGTGTTGAGGTACGCGCTCAGGTCCTTCTTGTCGCTTCGCCGTTCATATTTGTCCATTTCAACCAGCACCTTGCTGTGCCAGGTTTGGCGGTAGCTCAGCTTGTAGTCGTCCTCATTGCCAGCTAACCAACCGCCCATTCGGTCGCCGTCCATCAGTATTAGCGCGTAGTAGCTTTCAGGCCGGTTATCGCCTAAAAGCTGGCGCACCGTTTGGTCCAGGTAGTGGCCGCCATCGGCCTCTATCTGCTCTGCTTCGATCAATGCAGGTAAGCGGCGCAAGGTGTCTTGCTGGGCTTGCGGCAGACGGTGCAACTTGCGCATCAGGCTCTTGGGCAGAGTCACGCTGTCGTGCTGGGATGCCGGTGAGGCCAACGCCAGCAGCGCAGCTTGTTGATTGGTGTTGAGCGTTCCCTCGGCCAATTGATCGGCAAGGTTTTCCAGCGTGGTGGACAGCGCCAGCGCGTGCGTGCTCACCACAAACCGGCGCATATCACCACCTGTCAAATCGCTCACGCGCTTGGCAAACACCGTGGGCCACAGGCGCTTGAGCGTGCCGATGGCACCCAGATGTTCACCTGGCTTGACCCATGATTTTTTTATCTTGGCCAACTTGCCCCATATGCTTGCGGCATCGCGCTCCCGACGGTTGAGCCCGAGCAGACTGCGGTCATGCGTCAACCACTCAGCCTCGCCGGTGAGCGTGCAGCGGTGGCCTTCTTCGAGCAACGGCGCAAATGCGCGGGTTGACTTGGCTGCCCCCAATGCGCGTTCGGCAAGTTCATACACAGCCGGGTAGAGGATGCCCGTGTTGGGTTTCCAGAATTGCAGGTTGTCGAGCTTAAGTTCGCGCGTCAGCACTTGCCACACGGCCGGCTGAAACACACCTTGCTTTTTAAGCTCGGGGTGAATGCTGTCCAAGGCAATGTGCAGACGAGCAGTGGCGCCGGCCACGTCTTTGCAATCGTCGCCATCAATGGGCCAGTCCGCTGCGGCCCAATAGGCTTCTGGAAACCCTGCCAGTTGCTTGGTGATCTGTTCTTTGGTGACGTCGTTCATTTGCACGTCCGCTGCGTCGAACACAAGTTGCGCCGCATCGAGCGTCCAGTTTTTTGCCGCGTGCCGAATGGCTCCCATAGCGCGTTCCGCCAATGCAGTCGCTTGGCGCGAAGGCACGATGACCATGAACTTGTTGGGTATGCTGGCGGCAAACAAGGGATTCGTATCGCTGCGGTCACTCAGCAGTTCTGAATCAATGTTCTCAAACAACTTGATGAACGCATCGCCACCCACGTCCTTGCTCATGAGCCACCGGTCCACGACCGGCACGCCGCGCAAGGAAGGGAACACCATCACGTCCGGCCCGAGATGGCTGACGATGGGCTTCATGGCTTCCCACACCAGGCTGGAAAGCAAGTGCGAACCCGCCCACAAATCTGACGTCGAGCGCGCCTGGCCGATAAAGCCTTGCACTGGGCCAAAACTCATCACCAGCAGGGCGGGTTGATCCGGGCCTTGTTCGTCGCCGACCAGCGCGGTGTGAATCGCGGCAACAGTGTCCACATGCGACCAGATGCTGTGATCAGGAACACGCGAATCCGCGGGGAGCATGGGCCACAAGGCGCCGAGCTTGTCAGCCAGCTTGCCCGCTTCCGGGCCAAAGCGCCAGAAAGCCAGGAAGGTGAGCCGGTCGTCGTCGCCTTGAATCAGACTCTCGAAATGGTCCTGACTAACCGACTTGATGGCATCGACGCCCACATCCAGATCAAGCGAGTCGAGCTTCAGGCGCTCACCCGACAGTGGGTGAATCAGCTCTGGCTCTTTTGCAAATTTAACGGCTTCAAATTGCGGGTACCGCTTGGCATCATCTTCGCGCGGCCAGTTGGGGCGGTCGGCGGCGGCGGCGAGGCAATCCGCCGTGTGCACGGATTTTTCCTGCTTAAGCTTTTCGTAGCCCAGGTCAATCCAAATGCCATTCTTCTTGCGTCTTGCTGGCACAGTCTCCAGGCCCAGTTCCTTGCCAATGGCAACAATGCTTCCGCCTTCATGACCGACTGCGTCACGCATTAGCACGAGCTGCTTTTCTGCCGGGTCGTGCAACCATGCGGCAAGTTTTCTGGTGTAGTTGGTCATGTTTTTTGGTAACTGATCGGTGATGGCTCAAGCTTGCGAATTCGCGTGAGCAAGTGCGGGGGCTGTGCATTGAGGAACTGATGCACTTGTTGCCAGACGTCGATTTGGGTTTTGAGATCGGGAGCTCTATCATGACCACCATCGAAGAAAGCACGAGGCATGGAACAAGGCAAATGCGTAAACAAGCCGAAGAGTCTGCCGCCCATGTCTTTGACCCCATTGAATCGACTATGGCAGGCGAGTCGAGCGC
>JBBRNS010000174.1:0-8339 GCA_038230175.1 Burkholderiales bacterium
CTGGGTTTGCGCCCCTGACGTGTGGGGGCGGGTTGGCAGGTGCACACCACCATCCGGGCTTGTCTTGGGCCCGTCCAGGGTGATGCTGTCACCCAGCCGCGCGCGCCAATCAAAACGCGCCATGTGTTTAGGCGTACGCAGGCGCAGTTCCCGGGCGAATGCATCGGCATCCTTGGTGCGCTTGGTCGGTTCAATTGCCAAACCATGGTTTATTGCACGGACAAAGGCGTGGGAGTAAGACTGCCCAAAGTGCTTTTCTGCCGTTTTAACCACCGCAGCAATCGAGGGCATACGGTCACGGACCACCCGAAAATTGGCGGGCAGCGGCGGCTCGTTGCACAAGCAGCCATGCACCACAGCCGCCAAGGCATACAAGTCGGTCCAAGGTCCCTCTTTCATGTCCTGGGCGTCGGCGTACTGTTCAATGGGCGCGTAATTGACCTTGAGAATGGCCGTGTGCTTTCGGCTGCTTTCGATCACGGCTAGGCGGGCAGCGCCCAAATCCAGCAAAACCGGGGGACCTATGTCTTGCAAGAAAATATTGTCCGGCGAGACATCGCGGTGGATGGTGCCAGCCGCATGAAGGACCTTAAGGGCCTCCAGGACCGACCACAAGATGGCGCGCAGCCAATCTTCAGGCGGGGGGCCGCTCATCAACTGGCGCGCCTGCTTGAGCGTGACGCCACTGTACAAAGGCATCGCCATGTAGGCCGTATTGTTCTCTTCCCACACCCGGTACACCTTGACCAAAGAGGGGTGGTCAAACTGGGCCAGTA
The DNA here is from genome assembly GCA_038230175.1 of Burkholderiales bacterium. GTDB lineage: Bacteria > Pseudomonadota > Gammaproteobacteria > Burkholderiales > Burkholderiaceae_C > Allorhodoferax. The sequence continues at coordinate 777 of JBBRNS010000174.1, forward strand.
AGCGCGCTTCGGCCATGAACGAGGCCAGACCGGCTAAATAGGACTGGGCATCTGCCGTTGATCGGGCGGAGACCTGCAGATCGCTTGCCCGACCGACCAGGGACGAAGGCATGTATTCCTTGATGGCAACAGCGCGGTGCAATGAGTGGTCATAACCCCGGTAGACCATGCCAAAACCACCCACGCCGAGCAAGCCCTGAAGCTCAAACTCACCCAACATGGTGCCCACCGGCAACGCGTCCATATGCCCCAATGGCTGCGTTGGCGGTGTGTCGATCGGGGATTCGTCACCCATCATGTTCTTATGTCGTCTTTGGTCTTGCAAAACTTCGCCAAACTAGCGAAAACTCCAACCGGTATGGTGCACCAACTGCTGCGGTGGAATCTCATTGGCTATCATAGGGGATGTTTAGTTATCGACACGCTTTTCACGCCGGCAATCACGCCGACGTCCTCAAACACACGGTTTTGCTCGCCGTTTTGAGGCATTTGACGCAAAAGGACACGGCCCTCACCGTGTTTGACACCCATGCCGGAGCAGGCCTTTACCGCTTGGACGGCGACTACGCCCAGACCAGCGCAGAGGCAGCTGAAGGCTTCCTCAAATTGGTTGCCAGCACACTCCCGCAACCTGTTGCGCCTGCACTACAAGAATACTTGGACATGGTCGCCAGTTTCAACAAACAGGGCAGCCACAAGGTATACCCCGGCTCTCCGTTCATTATTCACCGCGTGCTGCACGAGCGCGACCGCGATAAGCTCAAGCTCTTTGAAATCCACCCTACGGATATCAAAACACTGACCGCCAATATCGCCCAATTGGAGGCGGGGCGACAAGTGGCCATCCTGCGCGAAGACGGTTTTGAAGGCATCAAGAAGTTCTTGCCCCCCCCTTCACGGCGCGCCTTGGTATTTTGCGACCCCAGCTATGAGATGAAACAAGATTACGCCCGTGTGGCCGAAATGGTGGCTGACTCTCTGCAGCGCTTTGCCACCGGCACCTACGCTGTTTGGTACCCCATCATCCCGCGCCCAGAAGCGCACGACTTGCCCAAGAAGCTCAAGACACTGGCCAACAAGTCTGGGAAAAGCTGGCTGGGTGCCACACTCACCGTCAAGAATAGCAAGCTGTTGCAAGACGACGCAGGTGATGTGATTCGCCCAGGCCTGCCAGCCAGCGGCATGTTCATCATCAACCCGCCGCACACGCTCAAGGCGGCGCTGCAGCTGGCGTTGCCGCAGATGGTCAGCGCACTCAAACAAGACCCTAACGCCACATTCACCCTCGATTCTGGCGGCTGAACCACGAAAGTTCCCATGCGACTGTTTCGCGACGCGTTCTCGATTTTTAAGGCCGAGCTAACGCTCTTTGGGCGTTTCCCCAAGCTACGCATTTCAGCCCTCGGGATTATTGTGATCCCGGCGCTGTATTCCTTCATTTACCTCACCAGCGTGTATGACCCCGCTGCACACACGTCCGGGCTCAAGGCCGCGATCGTGAATATGGACGAAGGCTTGGAATACCGTGGGCAGTCTGTCAATGTCGGGCGCAGCGTCGTCGCGGCGGTAAAAGAAAAGCACACTTTCGGGTTTAAAGACTACAGCGACCTCGAAGCCGCCAAGCGGGCCGTTCGCCAAGGCGAACTGGGCTTTGCGCTCATTATTCCCAAAGACTTCAGTGCCAACGCAGTGCCCGGCAATCAAGCTGCCGGTGGGCGACTGGTGGTGTACGTCTCAGAGGGCAACAACTACAACGGCGCCAGTCTTGCCAAGCGCTTTGCGAGCGAACTGGGCCACCAAGTCAACATCAACCTCAATGAGCAGCGCTGGTCCCTGGTGCTCACCACGGCAGCAGGCTCCATCGACAAACTGGCCCAATTGCGCAAAGGCGTGGATGCACTCAATGACGGTGCAAGCCGTCTGGATGACGGTTTGGCCAAGGCCGAAGGTGGCGCACGCAAGCTTGCCACCGGGGCCGACGGATTGGGTGGTGCAGTGGGCCAGTTGACCGACGGCGTCAAGCAGCTCGGCGCTGGCCTGCGCACCATGGACCACGCACTGCCGGCTGCGCAGGATTTGGCTGCCTTAAAGACTGGTGGTGCCGATTTGGTGAAGGGGCACGCTACCTTGGCCCAGGGACTGCAAGATTTGCAAACTGGGGCTAAAAAGCTGGCCGATGGCGGTGCCCAAATGCGCGACGAGACCAAAGGGATTCCCATAGTGGGCGGAAAAATTGCCGATGGTGCTGGCAAACTGACCGCTGGTGCTCTGCAACTAGAAGCTGGCTTACAAAGCGCCCGCAATGGTCAGGCGCAGCTGGCCGATGGCACACAACGGCTAAGCACCGGCGTCAACAAGCTTGCGGACGGAATGACTGCGCTGGGTGGAGGCATCCATACCGCAGCCGAAAAAGTGCCGGCCGACACCAAGCTGGACGAGCTGGCCAATGGCGGACGGACGCTTGCCCAAGGCAGCCGCGATTTGCAGGGTGGCCTGATGCAAATCAAAGCCGGCTCACATGAACTCAGCGCAGGCTTGGGCTTGCTCAAGCAATCGCTGCCAAACGACATGGTTGCGCCCGATGGCAGCCCACGGGGTTTAGCCGATTCGGTGGAACCTGCACTGGAAATCGTCGCACCGGTCCCCAACAACGGCGCGGGTTATGCACCCAACTTTTTGGCAGTATCCCTGTGGCTGGGTGCGGTGATGACGGCGTTTCTGTTTCACCTGAGGCGACTGCCCCAAATGGCTGCTCCCGCATCTCGTCCGGACAAACTCTTGGGCAAGCTGGGCATATTGACTGGCATTGTCGTGGCCCAGGCCTCGGTTGTCCTACTGATGTCACTCTATGTCCTGAAGCTGCATGTCTCCCAGTTGGCGCCCTTCGGCCTAACCCTGCTGCTGGCATCGGTGACGTTTCTGTTGATCATTGTGGCCCTGACCCGCGCCTTTGGTGATGCGGGCAAAGCGGCCGCCTTGATCCTGCTGATTTTGCAACTGTCCTCAGCAGGCGGCGTACTGCCGGTCGAGCTCAGCGGTGGCTTCTACCAGACGATTAGCCCTTGGCTGCCATTCACCTGGGTGATTAAAGCCCTGCGGGCCACCTTGTTTGGTGCGTTTGAAGGCCAATGGTTGCAACCATGGTTGACCATCGGCCTGATCGGTAGCATTGCGGCCTTGAGTGCGTGCTTCATTGGCCGCTGGAAACTGGTCTCTCCCGAAGAGCACCGTCCCGCGATGGACATATAACGCCGCTTAAACGCCACCCAGCCCCAAACGCTGGCACAGCGCCAAGGGCGCTGCACTTTGGTTCATGGTGTAGAAGTGCAGCGCCGGTGCACCACCAGCACGCAGTTGCTCACACAGCGCGGTCACCACATCCAAACCAAAGGCTTTGATCGATGCGGTGTCGTCTCCATAGTTCTGCAGCCGCAAACGAATCCAGCGCGGAATCTCTGCGCCGCAAGCGTCTGAGAACCGCATCAACTGCGTCGAACTGCCAATGGGCATGATGCCCGGTACGACGGGGATGTCCAAGCCCAAAGCGTCCATCTCCTCCACAAAGCGGAAGTAGGCGTCGGCGTTGTAAAAATACTGGGTGATGGCCGAATTGGCACCGGCGTGGACCTTGGCGGCAAAGGCCTGCATGTCACTCGCTGGTGACTTGGCCTGGGGATGGGTCTCCGGGTAGGCTGCCACTTCGATGTAAAAGTCGTCTCCGGTTTCGCTGCGAATAAACGCTACTAGGTCACTGGCGTAATGAAACTCGCCACCGCCACCATAGCCGCTTGGCAGGTCACCCCGCAGGGCGACCAAGCGTTTGACGCCCATACTCTTAAGAATAGCCAGCTGCGCACGCACCGTATCCTTGGTGGCGCCGATGCACGAAAAATGCGAGGCAGCACCCACACCCTCGGACAAAATATCGCGTACCGTATTGAAGGTGCCCTCTTGCGTGGAGCCACCGGCACCAAAGGTCACCGAGCAAAACTGGGGTTTCAAGGGATAGAGCTGCTGGCGCACAGCGCGCAACTTGTCAGCGCCTTCCGCCGTCTTGGGCGGAAAGAACTCCAGGCTCACCGGGATCTTTAAGGTTGGAGGCATGGCACGCTCGTCATCAGGCTTTGGTTGCACATACAAAAAATTCACGGTTACCGTCGCCGCCCGCGATGGGCGAGTCGAACCAGGCCGTGACTGTCAGGTCTAGGCTAGCGCACGCTTCGCGCAGCCGGGTTTCAATCAGGGGATAGAAGGAGGCATCTTTCACAATGCCGCCTTTGCCCACTTGTCCGGGTTGCAACTCAAACTGTGGCTTTACCAGCATGAGAAGTGTGCCGCCCGGCTTCAGGAACGGAACGATGGCTGGCAACACCAGCGTTTGGGAGATGAAGGACAAATCGCCCACCACTACATCAAACTCGGGCACAAACAGCTCTGCCTCGTCACCTTCAGGGTCAAATAGGCCGCCAGCCCCCGTGTAGTTTGCGCAAGCAGCTATCAAATCGCTAGCATCCAGCGAACGGGCGTTGACCCCTTCAACACACAAAACGCGCCCGTCTTCACGCAGCTGGGGGTGCAGTTGGGCGCTGCCCACATCCACCCCTACCACCATGCGCGCACCGTGCTGCAGCAGGCAGTCGGTAAAACCGCCGGTGGATTGACCAACATCCATACACGCCAAGCCGTCCACTGACAGCCCCACCTGCTTCAAGGCGGCCTCCAGCTTCAGGCCGCCACGGGATACGTAGCGGGCCTCGGAGTCGTCCAGCAGTTGAATAGGGGCGTCGTCTGGAACCTCGTCGCCATTTTTGGCCACCGTTTTCCATTCGTCGCCCTTCTTCCACTGCACGCCGTCAGCGATCAGGCGTTGGGCTTGTGAGCGGGTGCTCGCAAGCCCCCGCTGCACCATCAGTTGGTCAATGCGCATGGTGCCTATTGCTTAGTAGCGGTAAGTGTCTTTTTTGTACGGGCCAGACTTGCTGACGCCAAGGTAGGCGGCTTGCTCGTCAGTCAGCACGGACAACATGGCACCCACTTTGCCCAGGTGCAAACGGGCCACTTTTTCGTCCAGGTGTTTAGGCAGCACATAGACCTTGCCCGATTTGTATTCCTTGGGCTTGGTGAACAGCTCGATTTGCGCAATGGTCTGGTTGGCAAAGCTGGACGACATGACAAAGCTGGGGTGGCCGGTACCGCAACCCAGGTTCACCAAGCGGCCTTTGGCCAACAAAATGATGCGCTTTTCGGGCTTGGCGTTCTTGCCTTTGGAGGCCGGGAAGATCACATGGTCCACCTGGGGCTTGATCTCGTCCCACTGCAGCTTCTCAAGCGATGCGACGTCGATTTCGTTGTCGAAGTGGCCAATATTACAAACGATAGCCTGGTCCTTCATGGCGTCCATGTGCTTGAAGGTGATGACGTTTTTGTTGCCGGTAGCGGTCACAAAAATGTCGGCCTTGTCAGCGGCGTATTCCATGGTGACGACCTTGTAGCCTTCCATGGCGGCTTGCAGGGCGTTGATGGGGTCTACTTCGGTCACCCACACTTGGGCGGACAGTGCGCGCAGGGCCTGGGCAGAGCCCTTGCCCACGTCGCCGTAACCGGCCACCAGTGCCACCTTGCCAGCGATCATCACATCGGTGGCGCGCTTGATAGCGTCCACCAGTGATTCGCGGCAACCGTACAGGTTGTCGAACTTGCTCTTGGTCACCGAATCGTTCACGTTGATAGCGCGGAAAGCCAACGTACCCTTGACCGACATTTCTTCCAGGCGCATCACGCCAGTGGTGGTTTCTTCCGTCACGCCAATGATGTTTTTCAGGCGGCGACTGTACCAGATGGGGTCCTGCTTGAGTTTGGCTTTGATGGCTTTGAAGAGGCAAATTTCTTCTTCGCTACCGGGCTTGGCCAAGACCTTGATGTCTTTCTCGGCACGGGCACCCAGATGCATCAAGAGCGTAGCGTCGCCGCCGTCGTCCAGAATCATGTTGGGGCCTTCAGCCGCAGAACCCTTTTTGCCATCAAATTCAAAAATGCGGTGGGTAAAGTCCCAGTACTCTTCCAGCGACTCGCCTTTATGGGCAAACACGGGCGTGCCTTGCGCTACCAGTGCGGCGGCAGCGTGGTCTTGCGTGGAGAAAATATTGCACGATGCCCAGCGCACATCAGCACCCAGGGCTTGCAGGGTCTCGACCAGCACGCCGGTCTGAATGGTCATGTGCAGCGAGCCGGTGATGCGCGCGCCTTTGAGCGGCTGCGCCTTGGCGAACTCTTGGCGAATGGCCATCAGACCGGGCATTTCGGTCTCGGCAATGGTCAGCTCTTTGCGACCCCAAGGGGCTAGGCTCAGGTCGGCAATCTTGTAGTCTTCGAACTTAGGTACGGGTTTCAATGCGCTCATGGTGTGCTCCAAAAATTAATCTGAATACCACTGCTGCCGTGCGAAAACCTGAGTTTGATAGGCTCACCGCACAGACCAGTGGGTGAGCGCCGTTGACTAGCGTTGCCCTTGACGGTCAACGTGTTCCGAGCCTCGCTCGCCTCTCAGTGCCAGTGTTTGGAATGTAGATCGAGCTGCAACGCTCCTCGGAAGTTGGCGATTATACAAATACTTAGGCATTTTTGCCTAGCATCACTGGCTCCGGTAAAATCCGCCCCTCCCGGGCGAACGCCCACAGGGTGCCCGCGCACCTTGGCCCCCCTTCTGGAACCCCACTGTGTCCTTCCTCGCCGAAACCCGCCGCCGCCGCACCTTTGCCATCATCTCGCACCCCGACGCGGGTAAAACCACGCTGACCGAAAAGCTGTTGCTGTTCTCGGGCGCGATCCAGATCGCGGGCTCGGTCAAGGCCCGCAAGGCCACGCGCCATGCCACCAGCGACTGGATGGAGATTGAAAAGCAACGGGGTATTTCGGTGGCATCGTCGGTCATGCAGATGTCGTACCGCGACCATGTGGTCAATCTGCTTGACACCCCAGGGCACAAAGACTTCAGCGAAGACACCTACCGCGTGCTCACCGCCGTGGACTCGGCGTTGATGGTGATTGACGCGGCCAACGGCGTAGAGGCACAAACCCGCCGCCTGATTGAGGTCTGCCGCCAGCGCGACACGCCCATCATCACCTTTGTGAACAAGATGGATCGCGAGGTGCGCGAGCCGCTCGACATCTTGGACGAGATTGAACGCGAGCTGGGCATGCCCTGCGTGCCAATGACCTGGCCCGTAGGCCAAGGCAAACTGTTTGGCGGCATCATCAACCTGCGCACGCAGATGATGACCGTGTTTGACGGTGGCAAAGACCGCCGTCCGCAAGACTTTGACGCCATCCCCTTGAGCGAGCAAGCCGCGCTGCAAAAACGTTTTGGCCACGAGTGGACCACCGCAATGGAGAGCATGGAGCTGGCCACCGGCGCGTCCCCCACCTGGGACCTCGACGCCTTTTTGGCGGGCAAACAAACGCCCGTTTTTTTCGGCTCGGGCGTGAACAACTTTGGTGTGATGGAGGTGCTAGACGCTCTGGTCGACCTGGCCCCCAGCCCGCAAATGCGCGTGAGCACGACGC
>JBBRNS010000175.1:0-8301 GCA_038230175.1 Burkholderiales bacterium
AGACCCAACGGGGTCATGGTGAAGGCCAAGTGCTCCAGCGGGTCCTTGCCATCGGCTGTGCCGACCCGCTCAATCTCGAAATTGCCCAGTAAGGTGGCCATGGCCATTTTCATTTCCAAGAGCGCCAGGTAGCGTCCGGGGCAAATACGCGGCCCCGCCCCAAAGGGCATGGACACGCGCTTGGCAGAGTTGGCTGCCATGGTTGAATCTGCGCCATCCAACCAGCGCTCTGGCTTGAAGGCGGCGGCCTGGGGCACATGGTCATCACTAACCGCGTCGGGACGCATTAAGGTCACTACCACCGTACCCCGCACAACCATCACGTCGCCGATCTGTGTGTCGCGCATGGTCTGAAAACCAATCTGCGGCGCCACCGGCTTGAGCCGCATGGTTTCGTGGGCGCAGGCTTCCACATATTCAAGCTGGGCCATGTGCTCCATGGTCAGGTTCTGGGCATCACCGCACACACGGCGCACCTCGGCCGTGGCCAAAGCCAAGGTTTCGGGGTTGATCCACAGCAGATGAATCATCCAGGCCAGGGTGTTGGCGGTGGTGTCTTCGCCCGCCAGCAGCATGGTCAGCACGTTGCCAGCGATTTGTTGGTCGTCCATGCCACTGCCCGGCTGGTCGGCCGCAGCAATCATGGCCTCGAGCAAATTGACCGGGTTTTCATACAAGTCGGGCTGCGCCTGCATACGCGTTCGCGCCTGGGCTACAAAGCCGTTGACGGCTGCCATGACCTCGCCAATGCTGGCCGCCAGCTGCCTGTCTGCCGCCGTTTTGAACCAGCGCCACAGCGGCAGGGGCGCAAACAGGCGGTTGAATACGGCGGGGAAAATCTTGTCCAAGTGCTTCTGGATCACGTCACCGTCGGACTCCAGGGTGTTGACCTCGGCCCCAAAGGCCAGACCGGCAATGGTGTCCACGGTGAAACGCATCAGGTCGGCCTGCAGGTCAATCTCGGTGTGCTTCGCTGCCGCCCGCGTCCAGCGCCCGGCCAGCCGCTTGGAGACCTGCTGCAGCGCTGGAAAGTAGCGCTTGACATGCACCGGGTCAAACCCCGCCATCACCATTCGGCGCTGGCGGCGCCAGACCTCGCCATTGGCGCCAAAAACGCCGGTTGGCAGGCCCAGTTCTTCCCAAACCTCGCCCAACTTGGTTGACCGGTTAAAGCCGTCCGGGCGGTCGCGCAGCAGCTTGCCAACGGCCTTGTGGTCGGCCACCACCATGAGTGTTCGCCCGCCAAGCTTAAGTGTGTAGTAAGGGCCGAACTCCTTGGCCCAGGCCTCCATCTGCAAATGCAAGCGGTTGACCTTGATTTGCAGGGCGTTGCCCAAAATAGGAATCCCCCGGGGGCCCGGAAGCGAAGCGACCGTGCGCAGCGCTGCGGGGCGTGATTCTTCGAGTAGGTCGGTCAATAGATTCTCCTGGGCGTCGATCAAGCCCGCGTGGGGCGGCGGGATACTGTAACGCGGCGCCAATGGCGGCGCCAGCACCGACGGGTAAAGCTGGAGAAAATTGCTATGCTTTTAGTAGCCACTTTGGCAGCCTGACTGAGGGCTACCGGCCTAAATGGCATTGATTTTCGGTTACCCTGCGCGCTTAACCAACGACAGGCAACACCATGAAAAAACTCAACATCACTATTCAAGTCGAAATGAACGTGCCCGATGACTGGATGATCCACAGCACCTCAGAAGGCACGCCCGTGCTGAAATTGCCCAACGGCCAATTTATGGACATCGCCATCGAGCCCCTGTTTTCCAGCGACCCGGAGGAAACCTGGAGCAGCACCGATAACGAGGACACACTCAACGACATCTTGGACATGGTGGAGAGCGAAGCCGTCGCCTACGAGTTCGTCACCCACTAGCAGCGAGCGCCTGTGGGTACAGGCGTCGCCGATTGGTCAGCCTTTAGCTGTTCGAGACAGGGGCAGCGGCTGGCGCAGCAGGTGCCACGACTGGCTTGGCAACCACTTTGGCGGCTGGCTTAGCGCGGGGCTTTGCGGGCGCTTTTACCGCAGCCTTGGCTGCTTTCGGTGCTGCTTTTGCGGCCGCCTTGGGAGCCACTTTGCCGGCCGGTTTTGGCGCGGCCTTGGCGGCTGGTTTTGCGGCTGGCTTGGCCTTCACTTTGGCAGCTGCTTTAGGGGCTGCCTTTTTTGCCACGGGCTTAGTCGCCTTTTTCACGGCTTTTGGAACGACCTTTTTAGCGGCCTTTGGCGCTGCCTTAGCAGCAGGCTTGGCAGCCGCTTTAGGAGCCGCCTTTTTGGGTGCTGCTTTTTTCAAGGTGGCCTTTTTCACGGCAGCCTTAACCGTGGCGCCTTTTGCCGTTGCTGCTTTGATGAAGCTGGACTTTTCCAAGGACTTGGTGAAATGCTCCACCTGGGCACGAATACCCTTGATGGCTTGGATCACGCTGACCATTTCTTTGTGCAGCGATGTCTCCGCTTTTGCAATGAGTTTGTCGAGTTTTTGCTTGATGTTTTTGTAATTGGCCATGTGGGTTCTCGCAGTTGAAAAGAGGTCGATCATAAAAGACATTTCGCGCAACACCACCAATGCCCGCAAGCAGTGTCGGGAACTACCCACAACAAGGGCCACAGATGGTGCCGCATTGACCCGTTATTTACCCCATGGCCTGCCGCGGCGCAGACCATCATGGAGGCATGTTCACCCCCTATCCAAGGAGCCGTTATGCAAACCACTGAACAGCGGATGCTGCAAGCCCGCGCCGATGAGATGGAGCGCGCCGCGCGGATTGCGGCCTCTCACCATGACCTCGTCTTTGCCAAAGAACTGAGCCAATACGCCCAGCAACTGCAGACCCAAGTGGCCGCGCTCACAGGACGCGCGGCTTAACCAACGCAAAATAGCCGGGCTACACTGGAGCACCGATTGCAGGAGCACCGCATGCAGCCTAAAGACGTTATCCATTTTTGGTTTGAAGAGCTAAGCGCCCAGCAGCATTACACCAAAGACCCGGCGCTAGACGCCAATATGCGCGCCCGCTTTGGGCTAACGCTGGAGGCGGCAACCCGCTGTGAACTCTTCGGCTGGCGCACCGGCCCCGAGGGGCGCCTGGCCGAGATCCTGGTGTTGGACCAGTTCTCGCGCAATATATTTCGCGACACGCCCCGCGCATTTGCCCAAGATGCACTGGCGCTGTTGCTGGCCCAAGAGCTGGTCGCCGGTGGTGGTGACCGCGACCTGCCGCTGGACCGACGCGCCTTTGCCTACATGCCGTTTATGCACAGTGAGTCGCCCCTGATCCACGAACAAGCCCTGCTTCTGTTTTCGCAGCCCGGCATGGAACGCAGCCACGATTTTGCAGTGCGGCACAAAACCATCATCGACCGCTTTGGGCGTTTCCCGCACCGCAACCACATATTGGGGCGGGCTTCGAGCGCGCCCGAGATTGCATTTTTGAGCGAACCCGGCTCCTCGTTTTAAGCCACCACCAGCACATCCGATTCAGACACCACATGACCGCCAATTGGTATGAGCGCCACATCCTGCCCACGGCGCTGGACTTTGCCTGTGGTATGGGCGCCATCAGCCGCATGCGCCAGCGCGTCGTGCCATTGGCACACGGCCGCGTGCTGGAAGTGGGCATCGGCAGCGGGCTTAACATGCGCCACTACGACAAGGCCCGCGTCACCCACATCACCGGGCTAGACCCGGCATTGCAATTGCAAGCCGTGGCCAAAAGGCGCATCACCGAGGCCGGCTTGTCGGTTGATTTGATTGGCCTATCTGCCGAGAAGATTCCCCTGCCCGATGCATATTTTGACACCATCGTCATGACCTACACCCTGTGTACCATCGCCGACCCCCACGCCGCCCTGCTGGAAATGCGCCGCGTGCTGGTGCCCCATGGCCAACTGCTTTACTGCGAACACGGGCGCGCACCCGACGCCTCGGTGGCCCGCTGGCAAGACCGGCTGCAGCCCTTGTGGGGCCCCTTGGCGGGTGGCTGCCAATTGGGCCGCGACATGCCGTCGCTATTGCGCGCAGCGGGCTTCACCCTGCCCGATCTGGACACCCGCTACCTGCCCGGGCCACGGCCACTCACCTTTCACTACTGGGGTCAGGCGCTGCCGGTTTGACGTCCCGGCGACCCATTGCGCGCGCGCAAACAGCCGTATGCAAGTAGTGCGCACGAAAGCCATTACCATTGCCAGCCCTGCAACGCCGTTGCACCCCTTGAACCAACAAGCCAAACGCACCCATGTCTGCCAGCTCGCCCGCCACCCCAACCCTGTTTGCCGCCCACGCCGAGCCGGAAGCACTCCAGGTCGACGCCTGGTCCTACGAGCCGCTGCTGCTGTCTTTGGAAATGGGAGGCAGCAACTGGCCCAGTTCGTGCCGCAGTGGCAATTGCCGCACCTGCATTGGGCAACTGCAAAGCGGCACCGTGCGCTACGAGGTCGAGTGGCCCGGACTAAGCGCCGAAGAACAGGCTGAAGGTTTCATCTTGCCCTGCGTCGCCTACCCCTGCTCCGACGTGGTGGTGCGCCAAGGTTATTGAGGCGGTCAGCCACCCATGGCCCTACCCGACTTCAGCCCCGCGGCCGAACGCAACAAAAAACCCATTCTGGATCTGCTGCGCGCGACTGTTCCCGCACACGGCGAGGCGCTGGAGATCGCCTCTGGCACCGGCCAGCATGTGGTGTGGTTTGCCAAACACATGCCCGGTTGGAACTGGCAGCCTACCGACCTGCACCGGGGCGCCTTGTACAACATAGAGGCTTATGTCGACCAAGAAGACCTCGATAACGTCTATGCGCCTATGGTGCTGGATGTCCGGTCTGACTCGTGGCTAATTGAGCCCCAAACCGTAGACCTGGTGGTGAGCATCAACATGCTGCACATTGCGCCCTGGAAGGCCTGCGAGGGACTGATGCACGGCTGCGCCCGGCACTTGGCGCCGGACGGCAAGCTTGTGACCTATGGGCCGTATTTTGAAGACGAGGTGCCGCCGGCGGTCAGCAACTTGGCTTTTGACGAAAGCCTGCGGGCACACGACCCACGCTATGGGATTCGGCGGCGAACCGATGTAGAGCAGGCCGCCGCTGCTGCAGGTTTGCAATGCGTGGCGCGCCACGCGATGGCGGCCAACAACCTGTTGCTGGTTTTTGAGCGCATGGGCACCTCCAAAATCGCTACAACGCTAACAGCTCCGCGCCGGCCGATCCATTAAAGGATCATCATGACGAGCAACTCAAATGCGACACGCCACCCATCTCAAAGAGTTCAGTAGGCTTCAGTCTGTAGTATTTTTCTTCCATTTCCTTCGACTGTTCGGCGTATGGCTGCGTCATAACTTTCTGCAATTCTCGAACCAAGGAGTAATCCCCAGCGCTTGCTTGGCTGTATGCAGGCGCAAGGAACCACTCGCGCAAGATGTACTTTGGATTAACGAGTTTCATCTCTCTGGATATCTGTTTACGGGAGCGGGGTTCAGAAGCATTCGCGTCGCTAGTGCTTGCGCTACCGCTGCCGACCAGCGACTGCCACATTGCGAGCCACGCTGACCAGCGCGCATCCATTCTTTCAGAGGCCTCGTAAAAGCTCTTTTTGAGCGGACCAATATCGTCCGGCAGCGTCGAGAGCTCACGGAAGAAGTTGGTGTAGTCCACTGGAGTTTGCGCCATGAGTGTTTGAAGCTCATTGAACAATGCAGCGTTATAGGTGCCGAGTCCAAGCTTGGCTGCCCACATTTGCTCCAATTGCGTTTGCATCTCTGCCCAGAATCCACCGCGAATTTCGTCGAACTGTTGCAAGCTGTCGTCTTGCGACGTCAGTGATGCGAGCAGTGGCTGAAACGCAGTACAAAACATGTGGAAGTTGCGCTCCGCTGCGACCGGTTGGTTCAAGAACGCGAAGTGCTGTCCGCCACCCGTCCACGGCTGGTAGTGCGGGCTAAACACCTCGCAAAACCCGAACGGACCGTAGTCCAGAGTGAAGCCACCGGCCGCGCAGTTGTCGCTGTTGAAGTTGCCCTGGCAGTAGCCCACGCGGATCCAATTCGCCACCAGCGCGGTCAGGCGGCTGCGGAACGTGCGCGCGAGCAAAAGAATTTTCTCGGCAGTGCCGAGGTGTTTGTCGATGACGTCACCGTATTCGCGATCGATCAAGTGCAGAACAATCTTCTCAAGCTCTTGCAGCGCTTGCGGGTGTTCCTGCTTTCGGGCACGGCGACCAAAAAGCTCAAGTTGGCCGACCCGAATGAAGGACGGTGCAACCCGTGTCGAGATGGCGACTGCCTCCGATATAAGCCTGTCGGGATCCTTAGCGCGCGACCCCTGCGAATACCACGGCCGCTGGACCTTTTCCGTTTTCGAAACGTACAAGCCCAAAGACCGCGATGTTGGCACGCCCAGCGCGTGCATGGATTCCTGTGCCAAGAACTCTCGAACACTCGACCGCAGAACGGCGCGGCCGTCCGCACCGCGGCAGTAGGGCGTGCGCCCGCCGCCCTTGAGCTGCATTTCCCAGCGCTGGCCGTTGATGACGGCCTCCAGCACGGAAACTGCGCGGCCGTCGCCGTATCCGTTGCCGGTTTGGAAAGGGCACTGTTGGGTGTACTCGGTGCCGAAGATGGAGAGTGCGTAGCCAGTCGCCCAACCGATCTTGCGCATGGGCTCTGGAACACGCGAGAGATCGCCGGAGAACATCCGCATGAAGTCGGCCGAGTGCGCCATGCTGTCGGCGAAGCCCAGTTCGTGGAAAAACGTCTGGCTATGCGCAACGTACTCAGGCTCTTGGATTGGCGTCGGATTGACGGGCACAAAGTGGCCTGAGAAGACTTGCCTGGGCGCGTGGTCGACTCCATTTGCTTTGGCGCCAGGATCGCAATTGAGCGTATCCACGAGCGAATAGCTTGCCAATTTGGCAAGATCGCCCAGTGTTGCGACGGTTACGGAAGTTTTCTGATCTGGTGGATTCGTCATAGGAGCACTGTAGTGAGGCATGGTTTCTCTGGGTGGCGAGAGGGTTATACCGGTCGCGCATAAAAGCTAAAGTGATTTAAACGGCTGGCTTGGCGCAGCTTGATCTGTTAGCTGTATCTCGGCATTCGACCCAAAGCGGGTGCTCGTTGCCCCTACTCTATGACTGCAATGCTGCGAAAGCGGGTCTTCAGGTTCGGCAGGTGTATGTCGGGCATGCAAGCCAAAAGCTGCCGGTCGCCAGTGACGGCTAGCATGCAGGTATTTTCTAATTCTTTGCCCATGATGAGCTACTCCAAGTGACAACTCTGTCGTTCGCCAGAAGACCTCCATCCCAGGCAATCGTACCAACGTAGTCAGTCGCTGTTATTAGAAGATACCGTCTATTCAGCGCGGCTTGTTGAATTGCGCTCATTCGAACCACATGACAGATCGGCGGCAAAACTTATGGGCCTCTGACTACCCGATTAGGCCGCAGACACATCAATATCCCTGTATTGATCAATTGGATCGAAGCCTAGTAGCCCGTTTAGGATGACATGCAATTGAACCAAGATACCTTGAAGGCACCAAAACAGCGAACTCAGGTCATGGGGCGGCAGAATGAGTTTTTCTCCGAGGGGAAAATATCTGTCAATATTTTTGACCTGTAGCAAAACCATCCCATGATCTCCCCGATTAAATCCGCCACGATGCAATGGGCCAACCTCTTGCCAGTTCGCCCCCTGCCGCACACGAAGCACAGGCCCAATCCAAGCCAGAGAAAGTTTGCCTGTCCCTTCGCAATCAGCAACGCCCACGATCCCATGTCGATGAACTAAACAGTTGCGTGCGCGATTTAACGATTTCACCACCACGTAATATTCGGACTTAAGCAGGATGTTTGTCGTGGCATCTAGTTTTAGCTCTAAACCGAGCCTCTCGAATTTTCGAAATTCTCCACTGAAACCCAGTATGTGCGGCACTTGGGCCACCAAGTTATTTAAAAGTGCCGAAATCACTTCTGTGCCATCAGCTAGGCCGTTACCAGCAATCCATGAAGCGTATTCATGCCTCATTATTTGTATTGCAACAGGGTCAAGTACTTCCGCATCCGAGAGGCCCATGCGTAATGCCGTTGGCAATTGAAAGGTGGGGGATTGATCACTTTCTATCGCGTTGATCGCATATGCAACACTGGCTGTAACTACGTGAAGTCTTAGCTTTGCCTCGTGAAAGAGTGTAAGTGCTCCACAAACCCCAGTAAGTCAATCGGCCGTTTCGCCCGATAAATCTGCTATGCGCACATTCCAAGGCAGCAACGCCTCAACATCCTCGACCGTCTTGGCCGCAGGCAAATCGCGCAGCAC
>JBBRNS010000176.1:0-8290 GCA_038230175.1 Burkholderiales bacterium
CCCGCCTGTTCATGGCCGGAGAAATCAAACTCATCCTCGAAGGCTCTGACCTTGACCCCGCCTCTGCCATTGAGCCCCTGACCAAGTCCGCCCGTTTCAAGCAAGTCTCCATCCTCAAACGCAAGGTGGCCGATGCCCATGCGCTCAAACGTGCGCGAGAGCTGTACAAAGACCTGTTCCAAAAGTTGGGCCGCGAGGAAGAAGACAGCCTGGTTGCCGATTTCCGTGCGCAGCTGGCCGACTGGCAGTCAGACCTCAAAAGCTACTCCCTTACCGCCGCCATGCCGCACCACCCCGGCAAGGCGGCTATCGACAAGATCCTGGCCAGCTTGGGCCAACAGCTCGCCATCCGCGACAGCTTTGCCTTTATTGAAGCCCTGCTGGGTGCCAAAGACGACTGGCTGGATGCCTCCGAAGACTTGCACAACCTGGTCAACTTTTACAAAACCCAGATTACCGTTTGGCGCAAGCTGCTTGCTGCATTGGCCCAGTTTGCGGATAACCGCGAAGCTCTCAACAAAGTCCCCCAGGCTGCTGCCGCTTTGACAGAGCTCACCCAGATCCGCGACAACCCTACGCCTTATGGCCAAGTCAACCGCATCGAGCCCTTGGTGGCGGCAGTTACAACAGTCAACGAGCAGCTGGCCAGTGACAAGCGAGAAAGGGCTCTCTTGTCCATCGACGGCAAAATCGCCGAGGTGCAGGCCAAGCTAACGGCCAGCGCAGCCACTCCAGACACCTGCAATAAGGCCCTGCGCGTGCTGCAAGACCTTAAAACCCGCATTGCCAGCCAAACCAGCATCGCCCAGATTCTGTATCTGCAAGGGCAGGGCGGTGATGCCATGGACGATGCCATCGCCATCATTGAGGCCGCAGCAGCCACAGCAGCGGCAGCTATGGTCAGGCCTGCGCCCCATGTCGCAGCGCCGGGTGACACAGCCAAGCCGGTCAACACTGGCCAGCCTGGAGTTCCTAGTTCGGTGCCCGCACCCGTGGCAAAAACCACCAAGGTTATCCGCGCCGCCGATTTGTCCAGCAAGACCTACCTCGAAACCGAAGCTGATGTCGATGCCTACGTTGCCAAACTCAAAACCGAGTTGGTGGCTGCCATCCGTGCCGGCCATATCGCCCGCATACAGTAAAAGTCGGGCGGCATGACGGCGCTGTATTGATGCTATGTCGACGCTATGGCCAGTCGTCTAAAATTAGACTAATATCAGTCCAATTCAAGACTTTTTAGGAGACTCACGATGGCCACGACCGCAACTGCACGCACCACTGCACGCGCCACCAAGGCGTTGGCGTATCACCCCGGCAAGGGCGCAATCCGGTCGTTCACGGCCGATGTTGCCAGTGCCTCGCCCCTCACGCTGGTGGAGCTGGAGCGGCAGGGCGTCTCGCCTCGCTTATTCAATGATCTGCGGACAGAAATGGGCTTGTCGTCTGCCCGCATGATCGAAATCTTCAAGTTCCCCCGCTCCACGCTGGCGAGCAAGATCAAGTCAAAAGCACCGCTCAGGGGTCGTGAGGGCCAAGCCACCATCAAAATGGTCAAGCTATTGGCGCAAGCGCAGCGCATAGTGGACAACAGCACCAGCGAGCAGGCCGAAGGGTTTGATACCGCGCACTGGCTGGGCCAGTGGTTGGAGATACCCCAGCCCGCACTCAATGGCCTGCGCCCGGCCGATTTGCTGGATACCGATACCGGCACCCAAATGGTCCACCAGGTGCTGGGCGCTATTGAAAGCGGTGTTTACTTATGAGGCTTTGGTCATGAGGCTGTGGCGCATTGCCACCGAGACGCGCACCTTTCTTGCCCATGATCTCAGCGGCAAAGGTGCCGCCATCAGCCCCGGCCGCTGGAACGGCCAGGGTCAGGCGGTGGTCTACGCCGCCCCCACGGTGGCATTGGCCATGCTGGAAACCGCCGACCACATCAACACGCTGGGTTTGCCACTGAATCGCTTTCTGATTGCCATCGACCTGCCAGATGCCGTTTGGGCACAGCGGCAAGACATCGACGTGGACCAACTGCCGATAGGCTGGTCCGCCATACCCGCCGGGCAGACGAGTGTGGACGTGGGCGCGCAGTGGCTGTCGCGCCAGAACAGCTTGGTGCTGTGCGTGCCATCAGTCATCGTGCCAGAGGAGTCCATTGCGCTCATCAACCCGGCACATCCCATGGCAAGCCAGCTTACCGCCCACAAGGTGCGGCCCGTAACCTATGGTGCGGTATTTCGATGAATGCTACATATATGATAGCTATCAACGCACGTTCCACGGTGGCTACAGCCCCATTTCATCCATAGATATCCAAACGCCATGAACCACATCGACCCCGCCACCGAGCAAGCCGTTCGCAGCTTCATCACCCTGATGGCGGGCCAGTTCGACATGGCTGGCACCATCGTCTACGGCAGCCGCGCCCGTGGCACGCACCGCCCTGACAGCGATGCCGATGTGGCCGTGTTACTGAACGGCGCGCACCAGCGGTTTTTGCCGACCAAGTTGGCCATGGCGGATCTGGCTTTTGATGTTCTGCTAGAAACTGGCATCTGCATCTCGCCGCTGCCAGTGTGGGTTGATGAATGGGCAGACCCCGAGCACCATTCAAACCCTGCCCTGCTTCACAACATCGCCAAAGAAGGAGTTCGACTGTGAGTGACGCATTGACCGTTGCATCCCTGTTGGGAAAAACCGAAATCGCCTTAAGTTAAAGCACCAAATCACTATAAAAATGATAGCTGCTCGCGCACGTTCCACGGGGGCTACAGCCCCTTTTGACACATAACACCCATAAAAACCAAAAATCGCATTCAGGGACCCCATGAACAAAGCCAAACTCAAGTCCTACGCCCCCCAGGCCCGCCAAGACTTCATCGCCGCCGTCACCGCTAGAGCTAACCTGCTGGGTTTGTCCGACAAAGCAGGCCAGCTAGAAGTAGCCCCCGCCCAAACCCAGGGCGACGTCACCCTCATCGCTGGCCAAGCCTGGCCCGCCAAAGTGGCCACCCAGCGCGATCAGCTCATCACCCGCATGCGGCGTGAAGGCTTTGCCCACACCTGCGAGGCCGTGGCCTACACCTGGTTCAACCGCTTTGCCGCGCTGCGCTACATGGAGCTGCACGACTACCTGGGCCACGGCCACCGGGCGCTCAGCAGCGCAGAGGGCAACCTGCCCGACATCCTGACCCACGCCGCCGATCTGGCCCAAGGCGCAAGTTCAGGGGCAGAGTCCGGCCTGCCCGGCCTCAAACCCGCGCTGGTGACCGAGATGAAGCTGGCCGGCAACCGCGACGGCGAGCTGTACCGCCTGCTGCTCGTCGCCCAGTGCAACGCCCTGAGCGTGGCCATGCCCTTCTTGTTTGAGCGCATCGACGACGACACCGAGCTGCTGCTGCCCGACAACCTGCTGCGCACCGACTCCGTCATTGCCAAGCTGGTGCAGGCCATCCCTGAAGAAGACTGGGCCGAGGTCGAAATCATCGGCTGGCTCTACCAGTTCTACATCAGCGAGAAAAAAGACCAGGTCATCGGCAAGGTGGTCAAATCTGAGGACATACCCGCCGCCACCCAGCTCTTCACCCCCAACTGGATCGTGCAATACCTGGTGCAAAACAGCGTGGGCCGCCTGTGGCTCATGGCCAACCCGGCCAGCACGCTTGCCAGCCAGTGGCCGTATTACATCCAGCCCGCCGAGCAAACGCCCGAGGTGCAAGCGCAGCTCGATGCCCTCATCCAGACCCGCATGGATGAAGACGGCGGCAGCCTCAACCCTGAAACCATCACCGTGCTCGACCCGGCCTGCGGCAGCGGCCACATTCTGGTGGTGGCGTATGACGTGCTCAAGGCCATCTACCTGGAGCGCGGCTACCAGGCCCGCGCCATTCCGCGCCTGATTCTGGAGAAAAACCTCTACGGCCTGGACATTGACGACCGCGCCGCGCAAATGGCGGGCTTTGCCCTGCTGATGAAAGCCCGCGCCGACGACCGCCGCTTATTTAACGAGCCGCCCAAGCTCAATGTGCTCAGCTTGCAAGAGAGTAAAGGGCTGGATGCCGCCGCGCTGGCCCAGGCCATCAACGCCGGTGGCACCGAGCGTGTCGAAGTGGCCCAGCTCCGCTGGTTGATTGACACCTTCGAGCACGCCAAAACCTTTGGTTCTTTGATACAAATCGGCCTCCAGCGCAAGTCGGACCTGCGCAGTCTGCTATCAATAGTGCAGCAAGCCGCGCAGGCGGGCGACCTTTACGCCCAGGCTGCTGCGCAGGATGTGCTGCCTTTGGTGCAGCAGGCGCTGGTGCTGGGGATGCAGTTTGATGCGGTGGTGGCGAATCCGCCCTATATGGGTGGCAAGGGAATGAATCCGGACCTGAAGGAATACGCTAAAGCGGCTTTCCCTGCAAGCAAATCGGACTTGTTTGCCATGTTTATGGAACGCGGCTTCGGTTGGTGCAAACCGTCAGGCTTCAATAGCATGGTGACGATGCAGAGCTGGATGTTTCTGTCGTCGTTTCAGGCGTTGCGGGAGAAACTGCTGGCAGAACGGACGATTCAGACAATGGCGCATCTGGGAGCCCGTGCATTTGGAGAAATTTCAGGTGAGGTTGTTCAAACAACGGCGTTTGTACTGATGGGACACAACGTAAGTAATTTTCGACCTGTCTTTTTTCGTCTTGTGGAAGGACTGGAGAGCGAAAAAATGAAAACCCTGTGCTCTGGTCAAAATCGATTTGAGTCAGTTATTCAAGACAATCTCAAAAAGATACCTGGAAGCCCGTTGGCTTATTGGGTTGCAAAGGGAGTCGTGAAGTCTTACGAAGATTTCAATCAAATTTATAAGGTGTCAATTTCCGATGGCCAAAACATCACAGCAAACAATGATCGGTTTCTAAGATTTTTTTGGGAAATCGACATGTCGGCAGTTGATAGGCCTGACATGTGGGTTTTCTATGCAAAAGGCGGTCCGTTTCGCAAGTGGTATGGAAATATGAATGTGACAGTTGACTGGTCGCCAGATGCAAGAGCTGAATACCGAAAGCATTCTTCGGCAAGGATAATTCCAGAATACCTTTGGTTCAAGGAAGGGATCACTTGGACATTGATCACTTCTTTGCAGAAGAGTTTTAGGTTGCTGCCCAAAGGATCTACCTTTGACAAAGGTGGTTCAAGCATTTTTTTTGACGATCCAAGTCACTTAAATCCTACTCTCGCGTTCTTGAATTCATCTGTTTGCAACTATTTGCTAGGAATGTTGAGCTCGACACTAAACCTTCAAGTTGATGAGGTCCGAAGACTGCCATTTGAACCTAGTAAATGGATCGAATCCGAAGTAACTGCCAATGCCAAGAGGTTGGTGGAAATACATCGATTGGATGATGAGCAATTTGAGGAATCTTGGTCTTTTGCTCTCGATCCTTTGATCTCAATTGGTTCGGATGAAAACAGGATAAGGGATGCATATTTAAAGTCGGTTTCAACGCGTCAAGGGGTCTGTGACACAGCCTTGAGGCTTGAGGTGCAAAACAACCGCATCTTCATCGAAGCCTACGGCCTCCAAGACGAACTTTCCCCCGATGTCCCCGAAGACCAAATCACCCTGGCCCGCGCCGACCGCGAAAAAGACTGCCAGCGCCTCATCTCCTACGCCCTCGGCTGCATGATGGGCCGCTACAGCCTGGACGAGCCCGGCCTGATTTACGCCCATTCTGGCAATGTCGGCTTTGATGCCAGCCGCTACGCCACCTTCCCCGCAGATGCCGATGGCATCGTGCCGCTCACCGACGAACTCTGGTTCACCGACGATGCCGCCAACCGCGTGCGCGAATTCCTGCTGGCCGTTTGGGGCGCAGACACGCTGGAAGAAAACATGGCCTGGCTGGCCGAGAGCCTGGGCAAGAAATCGACCGGTGGGGCGAGTGAAACCCCAGACGAGACCATCCGCCGCTACCTGGCCGACAAGTTCTTCAAAGACCACCTGCAAACCTACAAAAAGCGCCCGATCTACTGGCTGTTTTCCAGCGGCAAGCAAGGCGCCTTCCAGGCCCTGGTCTATCTGCACCGCTACACCGAAGGCACACTCGCCCGCCTGCGCGCCGAATACGTCGTGCCCCTCACCGGCAAGCTGCAAGCCCGCATGGCCATGCTGCAAAAAGACCTAGACGCCGCCAGCAGCACCGCCGGGCGCAACAAGCTGAGCAAAGAGATCGAAAAGCTCAAGAAAAAGCACGTAGAGCTACTGGCCTACGACGAACAACTCCGCCACCACGCCGACATGCGCATCACCCTGGATCTCGATGATGGGGTGAAGGTGAACTATGGGAAGTTTGGGGATTTGCTGGAGAGTGTGAAATTGGTTACTGGTGGGGCGGGGGATGAATAATAGGTACACACTGGCGACTACAAGGAGCAATCGATGAAAACCATTAGCAAACAAGAAATGCGCAGCAAGCGTGTTGGCAATGTGCTGGCGTCGTTGCGAATTGAAAAGCTCCAGCCCAGCGCTGAGGTGGTACGAGGCCTGAACGCGTGCATGGCCGGGCAGGAGACCACTACCAATTTGCAGCAACAAGTAATGAAGCGCCATGGCTCGTTACGACGCCGCTGACGCCTACGTTTACCCCGGCACTACGGTGCTGCGCAACAAGGCTGATATACGCGATCATGATGCATTGGACGCATTTGAGGCCGATGCCACAGCAGTGAGGATGCTGGAGCTATTGAACCAGCCCATTGCAGGCTGCTTTGACTTTTTGCATCTCTGCGGCCTGCACCGTCACCTGTTTCAAGACGTGTATGAGTGGGCCGGTGAGGTTCGCACGGTAGACATCAGCCGCGACAACAGCCGATTTGCCCACGCCCCCATGATCGAGCGCTATTTGGCTGGCGAGCTTGGCAAACTGGCTACTGAAAATGAATTGCGTGGATTAGTCCCAGAGCGCTTTGTGGCCCGTTTGGCGCACTACATGGGTGAAATCAATGCGGCGCACCCGTTCCGCGAGGGCAATGGCCGCACACAACGCGTTTTTTGCACGCTGTTGGCAGAGCAGGCTGGCTATTTCATCGACTTTGAGACCGTTGATCAAGCCAGAATGTACGAGGTGATGATTGCCAGCTTCAATAGCAATTCCCAGCCGCTAGAGACGCTGTTGTTGGAAATCACTTCCATTATTGACACCGCAACATGACGGCACTCACCATGTCCCATCCCTTAACCCTCCCTCCCAGTGCGCTGGCCGAATACACAGAATGGCTAAACGCCATCAAGCAGTGCGTAGCGTCCACGCGCATGAGGGTGGCGTTGGCAGCCAACAGCGAGCTGATCGCGCTTTACTACGAGCTGGGCGCTCAAATTGTGGATCGGGAGGCACGGGCGAAATGGGGCAGTGGATTCATAGACGCCTTCAGCAAAGACCTGCAACAAGCGTTTCCGGAAATCGGCGGTTTCTCTTCAAAAAACCTGCGTTACTGCCGAGCCTTCTTTCGCTTCTACTGTGACTCAGCAATTTGGCAACAGGCTGTTGCCAAATTGGCCCCTACGCCGGATACGCCTTGGATCGGTGTCGATGGCGAGCTGGCCACGGTGCTGGCTCGGATTCCTTGGGGGCACAACATCCTGATTTTTACCAAGTGCAGCAGCGTGGACGAGGCCCGCTTCTATATCGAGCAAACCCTGGAGCAGGGCTGGAGCCGCGACGTACTGGCCTTGCAACTCAAGTCCAACCTGTTTGCCCGCGCGGGTAAGGCGGTGACCAATTTTTCTCGCACCTTGCCACTGCCGCAGTCTGACCTGGCCCAGCAAACGCTCAAAGACCCGTACACCTTCGACTTCATGGCCATGACAGCGCCATACAACGAGCGGGATGTGGAGCGCCAACTCACCCATCACATCACCCAATTTCTGCTGGAGCTTGGCAAGGGCTTTGCCTTCATTGGTCGGCAGTACCACCTCGAAGTTGCAGGCAACGACTACTACATCGACCTGTTGTTCTATCACGTCACGCTCAAGTGCTACGTGGTGGTGGAGCTGAAAAACCGCAAGTTCATCCCTGAATACGCGGGCAAGCTGAACTTCTACCTGTCGGCAGTGGACACCCTGCTCAAACGCGAAGACGACCAGCCCACCATTGGCCTGCTACTGTGCCGCGACAAAAATAACATCGAGGTCGAGTTTGCCCTGCGCGACATGAACAAGCCCATGGGCGTGAGCGAATACACCCTGGTGGAGTCTTTGCCCGACAACCTCAAAGGCGCAATGCCGACTGTGGAAGAGATTGAAAGTGATTTGCAG
>JBBRNS010000177.1:0-8245 GCA_038230175.1 Burkholderiales bacterium
AATACGGTCATGGCGCCAAAGACGATGGCGATGCTGGCCAGCATTTGTAGGCTGCGGGTGGGTTTGGCGGTAAAAGTCAGTGGCATGGGGACCCCTTAAAACGGTGGTGTGTCAAACAATGGGCTGCTCACACCGCGCGGCCTTCGCCCGCTTCTTCAACCGTCTCACCATCGCGTATGTGGTAAATCCGTTTGAAGGTGGGGATGATCTTTTCGTCGTGCGTGACGACGATGATGGCGGTCTGGGCATGCTGGGCCATCTGGTTGAGGATGCGCATGACGCCCAGCGCGCGTTCGCTGTCCAGTGGCGCGGTGGGTTCGTCTGCCAGGATGACGGGTGGGCGGTTGGCCAGTGCGCGGGCAATCGACACGCGCTGCTGTTCGCCACCCGACAGTTGCGATGGCTGCGCTTGGGCGCGGTGTTGCACATCCAGCGCGGTGAGCAGCTCCAAAGCCCGTTTGCGGGCCAAAGCGTTGGGCATGCCCGCTAGCATGGGCAGCAGGGCCACGTTGTCGGTCACGTCCAAAAACGGGATCAGGTAGGGCGCCTGGAAGACAAACCCAATGCGGTCGCGGCGCAAGGCGCGCAGGTCGTCCACCTGCCAGCCGTTGTTGTAAATGACATCGCGGCCCAAGGTCATGCGACCGGATGTAGGCTCAATGATGGCGCCCAGGCATTTGAGCAGTGTGCTTTTGCCAGAACCCGATGGGCCAACCAGGCCAACCACCTCGCCTGGGGCCACTTGCATGTTGACGTTTTTGAGGGCCTCGACGGCGGTGTCGCCCTGGCCGTAGACCTTGCGCAGGTTCTCAATCAGGATGCCGCCGGTAGCGGGGAGGGCGTGGGTGTTCTGGGCGTTCATCCGATGGCCTCCGCCGGGTCTACTTGCAGCGCGGCGCGTATGGCCAGCGTGCTGGCTAGGGCGCAGATCAGCATGGTTGCCGCCAAGCCAGTGACCGCATCTTGGCTGAGCAGCAACACATACTTTGGAAAGATCGGTGCCCACACGGTGGCCGATATTTTGCCCACCACAAAGCCAATCAGCCCCAAGCCCAAGGCTTGCTGCAAGATCATGCTGGCAATGGTGATGTTGCGGGTGCCGATGAGTTTGAGCACCGCAATCTCGCGGATCTTGCCCAGCGTCATGGTGTAGATGATGAAGGCCACAATGGCCGCGCTCACAATCGCCAGAATGGCCAAAAACATGCCGATTTGCTTGGCCGAGGTGGCAATCAGTTTGGCCACCAATATCTCTTCCATGCCAGCACGGGTGTACACCTGCAGGTGCTTCCAGCGGCGAATAGGTTCTGCGACGGCCTCAGGGTCTTGGCCGGGCGTTACCTGCAGCAACACCGCGTTGACGTTGCGGCTGCTGGTTTGCAGTGCCTGCACCGCGTCCAGCAGCCCAGGCACGCCAGGGCGGTTAAAGGCCGGGCTGGCTGCGGTGCGGGCGCGGTCGTTCAGTATGGCGTCGTTGTCTTTTAAAAACTGCGCCTCTTGGGCGTCTTTGAGCGCAATAAACACCATGGGGTCGCCACCCGACGACACCATGCGCTGGGTCAGACCCACCACCGTGTAGGCATGGCGGCGCAGTTGAATGCGCTCACCCAATACAAAGCCGGTTTTGATGTCTGCAACCGCCTCGTAGTGGTTGCGCGTCATGTGCCGCCCGGCCAGCAAGTAGCCTGGCTCGCCACTTTGGCCCCGCTCAACGCCCACTACCATGGCGCGGGTCTCGCGGCCGTCTTGCGCTTGCACCTGCATGGTGAAGTAGGTGACGTTAGCCGCCTGCGCCACGCCCGGCATGCCGCGCAGGCCACGCACCAGGTCGTCTTTGATGCTGGATGCCTCGGCATACGGCCCCTGCGTGTCTTTTTGCACCACCCACAAATCGGCGCGGCTGTTGTCCAAAAGCGCTTTGGCGTCGTCCACCATGCCGCGGTACACACCGGCCATGGTCAGGGTGACGCCAATCAGCAGCCCTAAGCCCAGGCCAGTGAGCATAAATTTGCCCCAGCTGTGCGCAATGTCACGGCCGGCCAAGCCGATCATGGTGTGGCACCGCCGGGCTGAAGTACAGGCTTGACCAGCGCGTCCACCACCTGGATACGCGCGTCTGCCTTCAGTGCCTTCTGGCTGTACACCACCACCGTGTCGCCCGCCTTCAGGCCTTCTAAGACTTGTACGCCACCATCCAAGCTGTTAACGCCCAAGCGAACCGGTGCGAACGTGGGCTTGCCGTCCACCAATTGCCACACACCGGTGACGTTGTGCAGGCGTTGGACGGCGGCGTTGGGAATGAGCAGGGCATTTTCAGTGGGCGGCAATTGCAGCGTGACTTCAGCCTGCTCCCCGACGGATGCGGCCGCTGGGGTGTCAAAGGCGACCAATGCCGTGCGCTCTTCGGTCACGCTGTCGGCCAATAGGTCCACCCGGGCTACGTGTCCAGTCAGGGGGGTCTGTGCCTGCGAACGCAGCACGATGCGCGCCGGCAGGCCCGGTGCTAAACCGCCGGAGCGGCCCTGGTCCAACCGCAGGCGGACCCACAGGCTGGCAGGGTCTACCAAGCGCAGCACGGGCTGCCCAGCCACCACCGTGGTGCCGGCCTCTGCATCGCGGCTGGTGACCACGGCGTTGGCGGGTGCAACGAGCCGCAGGTTGCTGCGCTGCTGTGCCAGCGCGGCGCGCTCGGCCTTTTGGCGCGTGATGTTGCTGCCAGCGCTGGCCAGGTTGGCGCGTGCAGCCTGCAGCGCGGCGTCGGCCGAGGCCACCTCTTGCTGGCGTGCCTCGAGGGCGCCGGGGCTGATGAAGTTTTGTGCGGCCAGGTTCTGGTTGCGCTTAAGGGTGGCCAATGCCGTGGCGCGTCTCGCTTGTGCGTCGGCCACTTGGGCCTGGGCTGCGGACTGTGCACCCACGGCCACTTGTTGCGCCGCATCCAGGGCCGCTAAACGGTCGCCCAGGTCCACCGGGTCCATTTCGGCAAGCAGTTGCCCGACGTGCACCGTGTCCCCCACATCGACTCTGACTTGCAGGACTCGCCCTGGGACGGTCGGACCCACCATCCAACTGCGCTGCGCTTCAATCGTGCCGATACCAAAAAGTGCGGGATTGAGTTGGCCCTCTTGAACGGTGGTCACCGTGACCCGTGTGGGGGCCAGGGGGCCAGAGCGAAAAGCAACAAAGGCAATAGCGCCCAGCACGGCAAGGGCCAGTGCAGCCAAGCCGAGGCGGCGTACGAATGGGGGAAGTTTCTTCATGGTGATTCCTTCGCAGGGGTGGCCGTTATTCCACGCAAAAAGATGTCAAAAATTCCTGTGGCTTGTTCGCGCAGGGGGGTATCTTGGTCCATCAGCATGTTCTGCATGATCAAACCCTGTACGGAGCCAAGGAGTAAGACGGCTGCTGCCTGCAAGTTGGTATGGGGTGCCAGAAGGGTTTGTGTTTGTGCACTTTGGAGCAAACCCATGACCAGAGCGCGATGCTGCTGCATGACGGTGCGCACACGGGCTTTGATGGGGGTGTCCTGGCGGTTTTGCAGTTCCTGGAAGATCACGCGCGGCACGCCGGGGTTTTCAATGACAAATTCAACATGTGCACGAAATACGGCCTGCAGTGCCGCCACGGGAGTGGCATTGAGGACTGGTGTGGCGTTCGCACCCGCGCTATCAGCCGCCGCGTGGAGCCGTGCTATCAGGGTCTGGTCGGCCCAGTCCATCACCGCCAACCAAATAGCGTCTTTGCTGGCAAAGTGCTTGAAGACCGCGCCCTGGCTAATGCCCACCGCCTTGGCCAGGTCGGCAGTGGTGATGTCCATAGGGCTGCGCTGTGACGCCAGCTGCAACGCAGCCGCAACCAAGCCGACTTGGCGCTGTTCGGTGGCCTGCTTTCGGGGTTTGGAAGGTGCGTGCATAGCAGTAAGTAATTAAACAATTACTTGCATGGTACATCATTTTCAGGGTACCCGGTGGGGTATGTGGGTGATGAAAAAAAGACAGAGTCGCCAAAGCAAAGCGGCGCCAGACCGCCACAAAGTGCGGTGAAGAGATGATTTGATTACACTGATTTTCTGTGCCAACACCATTCCCAATGTCGCCCGTAGTGGATTCGCCCACCCAAGCGGTCCGCTGTAATCGCCCCATGCAATTTCCCACACCATGATCAGCCTGCGCACAAAAATACTCCTGATACTGGTGCTGTTTTTGTGCACGGTTGGCGCCATCGGGTTTGGCGTGGGGGCCTACCTGTTGAACCAAAGTCTGAACGACTTTGAGCGGCGCTCCGCTGCCAGCCAGTTTGCACGGGTCGAAGCGGGCCTGGACCAAGACGTTGACGCCTTGGTGCGCACCACGGTGGACAACGCGGTGTGGGACGACATGGCCCAATACTTTGCGGCGCCAGACCCTGTGTTTCTAGAAAAGGTGTATTTGCTTGAATCCTTGCAAAACATCAAAGTCGACACGGTGGCGATGTTTACGCTCGATGGCGGCCTTCATTCCAGTGTTGATGCCACCGGCGGTCATCGGGGCGCCTTGTCGGCCAATAGCAATTTGGTGAAAGGAATCCAAGCCGCCTTGATGCAACCCAAGGCGCAAAGCGTGCGCTCAGGCGGCAACCTCAAATTATTGATAGACGGCAAACCGATGCTGGTGGGGTTTAGCTACGTTCGGGGGCGTGCCAGTGCGTCGCCCAATGTCGGTTGGCTGGTAATGGTGCGTGCCCTCGATGACGCCGCGCTAGCGTCCCTGGTGCAAACCACGGGATCAAGTTTTCAGGTGGTTGCTGCAGAGCAGGGCCGTGCGGCGCACGATGCCAGCAAGATGGTCAGCATGGTATTGACCGACACCTTGGGTAGCAGCGCCTTGCGCCTGGATGTGCTCAAACAAGCGGGCTTAGATTCACAGCGGCACACCGGGTTTCTGATTTTGCTGATCAACGCCATCGTGTTGGTCACCATTGCGGCCGTGGGTGCGGTTCTGGTGTTTGACCGTTTGGTGCTCAAGCGCCTGACCCTGTTTGCCGACAAAGCGCGTGATTTGCAGAGTGAAAAGCCCGGTGTGCTGCACGCTTGGCCGGTGCGTGGCACCGATGAACTGGACGCCCTGGCGCTGGCGCTGAACGACATGGTGGCCGAGTCTGAGCGCGCCCGCGACCAGCTGATGCACGACGTGCGTACCGATTCGCTTACCGGCCTGGGCAACCGCAAACTGCTGCTGGAAAAACTGGAGCACTTCTTGGGCTTGCGTAAGCGCCAGGCCAAGCCCGCCACGCTGAGTATTGCGGTGTTGTTGATCGATATTGATGACATCAAGATCATCAACGACTCGCTAGGGCACGAGGCTGGCAACTACTTGCTCAAGGAAATCGCCCATTCGCTGCAAGTCATGGTGCGCGCGTCCGATGTGGTGGCCCGTTTGGGCGGCGACGAATTTGCCCTGATTTTTGCGGCCGACAACGACCAATTGGGGATAGACCAGTTTGCCACCCGGGTGCAAAAAACCATCTCTAAACCCCGCAGCTTCAACGGTTCCATATTGACAGTGAGCAGTTCGATCGGTATTGCCATTGCCACGGACACGTCAGACCAAGACACCCTGCTGCGCGACGCTGACTTGGCCATGTATGCGTCCAAATCGGCCGGCAAAGGCCGCCACAGTTTTTTCCAAGATGTGATGCTGGCCAACGTGCAAGAGCGCATGGTGCTGGAGCAGCAGCTGCGTGAATGTTTGCGCCAAGACGAACTGGAAGTGTGGTTTCAGCCGATTTTGGATGTACGCACCAACGAAGTCGCCATGTTTGAGGCGCTGGCGCGCTGGCCACTGGCCGGTGGCGGTTACTGCCCGCCAGACCGTTTTATTCCGGTGGCAGAAGAGTCGGGCCTGATCCACCAACTGGGCGCCGACGTAGCCCGCAAGGTGGTAGAGGCTTTGCCAGCGCTGCGTGCGATCAACGCCAACCACATTGTCAACATCAACATGGCACCCAAGCAGCTGATGAGCAAGCTGATGGTGCAGCAAATGTGCACCTTGCTGGACAACGCGGGCCTGCCGCGCACCTGCATCCATTTTGAGCTGACCGAGTCTGCCTTGGCCAGCGATGCCGACCATGCGTGCTCGCAGCTTGACGCGCTGGTCCAGGCGGGCTTTCACTTGCATTTGGACGACTTTGGCACGGGATATTCGTCGTTGCACCGCCTGCGCAGTATGCCGTTTTCAACCCTCAAGCTCGATCGCTCGTTCGTTGTTCTGATGGGCAATGGGGACGACCGTATTGCACGCGTCATCATCTCCTTGGCGCAGCAGCTCGGTATGGATGTGATTGCCGAAGGCATCGAAACCGCTGAACAGCATGCCATGCTGATTGCATTGGGTTGCAACCTGATTCAGGGCTACTACCACGCCCGCCCTATGCCACTGCCCAAACTCTTGCAGTGGCTGCATGACCGCCCGGCGCCTGTGTCGCTATAACTTTGATAGCTGATTGCGCTTATCTCTAGAGGGCTAGCGGCCGATTTGGCATAAAAAAACCGCTGCACACTACGTCCGGTCACACCCCTCTACAACCCGACACCTAACGGGTTAGCCCCAAAAACAGCTTGGTCAACCGCTCTGGCAACTGCTCCACCCGGTCTACCACGGTGGCGTGGGGGCCGAAGATGTCGTGCACATAAGTGTCGGCCTGGGGGTCTAGGCTAATGCAGTGGGTGTGCATGCCCTTTTGGGCCAGCTCTTGCACGGCTTGGCGGGTATCCATCACCAGAGCTCGGTCGTCGGTGACATCCACGTCCGATGGCCGCCCGTCGGTCAGCACCAGTAGCAGCTTTTTGTCCGCCGTTTGGGCACCCAAGTAATGGGCGGCGTGGCGCAGTGCGGCGCCCATGCGGGTTGAGTATTGTGCTTTGAGAGCTGCCAGCCGCGCCTTGGGCGCTTCGCCCCACGCTTCACCAAACCCTTTGATGTGCTGGTATCGCACGTCGTGGCGGGTGTTGGAGTAAAAACCCGCCAGTGCAAACGGATCACCCAGTCGGTCAATGGCCCAGGCCAGCAGCGCCACCGCCTCTTGGCTCAGGGCCAGGCGGGTTTGCAGGGTGCCGGGCACGGTGTCGTTGAGCGATTGGGACAGATCCAGAAGCACCATCACCGCGATGCTGCGCCCGTCGGTGCGGTGGCTCATCAAAATACGCGGGTCGGGCTGGGCGCCAGCGCGCCAGTCGAGCAGGGCACGCAGAGCCACGTCCAGGTCCAACTCGCTGCCTTCCTCTTGGTAACGAATCCGCAAACGGCTTTGGGGTTTGAGCAAGTCCAGCAGCTTTTGCAACTGCCTGGCCAAAACCGCGTGCCGGGCCAGCAGTGCATCAATGGCGCGGGCGTCGCCGCTGGGGTGCAGCGCCTCGTAGACGCTGACCCAGTCGGGGCGGTAACTTTGGCTGGGCGCATCCCACTCGGGGTAGTGGCGCGGGGGCAGGCTTTGCAGCTCGGACGCTTGGGCTGTGGGGGGCGGCGCAAACGAATCTTCTTCGTCACCGGCCTCAATAAAGCTCCAGAGGTGGCGGTTGTCGTCACGGTAGCTGACCACGGTGTTGACAAAGTACACGCGGGCGAGTTGGTCGCTTTGGCGCCGGGTGCGGGCC
This sequence comes from Burkholderiales bacterium, assembly GCA_038230175.1. Classification (GTDB taxonomy): domain Bacteria; phylum Pseudomonadota; class Gammaproteobacteria; order Burkholderiales; family Burkholderiaceae_C; genus Allorhodoferax. The sequence continues at coordinate 7,628 of JBBRNS010000177.1, forward strand.
CCGTGTTGCAGCGCCAGGGTTTGGATGGCCTGGGTGCTGGATTCACCGCCCTCCATCAAGGCGGTAAATTCGGCTGCGCAGCGCCCGATGTCGGGGTCTAAATAGCCGTGCTGCGGCTCCAGCAGCGCCCACGACAGCATGGCCAAGCGGTGGCGCAGGCAGCTGGCCTGCTCAGGGTCACACGCACCTTCAACCGGGCGCGGGTGCAGGGCCAAAAGCAGGGGGCGCAGGCCAGGGTAGTGGCGCAGCAGCAGGTGGTCTACCCGGGCGTCTTCCAGGCATTCAACCGTCATGCGCTGCAGTGGGCTTAGGTTGTCGGCCACCAGGCTTGTGCTCCAGCGGCGGTGGGCCGCCATGTGCGCCAAGGCCACGCGGTAGCGGTCTAGTCCGCTAACGGGCGGCGCGCCGGGTAGGTGGCTTGGGGTGTCGTCATACACATCGGGCAGGCAGATGGCCCCACGGCCGCTGGTACTGGCATCGCCGCTGCGGTGCGTGCTCCAAGGGGGCGGGCTGGCACCTTCTTCTAAGTCAGTGGCAAAGGCCTGTAGCGGCACCGCGCTGCCCCACAGCGCACGCCGGGTCAGGCTGAGTTGATTCTCCACATCGGCCAAAAGAGTG
>JBBRNS010000178.1:0-8226 GCA_038230175.1 Burkholderiales bacterium
CGGCCAAGGTGCGGGTTGGCGCATTTTTAACCTGAACGTGCTCGGCGTGTGGTTGGTGGAAACCTATCGCAGCCAGTTTTCTCAGGAAATCAATGCCAAAGGCATAGATGGCTTGATTGCCAGCTTGACGGAGCGCAACAAGGCCAACGCCAAAAAGGGTTGATGTGCTCACGTTGCCCACCGAATTGACCCATGCGCAGGCCACCGATTGCTTGGCGCAGTTGATCGAGCCCCTGGCGGAGCAGCCTTCGCCGGTGCTGGTCGACGCTGCGCCCTTGCGGCATTTTGATTCCTCGGCGCTAGCCGTGTTGCTGGCGTTGCGCCGTGTCTGTACTGGCGTCGGTAAACCGATGGTGGTGCAGGGATTGCCAGATGGTTTGCGTGATCTGGCCGTTTTGTACGGCGTTGAGGATTTCTTGCACAGCGCCTGAATCCTGCTGCACCGTACCGCATTGGCCTTGCGCATATCGGCCCAAGGTGGGTCGCTTAAAATAGCCGACTCCCATGACCGCCATCTCCTTCCAATCCGTTTCCAAGTCCTACCCCTCGCCACGCGGTCCCCAGGGATCTTCGTTTTTGGCGTTGGACAGTGTCACGCTCGATATTGAAGAGGGCGAGTTCTTCGGGCTCTTGGGCCCCAATGGTGCGGGCAAGACCACGATGATCAGCATTTTGGCCGGCCTGACCCGCGCCACCAGCGGCCAGGTGTCCGTCTTGGGCAGCGATGTCCAGCGCGAACCGGCCTCGGCTCGGCGCAAATTGGGTGTGGTGCCGCAAGAGTTGGTGTTTGACCCCTTCTTTAACGTTCGGGAGGCCTTGCGCTTTCAGTCTGGCTATTTCGGGGTCAAAAACAACGATGCCTGGATTGATGAGCTGTTAGAAAGTCTGGGCTTAGCCGACAAAGCCGGTGCCAATATGCGCCAGCTTTCCGGCGGCATGAAGCGGCGCATGCTGGTCGCGCAGGCCTTGGTGCACAAGCCGCCGGTGATTGTGCTTGATGAGCCGACTGCCGGAGTCGATGTGGAGCTGCGCCAGACACTTTGGCAGTTCGTCGCCAAACTCAACAAACAAGGCCACACCGTCTTGCTGACCACCCACTACTTGGAAGAAGCCGAAGCCTTGTGCGGGCGCATTGCCATGCTCAAGACCGGGCGTATTGTGGCGCTAGACCGCACCAGCGCCTTGCTCAGTGCTGCATCGGGCAATGTGCTGCGGTTTAAAACCCATGGCGTGTTGCCACCGGCCCTGGCGGCGCGTGCGCGGGTTACTGGTAGCGTTGTGCAGTTGCCCGCCCACAATGCGCTAGAAATTGAACAACTGCTGGCAGCCGTGCGTGAATCCGGCCTGGCGGTAGAAGACGTAGAAATGCGCAAGGCGGACCTCGAAGACGTGTTTATTGAAATCATGCACCGCAGTGCCAGTGGCGCCGTGCCCCCGCGCGCTCAGCGCGGTAAAGAAACCAACGTGGTATCGAATTTCCCATGACCGGCTGGCAAACACTGCTCTACAAAGAAGTCCTGCGATTCTGGAAAGTAGGCTTCCAGACCGTCGCAGCCCCCGTGCTCACCGCACTCATGTACTTGGTGATCTTTGGACATGTGCTGGAAGACCACGTCAAGGTCTACAACAACGTTGGCTACACCGCCTTCTTGGTTCCGGGCCTGGTGATGATGAGTGTGCTGCAAAACGCGTTTTCTAATAGCTCGTCGTCTCTGATTCAAAGCAAGATTATGGGCAGCCTGGTGTTTGTATTGCTCACCCCGCTTTCCCATTTGAGTTGGTTTGTGGCCTATGTGGGCTCGTCTGTGATCCGCGGTTTGGTGGTCGGTTTTGGGGTGTTGCTGGCTGGGGCCTGGTTTGCACCGCTGGAATTTGCACACCCGCTGTGGATATTGGTTTTTTCTGTGCTGGGCGCCACCTTGATGGGGGCGTTGGGCTTGATTGCGGGCCTGTGGGCAGAAAAGTTCGACCAGCTCGCAGCATTTCAAAACTTCATCATCATGCCCATGACGTTTTTGAGCGGCGTGTTTTATTCCATCGCGTCGCTGCCACCCATCTGGCAACAAGCGAGCCACCTCAACCCGTTTTTCTACATGATTGACGGCTTTCGCTACGGCTTCTTTGGTGTCAGCGACGCCTCGCACTGGCTGAGCCTGTCCGTTGTGGGCGCTGCTACCGTGCTCGCCAGTGGTCTTGCCATGTTTCTATTGCGCATCGGCTACAAAATTCGTAGCTGAGCACCTGCACTTTATTTATTTGATTTATGACCGCTGAACAACTTCAATCTTTGATCACCGCCGGCCTGTCCTGCGAGCACTGCCAACTCGAAGGCGACGGTCGCCATTGGTACGCCACCATCGTCTCCACCGCGTTTGAAGGGTTGCGCCCCATCCAGCGCCACCAAAAGGTGTATGCCACCCTGGGCGACCGCATGAAGACCGACGAAGTACACGCCCTGTCGATGAAAACCTTTACCCCGAGCGAATGGGCAGCCCAAGCGGCTTGACCTGTTTTGCCGAACCGTAACCGAAAGCCCACCTGATGGACAAACTATGCATTCGCGGCGGACGCCCGCTCAACGGTACTGTGCAAATTTCTGGCGCCAAAAACGCCGCATTGCCCGAGCTGTGTGCAACCCTGCTCTCGGCCGACCCGGTGACGCTGCGCAACGTGCCGCGCCTGCAAGACGTCAACACCATGCTCAAGCTCATCCGCAACATGGGTGTGCAGGTAGACCGCGGCGATGACGGCACCGTGCGGGTCGATGCGGGCAAGCTCAGTTCGCCTGAGGCCCCGTATGAGCTGGTCAAAACCATGCGCGCGTCGGTGCTGGCGCTAGGGCCTTTGTTGGCCCGGTTTGGTGAGGCCACCGTGTCGCTGCCCGGCGGCTGCGCCATTGGCTCGCGCCCGGTAGACCAGCATCTGAAGGGCCTAGCGGCCATGGGGGCCGAGATTGTGGTCGAGCATGGCTACATGATCGCCAAACTACCGGTAGAAAACGGTACACGCCGCACCCGGCTGCGCGGAGCACGTATTGCCACCGATATGGTGACGGTTACCGGCACCGAGAATTTTTTGATGGCTGCCGCTTTGGCCGAAGGCGAAACCATTTTGGAGAACGCCGCCCAAGAGCCCGAGATTGGGGACCTGGCCGAAATGCTGATCCAGATGGGCGCCAAGATTGAGGGCCACGGCACCAGCCGAATCGTCATCCAGGGTGTTGAGTCTTTGCACGGTTGCACCCACCAGGTGGTGGCAGACCGTATCGAGGCGGGCACCTTTTTGTGCGCCGTGGCGGCCACCGGTGGTGATGTGGTCTTGCAGCATGGCCGCTTTGACCACCTAGAGGCGGTGATTGAAAAACTGCGTGACGCCGGTGCAATCGTGACTGCCGTGGATGGCGGCATTCGCGTGCAATCCCAAGGGCGGCTGAAGGCGCAGAGCTTTCGCACCACCGAATACCCCGGCTTCCCGACCGACATGCAAGCCCAATTCATGGCGCTCAACTGCATTTCGCACGGGCACAGCATGGTGACCGAGACCATTTTTGAGAACCGCTTCATGCACGTCAACGAGATGGTGCGCCTGGGCGCCAACATCCAGATCGACGGCAAAGTGTCGGTGATCGAAGGGGTCGAAAAATTGTCTGGCGCCACCGTCATGGCCACTGATTTGCGCGCCTCTGCCAGCCTGGTGATTGCCGGTTTGGTGGCCGACGGCGAGACCGTGGTCGACCGCATCTACCACCTGGACCGGGGCTACGACCAGATGGAAGCCAAGCTGCGCGGCATTGGCGCGGACATTGAACGTTTTAAGTAAATGGCGCTCACGCCACAGAGAAGCACAAATGATCACCCTCGCCCTCTCCAAAGGCCGCATCTTCGAAGAAACCCTGCCTCTGCTGCGCGCAGCGGGCATTGAGGTGCTGGACGACCCCGAAAAATCCCGCAAGCTCATTTTGGACACCAACCTGCCCAACGTGCGCGTGCTGGTGGTGCGCGCTACCGATGTGCCCACCTATGTGCAATACGGCGGTGCCGACATGGGCATTACCGGCAAAGACACGCTTTTGGAGCACGGCGGCCAGGGCCTGTACCAGCCGCTGGATTTGCAGATTGCCAAATGCCGCATCAGCGTGGCGGTGCGCTCGGATTTTGACTACGCATCCGCTGTTAAACAAGGCTCACGCCTCACCGTAGCCACCAAATACGTGGCCATTGCGCGCGAGTTCTTTGCCAGCAAGGGCGTGCACGTGGACCTGATCAAGCTCTACGGCAGCATGGAACTAGCCCCGCTGGTGGGCATGGCCGACGCCATCGTCGATTTGGTGTCCACCGGCAACACCCTCAAGGCCAACCACCTGATCGAGGTGGAGCAAATCATGAACATCAGCTCGCACCTGGTGGTAAACCAAGCCGCGCTCAAGCTCAAGCGCGAACCCTTGCGCAAGATCATCGACGCCTTTGCGGGCGCCGTTCACACCCCCGCCTAACCTCTAATTGCTATGACTTTAGTAGCTGCTCCCGCACGTCTTTCAACGGCTAGCGCCCAATTTGAGGCTGAATTCAAGGCCCGCTTGCACTGGGCTGCCGACACCGACGCAGCCATCGAACAGCGCGTGGCTGACATCTTGGCCGACGTGCAGACCCGTGGCGACGCCGCCGTGCTGGACTACACCGCCCGTTTCGACGGCCTGCAAGCCGCCAGCGTAGCCGCGTTGGAGCTGACCCAAGCCGAACTCAAAGCCGCGTTTGACAGCATCCCCCAAGTCCAGCGCGACGCCTTGCAAGCCGCCGCCGAGCGCGTGCGCAGCTACCACGAAGCGCAAAAGAAGGCCTGTGGCGAGAGCTGGAGCTACCGCGATGCCGACGGCAGCCTGCTGGGCCAAAAAGTCACCCCGCTAGACCGTGTGGGCATCTACGTGCCCGGCGGCAAAGCGGCTTACCCCAGTAGCGTGTTGATGAACGCCATCCCCGCCCATGTGGCTGGCGTGGCCGAGATCATCATGGTGGTGCCCACCCCGGTGCGGGGCAGCGTGGCCACGGGCGGGCAGGGAGCAGTTGCAGGCGCTAAGCCTGAGTTAAACCAGCTTGTATTGGCAGCGGCTTATGTGGCCGGTGTCGCCCGCGCCTTCACCATCGGTGGCGCGCAAGCGGTGGCCGCGCTGGCCTACGGCACGGCCACCATCCCCAAGGTGGACAAAATCACCGGCCCCGGCAACGCCTATGTGGCCGCCGCCAAGCGCCGCGTGTTTGGCACCGTGGGCATCGACATGATTGCTGGCCCCAGTGAAATTTTGGTGCTGGCCGATGGCACAACGCCGCCCGATTGGGTGGCCATGGATTTGTTCAGCCAGGCCGAGCACGACGAGTTGGCGCAAAGTATTCTGCTGTGCCCCGATGCCGCCTATATCGACCAGATACAAGCGGCGATGGACCGCCTGCTGCCCACCATGCCGCGTGCCGAAATCATCGCCAAGTCTTTGAACGGGCGCGGTGCACTCATCCACACCCGCAGCATGGAAGAGGCTTGCGCGATCAGTAACCGCATTGCGCCCGAGCACCTCGAAGTGTCCAGCCGCGATCCCCACAAATGGGAGCCGCTGCTCAAGCATGCCGGAGCCATCTTTTTGGGCGCCTTCACATCCGAGAGCCTGGGTGACTACTGCGCTGGCCCTAACCACGTGCTGCCCACCAGCGGCACTGCGCGCTTTAGCAGCCCGCTGGGCGTGTACGATTTTCAAAAGCGCAGCAGCCTGATTGAGGTGAGCGAAGCCGGTGCCCAGGTGCTGGGCCCGATAGCAGCCACGCTGGCCCATGGCGAAGGCCTGCAAGCCCACGCGCGGGCGGCAGAGTTGCGGTTGAAATAACCCCGCCCAAAAAAATTAGCACAGTTCAGGGTTGTGTGTGCTGCACGACCACCTTGTCCTGCGCAATGATCTGGCGGAAGGCTTCGCTGGTACTGGCCCAATCAACAAGGTCCACGCGGATAGGCAAATCGGACGCTTCAAAGGCTGATTGAATATCTGCCATGGCCGCCAGTGACAGGGGTGTATCGGTGATCAACGCCAAATCCAAATCAGAGTAAGGTTTTGCCGTGTGGCGGGCGCGTGATCCAAATGCCCAAACCTCCAAATGCGGGGCTTGCGCACCCAGAATGCGACGCACCTCTACCCAACTGCCGGCATCTAGTTCAATAGGCGATTCCACAGGTCTTAATCCGACCCGCTGCGGCTGCGCAGGGTGACGAGAAGAGCCTTCGCTTCCAGCAAAAAATCCGGCGCAATGGCAAAAACCGCTTCGGCCTTGGCGGCGTCGTAGGTGTGGCTGCTGTCGGTGCGGGCTTGGCGATAGGTTTTCCACAGCGCCCAGTCAGAACGCAGCAAACCGCGTTCATTACCCAAGCGAATCAGGCTTTGGAACGTGCCCATGTCCAAGTCTGCCGGGCTGGGCTCTGTATCCTCTAGGTAGCGTTTGAGCATTTTCCAGCTCAACTCGTAAGTGAACTCAAAACACTGGATTACCGAATTGCGCAATTGCTCGCGCAGCCCCGCGTCAGACATTGCGGCGGGGGAATGCGCGTACGCCAAGCTTTTTTCAAGCTGGGCAATGGCGTTGGCAAAAGCGGTGTAATCGAGTTTCATGGGGCATTCGCGATGGGTGCGACCAGTTTACATGCCATGTAAGAATCTGAGGCCGGCGCCGACCAAACCGTATGGTTTCACAATACCCAACCCCGCTTAAGATGCCCGTCTTGTTTGCAGCGCTGCTAATGATGTTTGCGCTGTCCGCCACCGCCATGACCATCCGCGACATGCGCACCCTGGAGAAGACTGAAAAGCAGGGTAGCACCTACACCGACTACTACTTGGTGGGCGTGATGGAGGGCGCGCTTGAGGCCCACAACCACGCGGTGCGCAATGGTGCCAAACCCACCATCTGCGCCAATGGCCGACGCTTGGAGCCCAACATGGCAAAGGGCCTGTTCACCACCGAACTGCAACGCAACGTGGGTCTGTACGAGGCCGACATGCCGGTTGAACTGGTCTTGTTCAATGCGCTGGCGTCGGTTTACCCCTGCTAGCGCTGGCTGCGGCAAGGTCGGCTTGAATGGCAGAGCGCTATTTATTTGATAGCTGCTTGCGCACATTTCTAGAGGGCTAGAGGCCGATCTGGTATCAAATTTTAGGGCTGTAAACGACCCATTTGCCAACACAGCAGCACTAAACCCGCCACATTCAGCACCACCGTAAGCCAAAACACCACCCGAAACGGCTGTTTGGCTGACTTGTGCCGCAGCCACTGCTGCGCCAACAGCGCACCGGGCCAGCCGCAGGCTAGCGCCAACAGGTGCAAGGTTGACTCTGGCGTGCGCCTGCGCTGGGTCCGCGCCGCCGCCTTGTCGATGGCGTAAATGATGAAGGTAAGGAGGCTCATGCCTGCGTAGGCGGCTGCAATCCACAGGGTCGAGGCGGGTACCAATTTAAACGGCCTGCCAACTACGGCTGCTTGAGCGCAGTGACCTCAATCTCAATGCGCATGCGTGGGTCGGCCAGACCGGCCGAAATCATCATGGCTGCGGGACGCACATCGCCGAAGTATTTGCGCAGCACGGGCCAGCATTCTGGAAATTCTGCCCCATTGGGCACGACATAAGTCACCCGCACTACGTCTTGCAGGTTTGAGCCCGCTTGTTCGAGGGCCGCAGCAATATTCTTCAGGCACTGCTCCGTCTGTTCCAACAGCCCGTCGGCAATGGTCATGGTTACGTAGTCGAAGCCGGTGGTGCCCGATACAAACACCCAGTCACCCTGCACCACGGCGCGGGAGTAGCCGATTTCGGCTTCAAAGGTAGAGCCGGAGCTGATGAGTTTGCGGTTAGACATGGTTTGGCGATCTCTTTAGTGGAGGGTGCGGAGAAATAGTGTTGCGCTGCAATGGTGGATTAACTTCACGTTGGCCCCCTTAAACGCTTACGCCTCATGGTGAGTGCACCGAAGAACGCGACAAGTGCAAGTAGCCAACAGACCATGGGCATACCCCACACGCCAAACCACTCAAAAAGTAGGGAACTGATAAACGCATAATGAGTGTGATCAATCAATTTGAGGGATCAATTGCCACCTTTGATGAGGGACGTTTTAGCAAGAGACCAATGCGAAACAGAGTCGGTATTGCTACAGACGCTGTTTCGTATTGACACCTATCGTTGATCAGAATGGTTCAC
>JBBRNS010000179.1:0-8118 GCA_038230175.1 Burkholderiales bacterium
AGGGATTGGAGGGCGTGTCGGCAAAGGCAAATTGCATTACTGACATTCCAGGAAAACCGCATTGCAGACGCAAGGTGGTCACCGACGGGGTGATGTCTCCTAGGTCTTCTGCAATGATGGGCAGGCTGCTAATGGCGTTTTGATGCCCGTGCACCGTGGCCAATGCCTCAAACACAGCAATGCCCGGCCCCGCGCGCCACTGTCCACGCACCGCAGTGGGTTCGCTGGCAGGGATCTCCCAGTAGGAATCGAAGGCGCGGAAATGGTCCACCCGCACCACGTCCACCATGGAGCATAGGTGGGCGAAGCGGGCCTTCCACCAGCTAAATCCGTCGGCCTGCATAGCGTCCCAGCGGTACAACGGGTTGCCCCATCGTTGACCCGTCGCACTGAAATAGTCGGGCGGAACGCCTGCAACCACCGTTGGCTCACCCTGTGCGTCGAGCTCGTACTGCGCAGCGTTGCTCCACACATCGGCACTATGGTGGGCTACGAAGATGGGAGCATCACCCACAATGGCGACCCCACGTTGGTGGGCGTAGGCCCTGAGCGACTGCCATTGCACACAAAAGCGCCATTGAACAAAGCTAAAGAAGCCTATGTCGTCGGCTAGTGCCTCTGTGGCCTGCTGCAGTGCATCTGGGTTGCACCGGGCGAGGTCGTGGGGCCATTGTGTCCAAGGTGAGCCGTAACGGGTCTCCAGTGCCATAAACAGGCTGTAACTGTGCAACCAATCGGCCTCGCGGGTGGAAAATTCTTTGAATTCCGCCCAGGCTGTGGGGTCTGGCGCGCTTGAGAAGCAGCGCCATGCTTCGCGCAGGCGCTCCACGCGGTAGGGTGTCACCCGGTCGAAATCGCATTTCCCAGCATCAAACTGCGGCACCGAGTGTTGGGCCAGCCAGCCTTGCCGCTCTAGGTCTTCAAGGTCGATGAGCAAGGGGTTACCGGCAAACGCAGAAGGGCTGGCGTAGGGTGAGTGGCCCGGGCCCACGGGTGAGAGCGGCAATATCTGCCAAAGCCGCTGCCCCGCCGAGGCCAGCCAGTCGATAAAGTGGTAAGCGTGGGCTCCCAAATCGCCCGAGCCGTGTGCACCGGGCAGCGAGGTGATGTGCAGCAAGACACCACTGCTGCGGTGCGAAAGAGCAAGGGAGGGCGAAAAAATCATGGTGTCTGCAAGTTGCCCTCGGATTTTAAGTATGGGGCGGCTTGAACCATGCCTATCACCGTGCGTGGCATTGCGCTGACAGTATCGACCTGCGCCGCCGCTGTTGCCCAGTCGTTGGGCGCAAGCACCAAGGCTGCGGCGCTGTCCAGAACCCGCATCCAAGGCCCTGCAGGCAGCCGAAACGAACGCGCATGGTCAGCGGGGTTAAACAGCAGCAGCCAGCACTGGTGTGCGGATGCGGACGCTTCGGGTGCTACGGTGATGAGGCAAGCAAAGCTGCGTTCAACGGGGTCTTCCCATTCGGCGGCGGTCAATGGATTTCCATCGGCGTTACGCCACGCGACGTCACCTGCGCCGGTAAACCACTGCGGGTGCCTTAAGGCCGCATTACTTTGACGCATCTGAACCAGCCCGGAGACAAACTTCACCATCGCCGGGTCTGCGGTAGGCCAATCCAAGGTACCAATGTCGTTGTCTTGGCAGTAGGCGTTGTTGTTGCCACCTTGCGAGTTGCCGAATTCGTCACCCGCCAAAAGCTGGGGTATGCCCTGCGCAAAAAACAGCGTGCAAAGTAGTGCACGGCGCCATTCAGCGCGGGTGGCGAGCACCTGAGGGTCGTCGGTCGAGCCCTCAATGCCGGCGTTGGCACTGAGGTTGTGGCTACTCCCGTCGCGGTTGTCTTCGGCGTTGGCGAGGTTGTGTTTGTGCTGGTAGCTGGTCAGGTCGGCCAGGGTCAAGCCGTCGTGGGCGGTCACTAGGTTCACACTTGCCAGGGGGCTGCGTCCGTTGTGGTGGAAGCGGTCGTTGGAGCCGGTGAATCGGCGCACAAAATCTCCACGGCTGCAGGCATGGCCCAACCAGAATGCGCGGGCGCTGTCTCTGAACAAGTCGTTCCATTCGTGCCAACCGGGCGGGAAACGGCCGAGCTGGTAGCCGTTGGGTCCAATGTCCCAGGGCTCGGCGATCAGCTTGACCTGCGAGAGGACAGGGTCTTGGCCAATAGCTCCAAGCAAGGCTGAGCCGGGGTGGAAGTCTTGCTGCAAAAGGGGGTCTCGCCCCAGCGCGGTAGCTAAGTCAAAGCGAAAACCGTCTACGCCGAAAGCCTGCACCCACCAGCGCAGGCTGTCCATGACCAACTGGATCGCGCAGGGGTTTGCCAGGTTAAGGCTGTTGCCGCAGCCACTGTCGTTGCGGTATTGGCCGGCATCGTCTAGCGCGTACCAACTCGCATTGTCCAGACCGCGCCAACTCAGTGTGGGTCCAAAGGTGTCGCTCTCGGCAGTGTGGTTAAACACCACGTCTAGCACGACCTCCAAGCCATTGCGGTGAAGCTGGTCCACCATGTGCCGGAACTCGGCGCGAACATCTTTGAATTGGCCGCTGGCGTGTGCCCCATGCGGGATGAAAAAGCCGAGGGTGTTGTAGCCCCAATAGTTGCGCAGGCCTTTCTTTAAGAGGTGCGCTTCGGTGATGTGTAAATGCACCGGAAGCAAGCTAAGTGTGGTGATGCCCAATTGCCGGTAATGGGCCAGCAGGGCTGGGCTGGCAACGCCGGCGTAGCTGCCCCGCAGTGCAGGGTCTACCCCGGTGTGGCGGTGCGTCAATCCCTTGACATGGGCCTCGTACAAAACAGTGTGTTCGGGCGCAACTTTTGGCCCTGGCGTGATGGTGGCACCGGCCAGCAACTCAGCGTCCCAGTTCAGAACTTGAGCCTTGGGTATCCGCGCTGCATTGTCGGTGGGGTCTGCTAGGGCGTCGAGCACGGTCGCGTCAGGGGCTGGTTCGGCCAGGTAGTCGCGTTCATTTGACAGCAGGTCCACGTCGCCGTGGATAGCCCGGGCAAAAGGGTCTAGAAGCAGTTTTGCAGGATTGAACCGACGGCCACTGGCCGCGTCGTAGGGGCCATGGGCGCGAAGGCCATAAAGTTGCCCGGCCGATATGCCGGGAACAAACCCATGCCAAATGCCATTGGTGTGGCAGGGCAGCGTAAAGCGCGCGGTTTCCTGTTCGCCGCTGGGGTCATATAAGCAGATGTCGATTTGATGTGCGTGCAGCGAATACACCGCGAAGTTGACACCCGGTTTGCCGTCCACCACCGTGCAACACGCCCCCATGGGCCCAGGTGAACCCGGGGTACAAATAGGGTCGGCTTTGTTGGGGTTTAAATACGGCATGTTGTACAGATTAAACCAACGACAGCGGAAAGATACTTGATCTTGATCAAGTCAATACGCAGTGCGAGCCCATTGGGCTCGATTTGCGTATAAATCAAGAAATAACCTGCCCACAGCCCTTGTTTTTATTGGGTGTGGTGCTCCTGTTTTGGGAGCAGTCGCAGCGCAGGGGAGTTGATCTGTGGGCTGCGCCTTAAGCTGCGCTACGGGTGGCGAATTCTGAAAAGTCGCTCAACGGATGGGTTTCGTCAACCACGATATTGGTTGCAGCGTCCAACTCGGTAAAAGCGTCGATAGTCAATGCCATCAGTCTGTCCGGGTCTTCGACCAGGTCGGTGTCCACAAACAGGGCCAATTGGATTTGCCCGGCATAGGAAATAAACGCCAGCCCGACGCCAATCGTGCCCGCTTGGGGGACCCAGCACATGAGGTCCGTCATTTTGGAGCCTGCCAAATAACGGACGCTACGTGGGCCTTCGATGTTAGTCAACACCACAGACCCCTTGGAGGTGAATAAATTGAGTGCAAAACGCTGCAAAAAGCGTGGCAGGCAGCCAGCAATAGAAAGGAATGCCATGGTGGCGCGAGGCTGTTGCGAACGCTTGATCGCATTCATTCGCCGACTCGATTCGCTCAGGCGTTGGTTGGCGTCGCCCAGGTCGGTTGGCAGTTCCACCGCCACCAGCCCAAATTGGTTGCCTAACTGGTAAGCGTTGGCCTTTTCACGCAGGTTGAAGGTGACGGCCGCCCGCAGGGGTTTGCGGTCTACTTGTTCGCCGCGCTCGCTAAGGTACTGGCGCAGGGCGCCTGCGCTGGCAGCCACCCAGACGTCGTTCATGGTCACGCCGACCCGTTTGGACATAGCGCGCACCTGCTCTAGGGCCAGCGGTGGCAACCATACCAACTGCTTTTTGCCGGTCATGGGTGCTTTGAGCTGTGTGCGTGCATCGGGCAGCAGCACGGACAGGCGGGTGACATGAAAGGCAATTTTCAGCCAAGTGGCGCAATCGGCGATGTAGGAGCACACCCGCGGCCGAACAGCTTCGGCAATAAGTGGATGGCCGATGCGCGAAGGGATCCTGCCGTGGGTGTCATTGTCGTCCGTGAGGTGGTTGAGTACGTGTACCAGCCCCAAACCGTCAGTCACGCAGTGGTGCACCCGGAACACGATGGCGTAGCCTCCGTTGACCTTGTCGATGACGCTCATGTGCCACATCGGACGGTTGGTGTCCAAGGGGATGTGGGCCATCTCGGTCAGCCGCGCCTGTAAGGCTTCTTTGGTTGTTTCTTCGGTGGCCGCCTCCAACTCGATATGGTTGGCGATGTTGAAAGAATCGTCTTCTACCCAATAAGGGAAGCCCAGCCTGCTAACAATTTTCTGCGTGAATCGGGGGTAGTTGGGCAGGCGGTGGGCGATGGTCGCGATGAGGCGGCGCATGTCCACCGCACCTTCGAACAGCAGAATACTGTTGACCACCATCAGGTTCTTTTTAGCATCCATCCGGTACCAAGCAAAGTCGCGCCGGGTCATGCGCTCTTTGACGACTGGCTCTGGGCGAACCACTTCAGCATGTAGCTCCGGCACACTCCTACGGTCCTTTTGACCAGGGGCAAACGTGGCTGCGAAAGGGCTCATGGGATGCTTCTCTTATTGTTAGTTACGGATGGGCGATCGGCCGTGGCAACGAGGCTCAGGCAGCAGGCGACTCGATTGCTGCATCGACTGGCATCGATTCGGTCGACACGGGTGCCGCAGGAATGCGGCGGCGGCGCAGAGCGTACTGGTTTAGGCCCGCCATGTGGATTCGGCACAGGTAGTCGGGCCAGTTGATCAAGCGGGCGTCCACCGGGAAGCTCGCGTTATCGTTGGCGCTGAAACGTTGGGTCAATCCCATCAACTTTTCGTTGTGAAAGCGGTAGCTGGGTGAGGTGTAAAAAGAGAACGTGCGTGCCAGCGTCTCGGTGGTGCGCAGTGCATCCATAGCGGCTGTCTCGCCTTTAAGACCGACCAAGCGGCGCAACATACCCCACAGGTTGACGGCGGCACACAAGGTGCTCAAAATTAGCAAAAACATGGTGCGGCTCACCACGCGGAACTCATGCGTTGGTTGGGTGTAGAACAAGCGGTCGTATTTTTTCCAGTTGCGCTTGGACTCGTCTTGAAAATGGTTGATCACGTCACCCAGCAAAATGGGGTTATTCGAGCCGGTGCATGCTTGGTAAACGCGGTGTTTCCCGGGGTCTATCATGGCTTCTGCTGTGGCCAGCAAAATGCTGTTGGCAACCAAGTCCGCCGGCACGATGTCGATTACCTCATCGGCTTTCGCCGGGAAGAAAGTCGTTTTGCCGCGGGCGTAGGCCACGATGATGGCGTCTGCCACCTTAACGCCTTCGATCCATCCGGGAACTGGCTCTTGCAGGGTGCTTTCAATGATTGCGGGCCGCACAATGGTCAGCGACCGGCCTCGCATTCCCTGCATGGCCAACTGCTCACCCATCCACTTGGTTAACGTGTAAGTATCGTTCCAGCCGTAATGATTGGCCTCGTCAATACCCAAGTCGGTCAGTCGTATGTCCAGTTCTTTGGCGTTGCTGGTGGATGCTTTTACTTTTGCAATCTTGCTTTGCAAAATTTCCAACATGGGGGCTATGTCATAGTAGCCGTTGGCGTGGCGCTCTACCGTGGCGACGCGGCCAGCTGGTGTGACTACCTCCTCGAGCATTTCGCCTTGGTTAAAGCCGTTGACATAGCAGGTCGAAACCTGAATCAACGGCGCGTTAGCCAGGCGTGTAAATTCGGTGATGTTGTCAATGCTCAGTGCATTGATGGACAAGGCTTCGTCCAGGGCTTCGCGGAAGTTCACGCTGGCGGCCGAATTGATCACTGCATCGACCCGGCCGGACAGCTCTTTGAATGCCAGGGTGCTGAGGCCAAAATTGGCTTCGCTGACCTCACCGGTCACGCACTCAATTTTGTTTTCAAAAAAGTCGGCTAGATACTCGGATCGCTCAGAGCGCAAGGTGTCGAAAATGGAAGAGGTGGCGATGTCGCGATCAAAGCGCTTACGGGCATTGGCGCCGCCGCGGTCCGAACGGATCAAAAGTATTATTTTGGCAACATCGGGAACGGATCGAATCAGTTTTTCCAAGACCACTTTGGCGAGGAAGCCTGTGCACCCGGTGATGAATATGCGTTTACCAGAGAAGGCGTTTTGCAAATCGATCGGCTGGTTTGATGTCATGGTGTTGTCTCGCATTCTTCTTTGTCAGGACGTGATTAAGTATCGTTTTGCACCTCCGTCTTGGCATTGATTGCACAGGCCAATCTATTGGCTTGTGGAGCCAATTGCGTGCTGCAGAGGACAGAGTCCTGCTTCATGCAAGGGTTTACCCGAATCAGTCGCTACAGATGAACAACAGCAGGCAATAGGCCATTTGGACTATTGACTTTTAAAACCACCACTTTTTTTGGTAATTGAAATGGCCCTAGCGCTGCACCGAAGTGGCATTGGCGGTCAGCGCTGCGTATAGTTTTTTTCGCACCAATTGAATGTTGCTGCGCAGCGCATACAGTTCGTCGCTGTATGACAGGGGCACGCTGATTTTTTGGGCACTCGCATCAAGCTTGTTGAGTTCTTCAAGCAGTGCTCGAGCGTCGGGTGCTTCGTCAAAACGCTGCTCAATGTCGCGCAGTTGCGCGTACCAGCGGAACACTCTAGAACGCACCCGGAACTCGTACAGCGGCGGAACCACCCGAGACAGTGGCAGCAGCACCGCCAAAAGAATTCCCATCACCAGCCACATGCGTTCCACCAGGTTGGCCACCCAAAACGCCAGGTAGCGTTGCAGCAGTGGCGCGCCAGAGCGGATGCTGCGTTCAGCCTCTTGCGCCATGGGCAACTCATTGTTGTTGATGCTGGGGTATTCACGGGCGCGGCGGAACCAGCCTGCGCCGCCATACATTTCGTTGCCAGCCAGTGCGAACAATTGGAGCAGGGCAGGGTGGGTGTTGGTGTTGGTCACCAGCGTCGTCGTAGGTGCTACCAGGCGCACGTCTTGCTGCGGGATATTGGTCGCCAAATCAACCACGCCACGCGGCAGTACTGCGGGGCTTAAAAATGTAAAGCGGCGGGAATACGCCTCGCTCTGGGAAAAATCTAACAGCTTCACACCGGGCGTTTGTAGCAGCATCTGCACCATCAGGGACTCGGGTGCCGACGCAAATACCAAAGCGTCAACTTCACCACCCAGGAAGGCAACGGTTGCGGGTGTTTGCTCCAACTGCGACAAGGTCAGGGTTTTGGTGTCGATGCGGTTGCTGTCAAACAGCTTTTGCATCAAGTTGGGCACGCCGCTGCCGGGTGTACCGACGTTGACCCGTTTGCCCTTGAGTTGCGTTAGCGAAGTGATTGGCGCCCCACGGTAAAACAGCCACACCGGCTCTAGAAATAGGCTTCCGAGTGACTCTAGTGGCTGGTCGCCCTCGGCCTCGGGCACGCTGGTGCCGCCTTGCACAAAGCCCAGGTCCACTTTGCCTTGGCGCAGCAGCTGCAAGTTTTCGGCCGAACCTTCGGTGGGTACCAGTTTGACGGTGATGCCGTCACGCGCCAGTATCGTGGCGTAGCGCTTGCCAAACGCCTCATAGGCGCTTTGTGCGGGACCGGTGGCGAGCGTCACGTGCTTGGGTGGATTGGGGTTTAGCCACAAATACGCCAACACCAACAGTCCAATGGTCAAGGCAATAAACGGACCCGCCGAGACCAACAGGTCACGCAGGGA
>JBBRNS010000180.1:0-8115 GCA_038230175.1 Burkholderiales bacterium
CACCCCAAAATCTCTGCAAACCCGCATCGATATTGGCTTTGCGGGCGATGGGCTTTGAATTAACCGGACACTAGTGAAATTCGTTCGCAATTTAATCTACACAAAGCAGTTGAAATCGCTATAACTTTAATAGCTGCTCACGCACATTCCAAGGGGGCTACAGCCCAATTTGGCATAAAAAAAGACCACCCGAAGGTGGCCTTGATCGTGGCGAACAACAACCGCTCAATGCCGGAAGTGCCGCACGCCGCTGAACACCATGGCCACACCGCGCTCATTGGCGGCTGCAATCACCTCGTCGTCGCGCATGGAACCTCCAGGCTGGATGACGCAGGTAGCGCCTGCATCCACCACCACGTCCAAGCCGTCACGGAACGTGAAGAAGGCGTCGCTGGCGACTACGGTACCTGCCAATGACAGGTTGGCATGGCCGGCCTTGATGCTGGCAATGCGGGCCGAGTCGAGGCGGCTCATTTGGCCAGCGCCCACGCCCATGGTCATGCCGCCCTTGCAGAAGACGATGGCGTTGGATTTGACGAACTTGGCCACGTTCCAGGCGAACAGCAGGTCGTTCAACTCTTCTTTGGTTGGCTGCTTGGTGGTGACCACTTTCAGATCGGCCAGGGTCAGCTCGTGGTTGTCGGAGGTCTGCAGCAAGATGCCGGAGCCAATGCGCTTCATGTCCATGGCGTTGCGGCCGTTGTCCCAATCGGAAGTCCCACCCTTGGGCAGGTCGATCTGCAAGATACGCACATTGACCTTGGTCTTAAACACTTCCAGCGCCGCAGCGGTGAAGCTGGGTGCCATCAGCACTTCGACGAATTGCTTGGCAATTTGCTGTGCTGCCGCCTCGTCCAGCTCAGTATTCAGGGCGATGATGCCGCCGAACGCGCTGGTGGGGTCGGTCTGGAAGGCCTTGCTATAAGACTCCAGCGCGTCCTTGCCCACGGCCACGCCGCAGGGGTTGGCGTGTTTGACGATGACACACGCCGCGGCCTGTGATGGGTCGCCTGCGGCTCCCGCGTTGAAGCTCTTGACACATTCCCAGGCCGCATCGGCATCAGCCAGGTTGTTGTAAGACAGCTCTTTGCCTTGCAACTGCTTGGCCGTCACCAGCGAGCCAGGCGCTGGGTACAGGTCGCGGTACAGGGCAGCACTTTGGTGGCTGTTCTCGCCGTAGCGCAGGTCTTGCACTTTAACGAAACGGCCATTACTCTGGCCGGGGAACAAGTCCAGCGTGGGTGCTTTGTCGCCAGCGGGCACCCCTTCTTCACCATCTTTGCCGATCTGGATCGCAGAGAGGTAGTCGCTGATCGCGCCGTCGTACTGGCTGATGCGGTTGAAGGCGGCGATGGACAAGCCCAGCTTGGTCTTGTCGCTCACTTTGCCAGCGGCTTTTAGTTCGGCAATCACGGCGGCGTATTGCGATGCGTCGGTCAACACGGCCACGTCTTTCCAGTTTTTGGCGGCGCTGCGCACCATGGCGGGGCCGCCGATGTCGATGTTCTCAATGGCATCTTCCAGCGTGCAGCCGGGCTTGGCTACCGTGGATTCGAACGGGTACAGGTTAACCACCAGCACGTCGATGGTGTCAATTTTGTGTTCTGCCAAGGCGGCCATGTGTGCGGGGAAATCGCGACGGGCCAGCAGGCCGCCGTGCACGCGGGGGTGCAGAGTTTTGACACGGCCGTCCAGCATCTCAGGGAAGCCGGTCATCTCGGCTACTTCGGTCACGGGCAAGCCTGCGTCGGCCAGCAACTTGGCAGTGCCGCCAGTGGACAAGAGTTTGATGCCCTGGGCGTGCAAGGCCTGCGCCAGTTCGACGATGCCGGTTTTGTCAGAGACGGAAAGAAGTGCGTTCATATAGTTAGTTAGGCAAGTTCAATGGGAAAGGGGGTGCCGCCGGCTGGGCGTTACAAAATATTAGGCCGGCGCCGTGGCGCAAAGGCTCGGGGTGCGCTACTCAGCGAGCTTGTGCTCCAGCAGCTTTTTGCGCAGGGTGTTGCGGTTCAGGCCCAGCCACTGCGCCGCCTTGGATTGGTTATTCTCCGCCTGGGCCATGACCACCTCCAAAAGCGGCCTTTCCACTGCGCGCACCAGCATGTCATGCATGCGGTCGGGCTCGGTGCCGCCCAGGTCGCGGAAATAACGTTCCAGATTGGTACGCACGCACTCCTCCAAGAGTTTGTTGCTCATAGTGCCGATTCCATCATGGTGTGTCCCCTCGGATCTTCCGCCACTGCCTGCGCAGGGATGCGGTCCATCGTGTTGTTCAAGTTGTCAAAAAATTGGGTTACTGCAGCGACCTGCGCGGTGCTGTCGTCCAGCGTGTTCATGCGTGCGCGAAAATCTTCGCCGCCGGGCAGTTCGCGCACATACCAACCGATGTGTTTGCGCGCCGAACGCACGCCGATAAATTCGTCGTACAGGCTGTAGTGGTCATACAAATGCTCCACCAGCAAACGCTTGACCTCGCTAACCAAGGGAGGTGCCAGGTATTCGCCTGTGGCCAGAAAATGCCCGATTTCGCAAAAAATCCAGGGCCGCCCTTGGGCCGCCCTGCCAATCATGATGGCGTCGGCCCCGGTAGCTTTGAACACCGCTTGCGCTTTTTCGGGGGTGGTGATGTCGCCGTTGGCAACCACGGGCACACGCACTGCAGCTTTAACTGCGGCGATGGTGTCGTACTCGGCCTGGCCTTTGTAGCCCTGCTCGCGGGTGCGGCCGTGTACGGCCAGCATTTGTATGCCTGCAGACTCAAAAGTTTTGGCCAAAACGACTGCATTTTTGTGGTTTTGGCACCAGCCGGTGCGCATCTTCAGGGTCACTGGCACCGAATGCGGTGCGCAGGCCGCCACGACGGCTTCAACAATGGACAGGGCAAGGGTTTCGTCCTGCATCAGTGCCGACCCAGCCCATTTATTGCACACCTTTTTGGCCGGGCAACCCATGTTGATGTCGATGATTTGGGCGCCACGCTGGATGTTGTAGCGAGCCGCGTCGGCCATCATTTGGGGTTCGGTGCCCGCGATCTGGACTGCAATCGGGCCGGGCTCGCCCTCGTGGTTGGCCCGGCGGGATGTTTTCAGGGTGTCCCACAAATCGCGCCGCGAGGTGACCATTTCACTCACGGCATAGCCAGCCCCCAGCCGTTTGCACAACTGGCGAAACGGGCGATCAGTCACCCCCGCCATGGGAGCAACGAACAAGGAATTCGCCAAAGCGAACTGGCCAATGTGCATGCGATGTATCGAAAAAAGCTAAACGAGGGGGGTGGATGGGCAACCGAATAAGCGCCGAAGCCTATTCTAACTGCCCAATATTTCAGCAATTGAAATGGCTTCGTGGTAAGAAATAGGCCAGAAGGCATACTTCAGCCCATGAACGACTGGATTGCTTACCTGCTGACCCTACTGTCCTTGCCTGAGTACGGCCTGTCCACCGTTTTTGTGGTGTCGTTTATCTCGGCAACTCTTTTACCCTTGGGCTCGGAGCCGGTGGTTTTTGGACTGGTGCAGCTGCGCCCCGACCTTTTTTGGCCCGTCGTTTTAGTGGCCACCTTGGGCAACACCCTGGGCGGCGGGGTCAGCTGGTGGATGGGGTGGGCTACGCATGAGGCGTTGGGGAAATACGACAAATCCACCCACCATGTTCGCGCCCTGGAATGGCTGACCAAGATCGGGCCTAAAGCGTGTTTGCTGGCCTGGTTGCCGCTGGTCGGCGACCCCTTGTGCGCGGTGGCCGGCTGGCTCAGGCTGCCTTTTTGGCCCTGCATGGTCTACATGGCCATTGGCAAGTTTGCGCGCTACACCCTGATGACGGCGGCCCTGGTGGGGCTGATTCGGCTGTGGTGAAGCCCCGTCGTTATGTGGCCTTTGCAAAGGTGACCACATGGTTCACTTCGGCCCGGATGCCGATGCGGTCGCCAATAGCGTGGTCGTGGTGCGATGGCACCAATGCCATCACCATATGGCCACTGTCGAGCTGCAGGGTATAGAGAAACTCCGCCCCGCGAAAGGCCCGGCGCAGAATCGTCGCCTGGGTAATCGCATCATCGTCGTGCACGATGTCATCGGCCCGCAGCAGCAATTCACAGGCACCATTCGGGTAGGCACCGGGCACCGGGCATTCGCCCGGGTCGCGCAAGCGGCCCACCGGGGTTTCCACCGATATGCCGCCCCCTTCAGCCACCAATTGCGCGGGCAAAAACACCCCGTGGCCAATAAATTCGGCCACAAACCGGGTCGCCGGGCGGTGGTACAGGGCAAACGCATCGTCCCACTGGTGCAGGTGCCCTTCGTCCATCACGCCAATGCGATCACCGATGGCAAACGCCTCCATTTGGTCATGCGTAACAAATAGCGCGGTGGCACCGGCGGACTTCAGGATGTCGCGCACCTCATAGGCCAAGCGCTCGCGCAAATCGACATCGAGGTTGGAGAATGGCTCATCCAAGAGCAGCAACCGGGGTGCCGGGGCCAAGGCACGGGCTAAGGCCACACGCTGCTGCTGGCCCCCAGATAGTTCGTGCGGAAAGCGCCCGCGCAGGTCACCCATGCCTACTCGCTCTAGGCACTCGGCAACGCGCGCACGCGCCGTTGCTGGCGCCAAAGACCGCAGACCAAAGGCCACA
Organism: Burkholderiales bacterium; assembly: GCA_038230175.1. GTDB lineage: Bacteria > Pseudomonadota > Gammaproteobacteria > Burkholderiales > Burkholderiaceae_C > Allorhodoferax. Next base: position 4,634 of record JBBRNS010000180.1, read on the forward strand.
TTTTTTTCGACGGTAAGGTGCGGGAACAGCGCATAGTCTTGAAAAACCATGCCCACACGACGCTGCTCAATAGGCAGACCCGTTTTGGCATCCGCCAGGCGCTGGCCGTCTAGCAACACACTGCCCCCGGCCAGGGGCTCCAGCCCGGCGATGGCGCGCAGCAAGGTGGTCTTGCCACAGCCTGAGGGACCAATCAGAACCCCGATCTCGCCCTCGCCCAGCGTGAACGACACGGCGCGCACAGCAGCCTGCGGGCTTGCGGGGTATTGCACCGAGAGCTGGCTGACGTGAAGGGACATGCGGGCATTCTAGTTGCCTACAATTCTCATTCCCACTGAGTCGCCGTCCCCCACAACACATGCCCCACACCCTGACACACCGCGTCAATGCGCGCCACGCGCCCCTGCGGATTTCTGCTTGGTTGCTGTCGGCGCTGGGCTTGGCGCTGCTGTGGCCGGTGTTGGCCATCGCGGCGTCTTGGTTTTTCTTGGACGCTCAGGGCGTGTACAACCTGACTTCCATGGCGCAGACGGTATTACCGCGTTATGCGCTGACCTCGGTTGTGTTGTGTATTACGGTGGGCTTAGGGGTGGCGCTGGTGGGCACATCGATGGCGCTAGCGGTTACGGTTTTTTCGTTTCCCGGGCGCCGCTTTTTTGAGTGGGCGCTGCTGCTGCCACTGGCGGCGCCACCCTATGTGGTGGCGTATGGGTATACCGACTTTTTGCAGTTCTCTGGGCCGTTGCAAACTGCTTTGCGCGCCGCGTTTGGCCTAGAGGGGCGCATGTTCCCGGAGGTTCGCAACCTGGGCGGAGCGATTTGGGTGTTCACCTTCACCCTCTACCCCTATGTGTATTTACTCGCACGCACCGCCTTGGCAGAGCGGGCCACCTCGCTACTAGAAGCCGCCGCGTTGCTGGGTGCACCGCTGCGCCGGCGCCTGGTTGAGATTGCACTGCCCATGGCGCGGCCTGCCATTGCAGCCGGTGTGGCACTGGCCCTGATGGAAACCATGGCCGACTTTGGTGTGGTGAGCTATTTTGGCGTGCAAAGCTTTACCGCCGGTATCTACAAAGCCTGGTTGGCGCTAGACGACCGCTACGCCGCCGCCCAACTCGCCAGCGCATTGTTGGTGCTGGTGGCACTGTTGGTGCACATGGAGCAGCGTGCCCAAAAAAACCTGCGCTTTAGCGCCCGCCAACTCACCGCGCGGGGTGCAGCCGCGCAAGCCACTGTGCTTACGGGGCGATCTGCATGGCTGCTGGGCGGGCTGTGCAGCCTGCCGCTGTTGGCCGGTTTTGTGTTGCCAGTGCTGTTTATGCTGCGCCCGCTGTGGGGCGGCTGGACGGAGCTGACGCTAGCGCCGTTTTGGGGTTGGGCGCTCAACAGCCTGCGCCTTGCCGCCTGGACCGCCGGCATTGCCACCGGCGTGGCATTGGCCTTAGGTTTGCTGTACCGGGTGCGACCGGGGCGCTTGTCTAGCGCGCTGGTCACCGGCATTGGCCTCGGTTATGCCATTCCCGGTGCAGTGGTGGTGGTGGGTTTGCTGCTGCCCCTGGACTGGTTGCAACACTGGATGCCCCAAAGCCCATTGGGCGCTTTGGTGACGGCCAGTAGCATAGGCATTGTGTGGGCCTACCTGGTGCGTTTTACGGCTGTGGCGCTGCAAACGGTGCAAAGCGGCTACAGCCGCGTGCCCAGCAACCTGGACGAAAGCGCCCACCTGCTGGGCTGCACGGGCTGGCCCCTGATGGCACGGGTGCATTGGCCATTGCTGCGCCGCTCCACAGCGGCGGCGGCGCTGCTGGTGTTTGTGGATGTGATGAAAGAGTTGCCCGCCACGCTGGTGCTACGGCCGTTTAACAGCGACACACTGGCGGTGATGGCCTACCAACTGGCGCGTGATGAACGTCTGGGCGAAGCGGCACTACCCGCACTGGCCTTGGTGCTGGTGGGCCTGCTGCCCATTGTTCTGCTGAGCCGCACACTGCGCACGCGTACCGACTAAAAGCAAAAAGCCGGGCACATGGCCCGGCTGTCTAGCAATTCCTTGGTGGGAATGCGTTATTGATCGCGTTATTTAAAGTCCATCCGGTCTAGCATTTGCTGCACCTTGACCTGGTTCATGCCCACCACGCTGATGGGCAGTAGTTCGCGCTTAAAGTCGCCCCCCATGTCACGCAGGGCCGCATTTTCTACCTTCACCCCGTTCGCCACCGGCCACTCGTTATTTCCATTGGAAAAATAGTTCTGGGCCACTGGGCTGGCCAAGTACTCCAAAAACTTGACCGCGTTGTCACGGTTTTTGGCATGGGTTGCAACCGCGCCGCCGGCGATGTTCATATGGGTGCCCCAGCTCGCTTGGTTAGGAAACACCACGCCCACTTTGTCGGCAATCGCCTTGTCTTCAACCTTGGTCGAGCGCATTAGGCGCGCCAGGTAGTAGCTATTGGTCACCGCGATACCGCACTCACCGCTGGCCACACCTTTAATCTGGTCAGTGTCTCCGCCCTTGGGCGCACGTGCCATGTTAGCCACCAAGCCTTTCAGCCAGTCTTCGGTCTTTTGCGGGCCCAAGTGTTCAACCATGGCGCCAAACAAGCTCAGGTTGTAGGGGTGCGAGCCGCTGCGGATACACAGTTTGCCTTTGTTTTGGGGGTCGGCCAGCTTTTCATAGGTGTCCACATCGGTCTTTTTTACCGTGTCTTTGTTGTAAACCACGATGCGTGCACGGGTGGACAAGCCGTACCAAGTAGAGCCGCCGCCCTCGGCCAGCTTGGAGCGCAAATGCTTGGGTATGGCGGCATCCAACACTTTGGAGCGCACCGGTTGGAACAAGCCGTCAATATCAGCGCGCCACAGCCGCGACGCATCCACTAGCAAAATTACGTCAGCCGGGGAGGCTGCGCCTTCAGCCCGCAAACGCGCCAATATGCCTGCATCGTCAGCGTCCACGCGGTTGATTTTGATACCGGTGGCCTGGGTAAAGCCGCTGTACAGGGCCTCGTCCGTGGCGTAATGGCGGGCTGAATACAGGTTGAGCTCCTGGGTCTGGGCATGGGCCAAACCAGACAAAAACAAGGTGGCGCAAAGTGCGGATGCAATGGTTGTAAGGCGCATGGTGTGCAATCGTTCAGAGTAAACAAGATAGTTAGTTTAAATCAAATAAGAACTATTCGCATTAACAACCATGGCTTTTCAAGGGCTACCCCTTCGTCCGCCACGGCCTAACGTCGCAACCATGCATCTGGCGTCCCAAAGAAAAAGCTCCTGAAACGCTATGGTTTCAGGAGCTTCTCACGCATATTCGGCGAGGGCTATCGGCCTATTTCGTCTAAATTTTGTAACTACTCAGCTCCCAATGAGTCAGGCCATCGTCCGCTATGAAATAGTGAGCGACAATGCGTTGTAATGCCAAACCTGCCCGATCTCAGCCAACTTAGTCATGCGCAAAAGGACGAGTTGATCAGGATGCTATGGCC
>JBBRNS010000181.1:0-8070 GCA_038230175.1 Burkholderiales bacterium
ACAATGAAATTGGGGAAAACCCTATTTTCTGACTATCTTTTTTTGCACGAATTCAAATCGTGGACACCCCAAAATCTCTGCAAACCCGCATCGATATTGGCTTTGCGGGCGATGGGCTTTGAATTAACCGGACACTAGTGTCTCTGAATACCAGTGGAAGAGAATAAATCCAAGGTTGTTTCGCAACGAGGTGGTGTGCCAGCGTTTATGCAACGGAGCAAACCGTTGGAGAAAATGCAGAGGGTTATTCTGCCTAATGGCCTCATTCGCATAAAGTGCAATAGCGCGTGTAGTCGGACTGTGTGACATTGCTTTCTCCTTTCAGTTTGATTGAACTTCCGGTGAAACTCCAGCTTGGCCCAAGGTAATTCATACCGTTGACCCTGCGAGATATTCTGGCGACTGCGGGATAAACTGGGTTTGCGAAATCTCAAAGAATGTCGCCACCATTGGCTTTGTTGAGGGTTCGGACGAAATTCATACAGGTATAAAAAATCCGACAAACCCCGCAGGGTTTGCCTGAAGTCCAATCAACCATTGAGGCCTTGCGCGTCACCCAAACGGGTGAACCCTCTTAATTTTGCTGGTGACGGGCCGCGCCTGTGGCGCCGTAGTGCCTAGCCGGGTGGGGCGCGCATCTGCCCTACACCCACGGCGAGGCCGACTAGCCATCGGCTTACCGCGCAACGCGGCGAAAGCTCTTTAAGTGCGCTATCAATATAGTAGCTGCCTGCGCACGTTCTACGAGGGCTACAGGGCCAAAAGGCACTGAAATATGCCCGCAGTAGCCCCACGCCCGGTTGCCGGCCAGCAGATCACGCAGTGAATCGTCCAGCGGTCGACCTGGATTACGACGGCGTGCAGGTGCTCGACGTGCATCAGGCGGGCTTGCCAGCGGCTAAATAGCGGCGCGCAGCCACAGCACCAGCGCTGGGGCAAACACCAAGAACACCAGGCCAAAGAGCAAATAGTTGCCGGTAGCCGGGTTGAAGTCTGGCCATATCTTGCTCCACGGCTTACGCATCAGCCACTTACCGATGGCGACATCAAATGACACCATGAAAAGGGCCAGCACAGCGCCCAGCAGCAGGTGCGCTTGAACCGTTTGCAGACCAATGCCGGGGACGAGCAGAAAGCAGATTAAAAATGCCAGCAGTGAACCGGTGAATGCACTGAGCTTGATCGCGCGTTCTTTGCCCAAGCGCGGTATGGCGAACTTGATCCGCACGATGCCGTGCAGCGTCTCAGAGCAGGCCAGAACGACGCAGAGGGCGAGGGTGTGAATGGCGATGTTGGGCGTCATGATTGGACCAACGTTTGACATGAGCGGCAGACGAAGGGCGTAGCCCTTTGGCTGTCCGCTCGATGGAAGGGTTAGCCGCCCTCATGGCCGACGCTCAAGCGCGAGCTTGATGCCGAGGCCGAGGAGCACTGCACCGCTGGTGCGGTAGAGCCAAGCAAGGACTTGCGGACGTGCGCGCAGCCAACTCGAAAGTAGCCCCGCGCTCAGGCCGACTGGGCCTTTAACGAGGAAAGTGAGCCCGGCGAAGACCAGCCCGAGCACAAAGACTGCGAGCGTGGGGTGATTTGCCTCCGGAAGCACGAACTGAGGCAGGAACGCGAAGTAGAAGACGGCGATCTTGGGGTTCGAGACATTGGAGAGCGCTCCATCGAAGAACAGCCGCCTTAGCGAGCGTGGTGCGCCGGCCGAAACCGCAAGGTCATGCTTCTTCGTGCGCAGGAGCTGGACCCCCAGGTAGACGAGATACGCCGCTCCCGCCAACTTGAGTGCCAGGAAGAGCCACTCGGAGGTGCGCAAGATGGCGCCCAGCCCCAGCGTGGCGAGGAGGGTGTGACCGACGAGCCCGACGCTGACCCCTGCGGCGGTGGCAACGCCTGCCGCAGGACCCTGCGCGATCGAGCGAGACATGACGAGGATCATGTCTTGCCCGGGCGTCACGATCAGGACGAGTGAAGCGACGATGAACAACAGCCAAGTGACTTCGAGCATGCGGGATCTCCTCGGGGGCGGCTAACGTGAAGAATAGAGCAAAACCTGCTCGATATTCTGGGACTTGCTCGATAAGCTGGGCATGCAAAACCTTAAAAATTGGCGCCACCATTGGCTTTGCCGAGGGTTCGTTCGAAATCTATACAGGTATAAAAATTCCGACAAACCCCGCAGCGGGTGTCGCGAGTTTACGGGGCAGCTCAGGCCTTGCATAGATCCCAAACGCGGGTAGCCAATTGAATAGCCCGTACTGGCGCCCGTGTTGGAATTGCTCTTCACCCCCGCGCTCTTGGCTACCTGTAAATGCTATCAATACAGTAGCTGCTTGCGCACGTTCTACGAGGGCTACAGGCATAAAAGGCACCAAAACGTGCCCGCAGTTGCGCTAGGCCGCTACCGGCTGCATCGTGATCGCCACGCCGCCCAGTACCGCGTTGCCCGACAGCGGGTCGCGCAGTTGGTCGTCCAGCAGGGCGTTGATGTTGGCGCCGGGGCGTTCGGCGGCCAAATGCAACTGCGCACCTGGCAGGTCGTGGCCCCAACCGTGGGGCAGGCTGACCACGCCGGGCATCATCTGGTCGCTGACCTGCACCTGCGCTTGCACGCTGCGGGGCGTCTCGTGGGGCAGGGTGTTTGCGGCAATGTGGGCCAGGGCACCGTCGGTCAGCCCAAAGCGTGCAGCATCCAGCGGGTGGACCAGCGCGGTGCAGCGAAACGGGCCTTTGGCCAGGGTGGGCAGGTTGTGCATCCAGCTGTTGTTGGTGCGCACGTCGCGCCGGCCGATGATGACCAGGTCTGGCGCGGGGCGGGCCAGGTCGGCAGCGGGGCGTGCCATGTCGGCCAGCAGGCTGGGGGCGGCCAGCTCGATCTTGCCGCTGGGGGTGCGCAGCATCTCGGGTATGCGGGGCTGCAGTTCGCCCAGGTCGATACCGCCGGTGGTGTTGGATGCCATCACTTTGGCCAGTGTCAACCCGTCGGGTTTGCGGCCAAACTGGTCGCCATAGGGGCCGCTGCGCAGCGCCACGTCTAGGCCGCGTTGGAGGCCGGTGTAGCCACTTGTGGCGGCGATCACCGCATCGGCATGGGGGCCAAACAGGCGCTGTGCGTCGTCGGCAAACTGGGCGTCGTCCAATGCGGTGGCATCCGTTTGCGCGCCTTTGCCTTGCACGATGGCGGCCAGCTTGAGCAGGGTCTCCCATTCTTCGGGCTGACCGGCGTCGCGCGGCAGCACGGCTGGGCTGTAGCGGGCGTGGTTGCGCCACGATAGCTGGGGGAAGGCCACGTCGTAGTGGATGTCTTGCAGGGGCGACACGCCGGGCAAGATCACATCCGCATGGCGGGTGGTCTCGTTCAAATAGATGTCCATGCTGACCATAAAGTCCAGCGAATCCAGCGCTTTGGCTAGGCGCGGGCCATTGGGGCTAGACAGCACCGGGTTGGTGGCCACGGTGATCAGCGCGCGGATTTTGCCTTCGCCCGGGGTCTCGATTTCTTCCGCCAGGCAGGTGATGGGCAGCTCACCATACACCTCGGGCGCGCCGCTCACGCGGGCATGGTGGCGGCCAGTGCTAACGCCCTTGCCAATGCCGGGTTTGCCAGCGGTGTTGGACGCAAAGGCGGCGGACTTGGCAAACAGCATGCCGCCGCGCTGGTCCATGTGGCCGGTGAGCACATTGAGCACATCCACCAGCCAACTGGCCAGCGTGCCGTACTCTTGCGTGCAGGTGCCGATGCGGGCGTACACCGCCGCTTTTGGGGTGTTGGCCAGGGTGTGGGCCAGGTCGCGAATGGTCTCAAGTGACATGCCGCAGCGCTGTGCCACGGCGGCGGGGGTGAAGGGGGCGACGACTTTTTTGACGTCTTCAACACCATTCACCCATTCGGCCACGCTGCCCAATTTGACCAAGCCGTCGGCAAACAGGGTGTTGACCAAGGCGGCCAGCAAAAACACGTCGGCACCGGGGCGAATGAAGTGGTGGGCGTCGGCCACGGCTGCGGTCTCGGTGCGGCGCGGGTCGATCACCACCAGCTTGCCACCGCGCGCTTGCAGGGCTTTGGCCTTGCCTTTGAAATCGGGCACGGTCCACATGCTGCCATTGCTGGCCAAGGGGTTGGCACCGATGACCAGCAGGTAATCGGTGTGGGCAATGTCGGGCAGCGCCACCGACAGCCAGTGGCCAAACATCAGGCCGCTGGCGAGTTGCTTGGGCATTTGGTCCAGCGTGGAGGCTGAAAAAACATTGGGCGAACCCAGCGCGCGGGCCAGCTTGCCAAAGTAGGTGAGCAGGCCAATCTTATGGGCCGACGGGTTGCCCACCGCAATGGCGCTGGCTTTTTTACCGTGGGTGGCCAATATGGGGGGCAGGCGGCGTTCGATCTCGGCAAAGGCCTCGTCCCAGGTGGCTGGCACATGCACGCCGTTGCGCTTGATCAGCGGGGTGTGCAGGCGGTCGGGGTCTTCGTGCAGGTCTTTCAGGGCGACGGCTTTGGGGCAGATGTAGCCAGCGCTGAACACGTCGGCCTCGTGGCCGCGGATGCTGGTGACCTTGCCGTCGGCAACCTTGATCTCCAGCCCGCAGCAGGCTTCACACAGGGGGCAAATGCGGTGGTGGGTGGTGGTGTCAAGCATGGCGGCCTCGCAAGCGTTGTGTGTAAAAAACGGGATTTAGGCACGACAGCGCGTGGTGTGTCGAGAACACAGGTGACAGCGCGCCGCAGCGGCCATGGTACGGCTCGTTGTGGGAAGGAAGGGGATGGGGGGATAACCACGAGGGTGGCACAGTTCTCCAGTTCCGGCCAGAATGGTTGGGTACTAGCTTACTGGAGACCACTATGCGCCACGCCTTTGCATCCACCCTCAAAACCTTCACCACGGCTTCGGGCAAGACCGGGCAGTTGTATTCACTCAAGGCCCTGGCGCGCAAGTACCCCAACGTGGCGCGCCTGCCGCTGTCGATTCGCATCGTGCTTGAATCAGTGCTGCGCAACTGCGATGGCAAAAAGGTCACCGCAGAGCATGTGGCCCAGTTGGCCAATTGGCAACCGAACGCCGAGCGCACGGACGAGATCCCGTTTGTGGTGTCCCGCGTGGTGCTGCAAGACTTTACCGGTGTGCCGCTCTTGGCCGACGTGGCCGCCATGCGCAGCACGGCGCAGCGTTTGGGGTTTGACCCGGCCCGCATCGAGCCGCTGGTGCCGGTGGACCTGGTGGTGGACCACTCCATCATGATCGACTCTTACGGGCAAAAGAACTCGCTAGACATCAATATGAAGCTCGAATTCTTGCGCAACCGCGAGCGCTACGAGTTCATGAAATGGGGCATGCAGGCCTTTGACACCTTTCGGGTGGTGCCACCGGGCTTTGGCATCGTGCACCAGGTGAACCTGGAGTTTTTGGCGCGCGGTGTGCACAAAAATAAAGCCAATCTGTATTACCCCGACACGCTGGTGGGCACCGACAGCCACACCACCATGATCAACGGCATTGGCGTGGTGGGCTGGGGCGTGGGCGGCATTGAGGCCGAGGCCGCCATGCTGGGCCAGCCCGTTTACCTGCTAACGCCGGATGTGGTGGGCGTTGCGCTCAGTGGGCGCCTGCGCGAGGGCGTGACCGCCACCGATTTGGTGCTGTGGGTGACCGAGCTTTTGCGCAGCCACAAGGTGGTGGGTAAGTTTGTGGAGTTTTTTGGCGAAGGCACGCGCACCTTGGCCCTGCCAGACCGCGCCACCATTGCCAATATGGCGCCCGAATACGGCGCCACCATGGGCTTCTTCCCGGTAGACGAGAAGACGCTGGCCTACTTCAAAGGCACGGGCCGCAGCAAGGCGGAGATCGAGGCGTTTGAAGCCTACTTCAAGGCGCAGGGCTTGTTTGGTGTGCCGCTGGCGGGTGAGGTTGATTATTCGCAGGTGGTGACGCTCGACCTGGGCAGTGTCACGCCCAGCTTGGCTGGTCCTAAGCGCCCACAAGACCGCATCGAACTGGGGCAGATGGCCAGCCAGTTTGAATCCTTGTTTAGCAAGCCCAACATTGCCAATGGTTTTAACCAAGCCCCTGAGCGGCTGCACACGCGTTATGCGGTGCAGCCTGTGCAAGACGGCCCTGGCGCGACGGGTGCACCACTGGCCCCCGCGCTGCCCGAGGGGAGCGCACGCACTGCTGCCGAGATGGTGCAAAACCGGTCCACGCTGGAGGCCAGCAAGGCCGCCGCAGGCCTGGCGCAACACACCCACAGCGGTGTCCAAGTGGGCCATGGCGATGTGCTGATCGCGGCCATCACCAGTTGCACCAATACCTCGAACCCCAGTGTGCTGCTGGCCGCCGGTTTGCTGGCCAAGAAGGCGGTGCAGGCGGGGCTTATGGTAGCGCCGCACATAAAGACCAGCTTGGCGCCGGGCTCGCGCATCGTCACCGAATACTTGACCGCTACGGGGCTCTTGCCGTATCTGGAAAAGCTGGGCTTTGCGTTGGCGGGCTATGGCTGCACTACCTGCATCGGCAACTCGGGTGATCTGACCCCCGAGCTGAACGAGGTGATCAGCAAGAACGACCTGGTCTGCGTGGCGGTGCTGTCGGGCAACCGTAATTTTGAGGCGCGCATCCACCCCAACATCAAGGCCAATTTTTTGGCCAGCCCGCCGCTGGTGGTGGCCTACGCCATTGCCGGTAACGTAATGCGCGATTTGATGACCGAGCCGGTGGGCAAAGGCACGGGTGCAAACGGGGAGCTGCGGGATGTCTACCTGGGCGACATCTGGCCCAGCAGCGATGAGATTGATGCGCTGCTGCGCTTTGCCATGAATGGCAGTGCCTTCAGGGCCAACTACGGCAAGATTCAAACCGAGCCCGGCAAGCTGTGGGAAAAAATCAAGGGCGTGGCTGGGCAAACCTACACCTGGCCCAGCAGCACCTACATCGCCGAGCCGCCGTTTTTTCAGAGTTTTGCTATGGAAACAGGAGCTGCTCGCGCAGGTTCTACGAGGGCTAGCGGCCTAAATGGTGCCGAAAATGTTCGCGGTGCACGCATCATGGCGCTGTTTGGCGACTCCATCACCACCGACCATATTTCTCCGGCGGGCTCTATCCAAGAGAGTTCGCCAGCAGGCCAGTGGCTGGTGCAGCATGGCGTACAAAAGGCCGACTTCAATTCCTACGGCGCGCGCCGGGGCAACCACGACGTGATGGTGCGCGGCACCTTTGCCAATGTGCGCATCAAAAACCTGATGCTGCCTCCCAAAGCCGATGGTGGGCGCGAGGAGGGCGGCGTCACGCTGTTCCAGGCAGGGCAGGGCACTACGCCCGAGAAGCTGTCGATTTATGACGCCGCCATGCGCTACATGGCGCAGGGCACACCCACTGTGGTGTTTGCGGGCGAGGAATACGGCACCGGCTCCAGCCGTGACTGGGCCGCCAAAGGCACGCAGTTGTTGGGCATCAAGGCGGTAGTGGCGCAAAGCTTTGAGCGCATCCACCGTAGCAACTTGGTGGGTATGGGCGTGCTGCCGCTGCAGTTCAAGCCCGGTGACAGTTGGCAGCCTTTGGGGTTGACGGGGGGCGAGACCATCAGCATCGTGGCCGACCCGCAGCTCACACCGCAAAGTGATGCCCAGCTCACCATCACCCGCGCCGACGGCCGCCAGAGCACGCGCACCCTGCTGCTGCGCATCGACACCCCGATTGAGGTGGACTACTACCGCGCGGGGGGCATTTTGCCGTTTGTGCTGCGGCAGTTGCTGTCGTGAGTGCGATATCGGGCCATACAGTGCTTAGCCGTGCACGGTGATGGTGTTTGCGCAGCGGCGAGCTGCTCAGGCTGGCAAGCGCCGAGCCAGCAGGGCGCCGGCATAACGGTCTTCCAAGGGGATACGCACCTGCAGCGGGCTGCCCGGCGCGGCGGTGATGGCGTCGCCCTCAAGGTCGCACATCTTCTCTAGCGTGATGGTGTGGTTGCCGCTGGGGTGGATGATCTCGATCTGGTCACCCACCAAAAACTTGTTTTTCACCTCCACCTCGGCCCAGCCGTTGGATACCGAGCGCACCTCACCCACAAAGTGGCTGT
>JBBRNS010000182.1:0-7972 GCA_038230175.1 Burkholderiales bacterium
ATTGAGGACCTGGTGCGGCAACTTCTCTTTTTCCAGCAGCTGCGCAATGATTTCTGAATTTTCAATGGATGTAGTACCCACCAAAACCGGTTGCCCTCGCTCGTAGCATTCGCGAATATCCTGAATCGCTGCCACGTACTTCTCGCGCGTGGTCTTGTAGATGCGGTCCAGTTGGTCATCGCGACGGCTGACCCGGTTGGGTGGGATCACGATGGTCTCTAAACCATAAATTTCCTGGAATTCGTAGGCCTCGGTATCAGCCGTGCCGGTCATTCCGGCGAGCTTGGTGTAAAGGCGAAAGTAGTTTTGGAAAGTGATCGACGCCAGCGTCTGGTTCTCGGCCTGGATATGTACGCCCTCTTTGGCCTCGACCGCTTGGTGCAATCCGTCGCTCCAGCGCCGTCCGGTCATCAAACGGCCAGTGAACTCATCAACGATCACAATCTCGCCGTTTTGCACGACGTAATGCTGGTCGCGATGGAACAGGTGATTCGCCCGCAAGGCGGCATACAAATGGTGCATTAGCGTGATGTTGGCCGGGTCATACAAGGATGAGCCCGGCGGAATCAAGCCCATCTCGGCGAAGATTCGCTCGGCAGTTTCATGTCCTTGTTCGGTCAGAAAAACCTGATGGCTTTTTTCATCGACCGTGAAGTCACCGGGCTTGGTAACACCCTCGCCCGTGCGGGGGTCTTCCTCGCCCTCTTGCCGCTGTAACTGTGGGGCGGCTTTGTTGATACCCAAGTACAAGTCGGTATGGTCTTCCGCCTGCCCACTGATGATCAGCGGCGTACGCGCTTCGTCAATCAGAATCGAGTCCACCTCATCAATGATCGCAAAGTTGAGCCCGCGCTGAACACGGTCTGCGACCTCGTAGACCATGTTGTCGCGCAGGTAGTCAAACCCGTATTCGTTGTTTGTTCCGTAGGTGATGTCCGCGCGGTAGGATGCCTGCTTTTCCTCGCGTGGAACTTGTGGCAGGTTGATGCCGACGCTGAGCCCTAGGAAGTTATAGAGGCGCCCCATCCACTGGGCGTCACGACTGGCCAAATAGTCGTTGACCGTCACGACATGTACACCTTTGCCTGAGAGTGCATTCAGGTACACAGGCAGTGTTGAGGTCAAAGTCTTACCCTCACCTGTACCCATCTCGGCGATTTTTCCGTAGTGCAATGCCATGCCGCCAAGCAACTGCACGTCGAAGTGGCGCATTTTCATAATGCGCTTGGAACCCTCACGGACCACTGCGAATGCTTCTGGAAGAAGCGCATCCAGTGTTTCACCTTTGGCCACCCGATCTTTGAATTCCTGGGTCTTGGCTCGCAAGGCCTCGTCCGTCAACTGCTCAAACTGCACCTCCATCGCGTTGATGCGCACCACGACAGATTGGTATTGTTTGAGAAGGCGGTCATTGCGACTGCCGAAAATTTTAGTAAGTATATTTATGGCCATGCGTCCAAGACCGGCCTGTGGCCCAAGTGGGGCCGCAGAACAGCACAGTCCTTTTTCCAGTCAAAGTGAAATGGGGCCTTCTTCTGAAAAATTCAAGCCCAAAATGCGAGGCCGAATAAATCGAAGAAAACCAAAACGCTGATTTTACTGCGCCCGGGAGGGCCCACCGGCCGATGCAATTGAAGGTGACTTGGATACATAAGTAGGTATGGCGTTTTGTGTGACACGAACTGCCGATACTCCCTTGCCTGCATTCAAGAATTTTTGTGGGTCTTGCGGCACACCCTGCACCAACACTTCAAAGTGTAAATGTGCCCCAGTCGAGCGTCCCGTGCTACCCACATCAGCGATGTGCTGCCCCCGTCTAATTAAATCGCCTTTTTTTACATAGACTTTGGAACTGTGTCCGTAGCGAGTGATGAGGTCGTTACCGTGATCAACCTCAATCATGTTGCCATATTCTGGGTGAAACTCCTGTGCCACGACGACCCCGCCTGCAGCAGCGTAAATCGGTGTCCCGCTGACCGCAGGAAAGTCAAGCCCCGTATGCAGTGCAGAGCGACCGGTAATAGGGTCAATACGCCAACCAAAAACAGAACCCAAACTGGCATTGGTGACCGGCTCCCGCGTCGGAAGCATCATATTCTTGACCTTTTGCTCAACCAATCGCGACTCCATGATGGTCATCAATTCAGCTTTCTGGTCGGCCAGTCTATCGAAGCCTTGAAGGCTCGCATTCAGTTCGTCCATGGTCAGGTCGCGCTCCAATACGAGGCGCCCACCTTGCCCTGCAGAAACCTTGATATCCGCCGGATTGACACCCGCCAATCCTGAAACACGCTCACCCAAGGACTCCAATTGCATCATCTTGGCCTGCATCTCGCCCAACTTTTTTGCCATCACTGCGATGTTTTCGCGCATAAAGCGATCGCGCTGCGCAAATTCGTCTTTCACGACAAACTTAACTAGGCCACCCACCACGGGCCAACCGTCGCGCGCGCCTTTTAGAAAAACCCAGTGGTATAGGCCCGCCGAAACCAGCATCATGGCGACAGAAAAGCCCACAATGGCAAGCGCCAGCCTGGTCCCACTCAACTGAAATGCTCGGCTTTTGGCAAGCCAAGCATCCGTGATAATCAATTGCATCGAGTATTCCCTCGCAAGTCAGATCATGAACCGTCGCAACCAATCCATTTCGGTGCAACAAGCCGCGCAAGATTCACCCACTTTTGCCCGACTGTCAAGCCTCGCAGCTGAGTCTGCTGCACGATTGCGGTCGGTGCAAGCACTTATACCGACTTCGCTGCGAACAGCAGTCAAAGCGGGACCGATTGATGGGGCGGTGTGGTGCATTATTCTGGACAGTAATGCAGCGGCATCAAAATTGCGCCAACTGCTTCCGGCACTAGAGTCCCACCTGCGGTCTAAGGGGTGGGATGTGCAGTCAATACGTCTGAAAGTTCAAGCCCCGCAGGGCTACCCGTAGAGGGATAGTAATCGATTTAATGGTGCCGGTTATCGGATTCGAACTGATGACCTACCGCTTACAAGGCGGTTGCTCTACCAACTGAGCTAAACCGGCACGTCTTTGATTCTAACCCACAGAAACCCGATACTCCGGGCTTGTTTTTCAAAATTGCTACTTAATACGCGTGAGCGAAGGCTTTCCGGTACCCGGTGGGCGCGGCGTGCTCAACCCATCCGCACCATCGGTCGACTTAACTGGCGTTAGCGCTAATGGTTTGGCATCACTGGTCGCCGCCGAGGATTTGGCGCCTGCTGAAGCCGCCACCATCGGAAATGCCATACCCTGACCATTTTCACGCGCATAGATGGCCAAGACGCGCCCAACGGGGACGTAAATATCACGCGCAACACCGCCAAACCTGCCTTTGAATTCGATGAATTCATTACCCAAGGACAAGGCACTGGTGGCGTCGAAACTGATATTGAGCACGATCTCGCCGTCTTTCACGTACTCGTTGGGTACGCGAACTGTTTCATCCACCAAAACTGCAAGAAAAGGCGTATGGCCGTTGTCGGTGCACCACTCATACAGTGCCCGAATGAGGTAGGGTCGTGTCGAACTGGATTCGCTGGCGTCAATCATGACCATCCTCCTGTTGCGTTTACTTGCGCATAACCTTTTCCGACGGTGTCAGCGCCTCAATATAGGCCGGGCGCGAAAAAATACGCTCCGCGTACTTGAGCAATGGCGCGGCATTTTTGCTCAAATCAATGCCGTAAAAATCGAGACGCCACAACAAAGGAGCGATGGCCACATCCAACATCGAAAAGTTGTCACCCAACATGTACTTGTTTTTCAAGAAGACCGGGGCCAATTGCGTCAGGCGATCACGGATGTGCGCGCGTGCTTTTTCCAATGCTTTTTCGTTGCCTTTGGAAACACGGGCTTCCAATGTCGAAACATGGACGAACAACTCCTTTTCGAAATTGAGCAAGAACAGGCGTACGCGGGCACGGTCCACTGGATCACCAGGCATCAATTGCGGATGGGGGAAGCGCTCATCAATATACTCATTGATGATGTTGGATTCATACAAAATCAGGTCCCGCTCCACCAAAATTGGCACCTGTCCGTAGGGATTCATCACATTAATGTCTTCGGGCTTGTTGTACAAGTCCACATCACGAATTTCGAAGTCCATGCCCTTTTCGAACAGGACAAACCGGCAACGGTGGGAAAAAGGGCAGGTTGTTCCTGAATACAGCACCATCATGGGTAAGACTCCTAAAAATTAAAAAGAGTGGATTGCCCAAGCGAATCCACTCTACAGCAATCAAGGCACACCCTCTGGATGCACCACGAATGGTCACGTGTTACTTGATGTTTTTCCAGTAGGCGGCATTGAGGCGCCACGCACAGAACGTCAAGATAAGCAGGAAGAGCAGCACGCCGAATCCAATACGCACGCGGGCATTTTGACCGGGCTCAGCCATCCACTGCAAGTAGCCAACCAAATCTGCAACAGCCGAGTCGTATTCGGCGTTTGTCATCAGACCGGGCTGGATTTGTTGCCACTTGCCCGAAAACACATGCACTTCATGGCCATGCTCTTCAACGGTTTCGTAGATAGGCACGCGTTTGCCCTGCAACTCCCACAAGGCATGGGGCATGCCTACGTTCGGGAATGCCAAGTTATTCCATCCGGTTGCCTTCGTGTCGTCCGGATAGTAGGTACGCAAATAGGTGTACAGGTAATCTGCGCCGGTGCCCTGGCCTGCTGCGGAGCGTGAGCGTGCAACCAGCGTCAGGTCCGGCGGGTTTCCACCAAACCAGTCTTTCGCTTGGCGGGGATCAATGGTCGCCTTCATGGTGTCGCCGACCTTGTCGGTCGTAAACAGCAGGTTGTCTTTGATTTGCTGGTCCGTCAGGCCAATGTCTTTCAAGCGATTGAATCGCATGAAAGCTGCTGAATGGCAGCTCAAGCAATAGTTCACAAACAACTTGGCACCATTTTGCAGGGCCGCTAAGTCATTGAATTTGTTAGGTGCCTTGTCCCAAGCGAGACCACCGGTGTTCGCCAGAGCACCCGTGGCAAAGCCCAGCACCATCGCCACAGAGATCAATAATTTTTTCATTTGCATGTTCTCCGACTCAGTGGGCAGTAAAGTTAACACGCGTCGGCACCGGCTTACTGGTACCCAATTGGCTCCACCAAGGCATCAAGAGGAAAAAGCCGAAGTAGAACAAGGTACCCACTTGCGACACCCGCTCGCCGATAGCGGATGGTGGCTGTGTTCCCAAATAAGCCAGGATGACAAAGTTGATCACAAAAATGCCGTAGAGGTACTTGTGCCAATCCGGGCGGTAGCGAATCGACTTGACCGCACAGTTATCCAGCCACGGCAGGAAGAACAATATGATCACAGCGCCACCCATGGCAACCACACCCCAAAATTTCGCATCAATACCTGCCAGGGCAGATGCCCCGGTAAAGGCAAAAGCGCCAAACATCGCCAGAAAAGCGATGGTAGCCAGAACGATGGCGCCCTTAAAAACAGTAGGCATCTTGAACTTGACCACCACAAAGGCTGCGGCGGCAATCAAAATCACCGACATGGCTTGCATCATCTCTGATGTAATCGCCCGCAGCATGGAATAGAACGGGGTGAAGTACCAAACCGGCGCAATGTGCAGAGGGGTCTTCAAGGGGTCGGCTGGAATGAAGTTGTTGTATTCCAAGAAGTAACCACCAAACTCAGGTGCGAAGAAAATGATGGCAGAGAACACCATCAAGAACATGGACACCGCAAAAATATCGTGCACGGTGTAATACGGGTGAAAAGGGATACCGTCCAAAGGAACACCTTTGTCGTCTTTGGTGGCCTTGATCTCAACACCGTCTGGGTTATTGGAGCCCACATCGTGCAAAGCCATCAGGTGGGCTACGACCAGACCCAGCAACACCAAGGGCACTGCAATCACGTGGAAACTAAAAAACCGATTCAAGGTGGCATCACCCACCACATAGTCACCGCGGATCAACAGCGCCAAATCGGGGCCGATGAAGGGGATCGCAGCAAACAGGTTAACGATCACCTGCGCGCCCCAGTAGCTCATCTGGCCCCAGGGCAACAGGTAACCCATGTAGGCCTCTGCCATCAGGCACAGAAAGATGGCGCAACCAAAAATCCAGACCAGTTCGCGTGGCTTACGGTAACTTCCGTAAATGAGGCCACGGTACATGTGCAGATACACCACCACAAAGAATGCAGAAGCCCCCGTGGAATGCATGTAGCGGATCAACCAACCCCATGGCACATCGCGCATGATGTATTCCACCGAGCCAAAGGCCAAAGCGGCATCGGGCTTGTAGTGCATCACCAAGAAAATGCCGGTGACGATCTGGATCACCAAGACCAACATGGCCAGGGAACCAAAAATGTACCAAAAATTGAAGTTCTTGGGGGCGTAGTACTCCGACATGTGCACGCGGTAGGCGTCAAAGGCGGTGGGCAAGCGATTTTCAAACCAATTGGTCAGTTTCGCGCCAGCAGAAGCGTTTGGGGAAATTTCCTTGAAATCAGCCATGTCTTTCGTCCTTAGGCTTTTTTGTCTTCACCGATCAGCAACTTGCTGTCGGAGAGGTACATGTGCGGCGGCACTTCTAGATTGTCCGGCGCGGGCTTGTTTTTGTAGACGCGTCCGGCCATATCGAAGGTCGATCCGTGGCAAGGGCACAAGAAGCCGCCCGCCCAGTCGTCGGGCAAAGAAGCTTGAGGACCTGGCTGAAATTTATCGGAAGGCGAGCAACCCAAGTGGGTGCAAATACCGACCGCGACAAAGAACTCCGGCTTGATCGAGCGCGCTTCGTTGCGGGCATAGATCGGTGTGAATTCGTCGGGCTTGCGCTTGGACTCGGGGTCAGCGAGCAGCGAATCGAGCTTGGGCAATACCGCCAATTGCTCGGGGGTACGGCGAACGATCCAAACGGGCTTACCGCGCCATTCAACCGTCATTTTCTCACCGGGCTTGAGCCCCCCGATATCCACCTCGACTGCGGCACCGGCGGCTTTGGCCCGCTCTGAGGGTTGGAATGAACTAACAAACGGAACGGCAGCTGCGCCAACGCCGACAGCACCTACGCAAGTGGAGGCGATGAGCCAGGTCCGCTTGCTGGAGTCGACCGATGGGGTCTGGACAGGGGTTTCACTCATGAGAATCCTCAATGAACACGGTACTAAAGGTAACCCGTGATTGTAGCTGACGCTTCGCGGCTCCTTGCGTTGCGCCTTGCCAACGCAGCGGTGACCCCCTTGGTGCCCCCCACCCCCCACCGTCCCCATTTTTTTAGAGACACATTAAGATCGCTATTTTTTGTATAGGAGCAGTAGCAATGGGAATGGGAATGGTGCAAGAATTCAAGGAATTTGCGGTCAAAGGCAGCGTCGTTGACTTGGCGGTGGGCGTGATTATTGGCGGGGCATTCGGCAAAATTGTTGACTCCATGGTAGGCGACCTGATCATGCCCGTGATCGGCGCCGTGGTCGGCAAGCTGGATTTCTCCAGTTTGTTTGTGGTGATGGGCAACGTGCCAGAAGGCACCGCCAACACCCTAGATGCCCTGAAAAAAGCGGGTGTTCCGGTGCTGGCCTACGGCAACTTCATCACGGTTGCAGTGAATTTCGCGATTTTGGCCTTCATCATTTTCCTGATGGTCAAGCAGATCAACCGCTTAAAGAAAGAAGCGCCAACACCCGTTGCGGCACCCGCTCCGGTGGTTGTTCCAGAAGACGTAATCCTCCTGCGCGAAATCCGCGACAGCTTGAAGAAGTAGATTTGCTGGACATTTGCTATTATTAACATAGCAAATGACCCATGATTGTCGAGGGCTAAAGGTCTAAATCCCTCACAATTCGTAACTACTCAGCTCACCAAGCCAACTGAGGCTGGGTAGGCTGACCGTTAAAAGTACTGATCAGGCACTCAAACAGGCAAGCTCCCTGCTTGCGCATGGTCGCCAGATAGGAGCGGATAGTAAAGAAGGTCGTGGCG
>JBBRNS010000183.1:0-7954 GCA_038230175.1 Burkholderiales bacterium
CCGAGATAATCCATTAGACTTTTTTCACTGCAGGCGTGAGCTTCACCGGCTCCCCTGCATTGGCCCACAAGCCCTCAAACCACGGTCTTCGTTTGCGTGACACAGCCAGGCGAAATGCCGGTCGTGTGCAGTTAGTCGCATGGTCATCCCATAGCGCCCCCACCGCCAGAACTTTGTGGTGTAACGTGGCCAGCGTGTGGTGCACACTTTGGCGCATCACCGTATGGCGAAACACACTCATCAGGTTGTACGCCAGCATCGTCACACCCAGTGCCGCCTCGGTGGCCCAGAAGTCGCGCAGCACAAAGCTGTCTAATCCAAAGTCCGCCTTTAGCTCCTTGATCCGGTTCTCACAGTCTGCGCGGCCCCGGTACAAGCGCCACACTTCCAGTGCCGGTATCTTTAAATCCGTCAGCATCGCCCCATAGCGCCAGCCCTGCAAATCGGCATCATCAGCGAACAACGACAACGTCTTGCCCGCCACCGACCCGGCCTTGCGCTGCACATGCTGACGCACTACCACGATGCGCTGGATAGCGCCCCAGTCATGGGGCTGATAGGCAAGCTCCGAGACCTCCAAACCGGGGGCCACCTGCTGCCACTGGCAGTTGTCGACGATGGCTTGTTGCAAGGCCTGTGTGAGGCGCGCACTGATGATGTGGCTGATGCCTTTGGCTGTGAGAAAGGAGACGATTGCCTTGTCGTAAAAGCCACTGTCGGCACGAAACAACCCCACCTTAGTAGTGCCCAGATTCTCCAGCGTGGACTCGATGAAACCCAGGATGTTGTTCGATGAACTGGTGTTACCCGGGCGAAGCCAGAAGTTGGCTACCAACCTCCAATCGGCAACAAATGCCAGTAGTGGGTGGTGGCTGGCGCGCCCCCTGTTCTTGGGGTTGTAGCCTTTGGCACCACCTTCTATCTGGCCGCCCCAGCGGGTGAGCACCGTGGAGTCCACATCCAGGGTGATGGAGTTGAGGTGTAGTTTGTCAAAGAGCCAGCGGTAGCTACTGGCCTGCACTCGGGTGGCGCTGGGTTGGTCGAAGCGCTGGAACAAGCGAACGATGGCCTTGTGCCCTGCAGCGTGACCCCAGTCAAAGAGGCGCACCAAGGTGGCATCCAGGCGGGTAATGTCAGCATGGGCAAAGCGCGCTGCTCCGCACCAGATGCTGACGATCATTTGTTCGATGAGTTGGGCCGGTGCGTAGCCCCGGTTGGAGCCTGGCGGGGGCAAGTCCCAGCTTTGCAGCGCCGCCTTGAAGTCCATCCCATCGAGCATGCGCTTCAACAGTGCCAGACCGCCCCATGCGGTGACTTCGCGGGAGGTGAATTTGAGGTCAAAGGGTTGTTCAGCTGGCATGGCGATCCTCGAAAGTTGTCAAAGACCATTGATTTCATTGGAGATTTCTAATGGAATCCATTAGAAAACGACCGCCAAACCATGGCCAAAACCTGGGGCCAATTTTTGCATGGATCACCCGAATTGGGCTAATGGATTTTCTCGGTTCATTGGTATGGCAATCTGGACCATGATTCCAGACAAAATTGAAGATGAGGAAACGCAGATTGCGAACAAACTTGGCGTGTTCGGCGCCACGTTTATCACCTTCTTTCTGGCTGAGATGGGTGACAAGACGCAGATCGCCACCGTGGCACTGGCCGCCCACTACACCAGTGCCGTCATGGTCGTGGTCGGTACAACCTTGGGTATGTTGCTGGCAGACGTTCCCGCAGTATTCGCTGGCGACAAGTTGGCCTCAAAAATTCCGATGAAACTGGTGCACTCCATTGCGGCAGGCATATTTGCATTGCTAGGTATTGCAACATTGCTCGGTGCAGGCTCTAAATTTGGCTTTTAGCGGGCCGAAAAGCCTTGCAGAGGATGGGAGATTCCCAAGTTAGGGGCCAAGGCACGGCGCTTTGAAGACGCCACCGTGCCTCTCATTAAATGTAGGTATGTCGTTATTGATTCATTCGCAATCATTGCAGCACTTCGAGTGGCTTTTTCTTGCCCAGCGTAAATCGCGCTAGCACCAGCGCTATCACCGCACTGCCCGTAATACCAGCTAGCATGGGGCGCGCTGTACCGTCGACGTACAGGCCTACCAGCGCCATCACCAGCGCGCCAGTCATGAACTGCAGGGTACCCATCAGTGCCGAGGCGGTACCCGCAATCTTGCCGTGGTGGTCTAGCGCAAGTACCGCAGTGCTTGGCACCACCAGACCCAGAAAGCCGTACCCGACAAACAGTAAACCCAGCAGCACCGGCAGCGGCGCGAGGTCGGCCAGGTTCAGGCCCAACAGCAGCACCATCACGGCGGCGTAACCTGTCACGGCGACTTTCACCAGGCTCACAAGCCCGAACCGGGTCGCCAGTTTTCCGGTCAATTGCGATACGCCGATAAACGAGGCTGCATTGGCTGCAAAGGCGTAGCTGTATTGGCGCGAGGTGAGGCCGTAGTGGTCCATCAGCACAAACGACGAGTTAGCCAGGTAGGCGAAAAAGCTCGCTATGCCAAACGCACCAATGAACACCAGGCCCAAGAAATGCTGGTCACGCACGAGCACTCCGTAGGACCGCACCGCGCTGCCGAAGCTGCTATTCACCCGGTCCTCGGGCGGTCGCGTCTCTGTCAGGCTGGTGGCCAGCAGCACGATGCCCAATGCAGCGGTCACGGTGACGGCCCAGAACACGCTGCGCCAGCCAAAGGCCTCGATCAGGAAGCTCCCCGCCAGCGGTGCCAGGATGGGCGACACGCTGAACACCAGCATCAGTAGTGACATCAGCCGCGCTGCGTCGTTGCCGGTGTGCATGTCGCGCACCACAGCCCGTGGCACCACCATGCCCGCGCAGGCGCCAAGGCCCTGCACAAAGCGCAGCACGATCAGGGTGTGAATGTCGGGTGCTAGCGCACAACCAATGCTGCCCACACCAAACAGTGTCAGCCCGAAGTAAAGCGGTGCCTTGCGTCCCACCATGTCTGACACCGGGCCGTAGATGATTTGCCCGATGCCCAGCGCGATGAAAAAGGCCATCAAACTGCCCTGCACGGCGCCCATGGATGCGTTCAGGCTGTGGCCGATGCTTGGCAAGGCGGGGAGGTACATATCAATCGCAAACGGCCCGATGGCCGATAGCAGGCCCAGCACCAGTGCTGCGCGGAAAAAGCGTTTGTCTGTCATGTCAAAAGGGGAATATTTCAGAGATAGAGAAGCACCGTTGGCGATGCAGAAATCTCCAATGAACGAATCAAATTAGCGAATCAAATAGGTCTGCATTGTCCGCACCTCTGTGGTTAACGTGCATGCTACTTGTGGTGCCTCCATTGGCTCAGAAGCATCGAATAAGTCACCATCACGGAGAAAGAAATGAAGTAAGCATCGTAGCCACAATGGCATACGCAATGGCCGCAATTGCCGTTGCAATCCGAGAGGCTTTACGGTGCTGTAGCAGGGCCAGCATGCCGACAGTGGACATGCTGTACATAATTGCGGCGAGAAAGTAGGCTTGCGGTGCGGGGACGAATGTCGAATGCCCTCCGTGGCGCGGCGAAGTGCCGAAACCCGAATGGGCGACGATCAGCGAGCCGCCAAGCATGCCGAGTAGAACGATGGCGGCAACTGCCACCTGAGCGGCTGGGGTTAAGGCTACGGGAGTTTTCATGTGGTTCATTAATCAGTGCGTATTTGCAGCTAAGCCAAGAAAAAGGCACAACGACCGATTTCGACAGAATATTTAGGTGAACTGAACCGCTTAATCGGCAGATTCGTCGATTCTGCATCGTCCGCACCAATGTGACAAACGGAAATGCCACCATTGGCGCATTGGGTGGCCCAACGCATTCACGGACAATGTACAAACACCATCAGATATTTAAGGACAACACCTATGGCTTGGACAATTGAGCAGGCGCCTTCGCAAGCAGGGCGATTGGCGGTGGTAACAGGCGCCAATGTGGGTCTGGGCTTGGAAACAGCCAAGGCTTTGGCGAGCAGGGGCGCCGCCGTCGTTTTGGCCTGCCGTAATCTTAAGAAGGCAGATGCCGCAAAGGCCAAAATCCTTTTAGATCACCCTAAGGCGGAAGTCCATTGCATGGCCCTGGATTTGTCCGATTTGAAGTCCGTACAGGCGTTCGCCAGGGCCTTTTCCGCGAAGTTCAAAAAACTGGATTTGCTCATCAACAACGCGGGCATCATGATGCCACCCTATTCACTGAGCGTGGACGGTTTTGAGAGCCAACTCGCGGCCAATTACTTGGGGCACTTTGCCCTTACTGGTCAGCTACTGCCCTTGCTAAACGCCACGCCAGGCGCCCGTGTGGTGTCGCTCAGTAGCCTAGCGCACCGGTGGAGCGGCATTCAGTTTGACGACCTGCAATTTGCAAAGGGCTACGACAAGCGCAAGGCCTATGGGCAGAGCAAACATGCCTGCCTGATGTTTGCCTACGAGATGCAACGGCGCCTGACCAAGGTGGGCGCGTCGACCTTGTCGGTGGCGGCACATCCTGGTGTATCAGCGACCAATCTGTTTCAGCACATGCCGGCCATCGTGGGCGTCTTGTCGTCTTTGACGGCGTTGGTGTTCAACTCCGCCAGCGGTGGTGCGCAGCCCACCCTGTATGCGGCGTTGGGCGCGGATATTCAAGGAGGCGATTACTGTGGTCCCCAGTCAGCCTGGCAAATGCGGGGGGCGCCCGTCAAGGTCGGCTCTGACCGTGCATCGCGGGATCCGGTCGCTGCTGCGCGACTATGGGCGGTGTCCGAGCAATTGACGGGTGTGCGATACCTCGATTAACGGCCGAAGGTATAGTCCGCCAATAATGCGACCCATGCTTGTCACCGCTACTACTGTACCTAGATCGCTGCACAACGGTTCTTTCAGGCATGGGGTACGCTGGCTGTTCCTGCTAGCGGTGCTCTGGCTGTCGGCATGCGCATCGCTGCCCGACCAGGTCGAGCGGCCCGTCACGACCGCTCTGGCCAACCCTGCGCAAACCCGCCTAGGCAGCGTAATCGCCGACCGTGCAAAAAAAGCGGGTACACGCAACGACTCGGGCTTTGCGCTGGTTGGAAATGCCGAGCTGGCTTTTACCAGCCGTATGACGCTCATCAAAGCCGCTGAAAAAACCCTAGACATTCAGTACTACGCCATTTTTTCCGACCCAACCACCGATCGACTGTTCGACGCACTGCGCGAAGCCGCTGCGCGGGGTGTGCGCATCCGCATCCTGCTGGACGACTTCAATACCTCCGGCAAAAACGCCCAGGTGCTCAAGCTGGCATTTGAAAAGAACATGGAGCTGCGCTTATTTAACCCGCTGCCGGGTGGCCGCAGTGCGCTTTTCACCCGGATCATCACCAACCTGCGCGACGTGGACCGGATGCAGCGGCGCATGCACAACAAGATGCTGGTGGCGGACAATGCGCTGGCCATTGTTGGCGGGCGCAACCTCGGTGAGACCTACTTCGGCCAGAGCACTGGCACCAACTTCGTGGACATTGACGTGCTGGCAGCGGGGCGCATCGCGCGTGACTTGTCGAGCAGCTTTGATGCGTACTGGAATAATCCGCTGGCCTACCCGGTGCAGTCGCTGATGACAGCCAGCGAGATCGAGGCCCTTAAACCCGCCCCCGCCAGCGGCAAGCCGGGAGAGCCATTTGACCCAGGCAAGGCAGCCGCTGCCGACATTACCGCCGCGGAATCCCTATGGCCCCTTGTAACGCCGCCAACCAGCACCAGCATCGCCGCCGCCACGATTGCACCGTTGCCGGATTCAACCGACCTGCGTCGGCTGAAATGGACCTGGGCGCCATCAACCCTGCTGGTGGACAAACCCAGCAAGATCGCCGCCGATGCAGACAGCACCGAAGCTGCAGAAGACACCACCGTCGATGGCTTGCTGCAACTGATGGCACAGGCCAAAACCAGCCTGTTGATCGTGTCGCCTTACTTCGTTCCGGGTGAACGCACCATGGGCCAGTTCGCCGACGTGCGCAAACGCGGCGTGCGGGTGCGGGTGCTCAACAACTCACTGGCGTCCAACGACGCACCCGCCGCACATGTCGGCTATTCCCGCTACCGCAAAGCGCTGCTCGCGATGGGCGTTGAGCTGTATGAAATGCGCGCCGAACAGGAAGGCACCTTCCGCAGTTTTGGCTCTGCGGTGATTTCGGCTGGCTCCGTTGGCGGCTCTACCGGCGGTACTGGCGGCGATGGTGGCAGCTCGCGCGCCAGCCTGCATTCCAAGGCAGTGGTGGTGGACGACCGGCTTCTGGTGGTGGGCTCCATGAACCTTGATTTGCGCTCGCAGCTGCAAAACAGCGAAGTCGCCGTCGCCATCCGTAACCGCGCCATTTCAGCCGAAGCCAGCGCTTTGATCGAGCCGACCATGGCAACCGGCGCTTACCGGGTAGAACTCGACGGCGACCAGTTGGTCTGGCGTGCGCCGCAGGGCTCCACGCTGCCAGACAGCACCAGCGAGCCCGACACCAGCGCGGTGCTGCGGCTGGTGCTTAAACTGCTCGGGCCGTTTGCGCCGGAAGAAATGCTGTGACGCGGTGATTAAAACCGGTTGACGCAATGACCACTTCGTCGCATTAGCAACACTTTTCGTTGGTCTGACTCACACCCAATTGCCTTTTTCACTGCTGTTTCACTATAGTGCTATTTACCGAGTTGTTCGCTGCCAATTTAGCCCGGGCTTAGCGCAGAAACTTTGGGGACCCAGTAAATTTCATGAAACTGATACCGCTCACCGATGTAAGTCAGGCACTGCACCCAGGGGTCACCTTGCCATGGGGTGTTCGTGATGCGTCAGGGGCACTGTTGCTTGCTAAAGGCCATGTGCTTGTAGATGAACGAGCGGTTCGCATGCTACTCGAAAGAGGGGTGTTCGTGGATGCGGCAGAGACCACCCGAACCGTGATGCAGCCCGAGGTTCGGGTTGAAGACTTGACCACGCGCTGGACCGGTTTGGAGGCGCGCCTAGGCACGGTGCTGCGATCACCTGCGGAGCAGTTGTTCATTTCCAGGGTCACCGATTCGATCGAAAAAATCTTAAAAATTACCGATGGTAATATTGATCACCTCATTTTTTTGATCATGCGGCACGACCACTCGCGTCTTGCCAATTACGGCATTTCCCACTCTTTGCACGCTGGCGTGTTGTGCAGCCTGCTGTCCAAACGCCTAGGGTGGTTGGACGGCAAGCGCGAGAGTGCGATTGGCGCCGCCATCACCATGAACATCTCTATGTTAGAGCTGCAGGGGCAGTTGGCCATCGCGGGTGGCCGCCCCACCGACAAAGAGCGGCAGCTGATCCAGAATCACCCGAGCGAGAGTGGCAGGCTTCTCAGAGAGGCAGGTCTGAATGACTCCGATTGGTTAGAGGCAGTGGAGCAACACCATGAGGAAGGCGGCGCCACCGGCTACCCCAATAAGCTGGATGCCCCCACGGATATCGCCCGCTTGGTGCATTTTGTAGATTGTTTTACCGCCAAGCACAGTCCCCGCACCGGGCGGCAACCCCAGCCTGCGCAGCAGGCTGCGCGCGATCTATTTGTGCAAAGCAAGGGCGACCCTTTGGCCGCTTTGATCATTAAAGAGTTTGGGATATTCCCCCCCGGGTGCTATGTCAAATTGGCCAGCGGTGAAACGGCGGTGGTCGTTCGGCGCGGTGCGGCTGCCAACGCGCCCATTGTTGCAGCCATTACCAACAAGAATGGTGACCATCTGTCCTTGCCCATTCGCCGCGATACGTCGGCCGCTGGTTTTGCCATCGCGAGTACGGTTGCATCCAATGCGGTGTCGACCCGTGTGACGGTTGATTCCTTCTTTCCGTCAGGCAATAAAAGCTAATCCGTTACCGGTCGGGCATGACGAGCCCATCGAGCAGGTGTAAGCCTCTCGAATTTTGGCCAATCCAGGCTGGTCTTCGCCGGGTGGAAGCAGTCC
>JBBRNS010000184.1:0-7820 GCA_038230175.1 Burkholderiales bacterium
CAGCAGGTGTTGTGATCGAAATGCCGGAGCTGCGCGGAGCCTGGGCGCGCGCGTGGGGGTGAACGGACTCGGCCGGTGCCGGTGCCACGCCTTCGAAGACGTTGAGCGGCACCAGTTTGGATGCTTTGGATGCTGGTGCGACTATTTTGAGGGCAACGGCACCGGCATTTACGGGCTTGCATTGGCTCCGGTAGACGAACGCTTTGTAGTCGATGCCCCGTTGGCTACAAAAGACTTTTTGGGGGAGCTCACTTGCAACCCATTCTTCACTCAATGCCGCCCATGACACTGAATCTTGCTTCTTACCGGTTTTGACCATCACATATTCCTTCGATTGACATGGGGTCAATTTTTAGGGCGTTTGAGTGATCAGGCAAGAAGGGGGAGAAATTGGCGCTTACGGAATATTGATATAAAAAATCCACGGCCACGACAGGTTGTCGGTGATCCAGCCACCGAGTAACGGCCCCACCACCGGCGCCACAAGCGTGGTGACGCCCCACAAGGCCAAAGCCGTACCCGCCTTGGCACGTGGGTAGCTGGCCAGCAGCAGGGTTTGCGACAGCGGGATCATCGGTCCGGCCACCAAGCCTTGGAAAACCCGGAACACAACCAGCATTTCCAGTGATGACGCAAAACCGCACAACCAACTGGCCAGCACAAACAGCAAAATACTGCTCGTAAACAGGCGTACTGCGCCAAAGCGCTGTGTCAGCCAACCCGTTAGCGGGACGGAGATGGCGTTGGCCACGCCAAAGCTGGTGATGACCCAGGTGCCTTGCCCTGGGCTGACGCCAACATCCCCCGCAATGGCTGGAATAGAGACGTTGGCAATGGACGAGTCGAGCACGTTCATGAAGGTCGCCAGCGACAACGCCACGGTGCCCAGCACCAAGGTGATGCCCGTTAGCGGCGGCGGTGTGACCGGCGCAAACGCAACGGAAGGTACTGCCGACGGTGCCGTCGGCAAAGCAGCAGTGCTCATCAAATCGCTCCGGCGTGGTCAGTGAATGGCAGTTGCGCCAGGTAGGGACGTGACGGCAGCGGCCGAGGCGGTGGGCTTGCGACCCAGCGCGTTGGACAACACGCGTTGCACCTCAGCATCGGCCGCACGCTGCTGGGCGTCAAACACCGGTGTGGTGTGGGACAGCGGCGCATGGGGCGATGCGTCTGACAGCCGTTGACCGTCTTGCGCCTGGGTATCCACCGTGGCTTCCATCGACAAGCCCACGCGCAGCGGGTGCGCCTTTATTTCCTCAGGGTCCAGTGCAATACGCACCGGCACGCGCTGCACTACTTTGATCCAGTTGCCTGTGGCGTTCTGGGCTGGCAGTAGTGAAAACGCGGAACCGGTCCCTGCCCCGAGCCCCACCACCGTGCCGTGGAAAGTAATGCTCTTGCCATACACGTCTGCCTGCAATTCGGCAGGTTGGCCAGCACGCAAGGCCTGCAACTGGCTTTCCTTAAAATTGGCATCCACCCAAAGTTTGTCCAATTGCACCAACGCCATCAAAGGGGCACCAGCCTGCACACGCTGGCCAAGTTGTACGCCACGCTTGGCCACCTGGCCGTCAATAGGGGCAACCAACTCGGTACGCTGCAAGGCTAGGAAGGCTTCGCGCACCTTGGCGGCCGCTCGCAGCACTGCGGGGTGCTCGGCCACCGTGGTGCCGTCGGTCTGGGTCTGACTGCCCAGCAACTGATCTTGTGCACCCTGGGCACCCGACTCGGCCGCAGCCAAGCTGCTCTCAGCCGCAGTCCGCTGGGCCAAGGTGTGGCTGTACTCTTCCTTCCCCACGGCGCCACTGACCAATAGTGGCGCGCGGCGGTTGACATCGTCCTGCGCTTTGGCCACTTCGGCCTTGGCACGCGCTACATCAGCTTGGCGCAGCTTGACCTGAGCCGCCGGCGTGCTGTTATTGGCAAACAGCGTGCGCACGTCCCGCACACTTTGCGCCAGTTGGGCTTCCGCTTGCTCTAAGGCAACGCGGGCATCGGCAGGGTCGAGCTTGACCAGTGTCTGGCCTGCTTGTACAAAATCGGTGTCATCCGCCTGGATCGCCACGACGGTGCCGCCAACCTGGGCGGTAATTTGAACCACATTACCCCCGACATAGGCGTTGTCGGTGATCTCATGGTGCCGCCCGGCCAACCAGTGCCAACCGCCCCAGCCGATGCCCGCCAGGGCCACGGCCAACGCAATCAGGGTTAAGCCCCGGCGGCGGCGCGGATCGGTGGCCGGGCTGGCAGTGTTGGGAACAGGTGCGGCGACGTTGGAGGTGTTCGAGGATTCACGCATCACGGTTTCTCGCTTGGGTCTTATTGAATAAAAGGTCGCTTGGAAAGCGCCATCTCAAGGGGTCGCGGTCGGTTCGGCTACAGGGGTAACAGGCTCTGACAAACCACCCCCCAAAGCAAGTAACAAGGCAACACGGGCATCCAACTGGCGGGCCTGTAAGTCAACCGCCTGACGCTGCTGCGCCAGCCATTGGCTTTCGGTATTGAGCACAACCAGATAGCTACCCAGCCCGGCTTGGTAACGCTGAAGGGACAGGGTGTGGGTCCGCTCTGCGCTGGCCAGCGCGACTTGTTGCTCAGGCCACTGGCGATCCAGAGACTGCAACGAAGCCATGGCGTCGTGGGTCTCGCGCACAGCAGCCAGCACTTGGCTGTTGTATTGGCCCACCGCTGCATCCAGCTCCGCTTGCCGTCCCGAAAGTTGTGCCCGCAAGGCGCCACCATCGAACAATGGCAAACGCAAAGCCGGGGAAACGCCCACTTGTCGGCTTCCAGATTCAAATACCTTGTCCAGACCGATTGCGTTCAGGCCCACAAAGGCAGCCAAGTTGATATTGGGATAAAACTGGGTCTTGGCCACATCCACCGTCTTGCTTGCGGCTTCTACACGCCAGCGCGCCGCAACCACATCAAGGCGTCGGCCCAGTAAATCAGCTCCCAAAGTGTTGGGTACGGCTGCAGAACCCCATGCGGCCAAATCAGGGCTGACCGTTTCCAAAGCATTGGGTTGTTGACCGGTCAACACTGCGAGCTGGTGGCGGGTCAGAGCGATGCGCTCATTGAGCATCTCGGCCTGCAGTCGTGTGTCGGGCAAGCTACCCTCTGCCTGGGCCAGCTCTACTTGCGTCTCTAAACCAGCGTCTACGCGCTGGCGGGTCAGGTCTAACATTTCTTGCCGCTGCTTCAGTGTGCGCAGGGCCACTTCACGCTGGGCGAGTAAGCGCGCCAAGCCGTTGTAGCTGTGGGCAACTTGGGCTGCCAACGCCTGGGAAGCTGCTGCCGCATCGGCCTGGGCAGCACGGGCCTGTCCCACCGCTGCGGCCAACTCGGCACTATGCTGGCCCCAAAAATCAGGCGCCCAACTGGCGCTAACCTGCACATTGCCTGTGTCATAGGTTCCGCCTGCAATGGGCGGTGGATACAAGCCATTTTCGGTGTAACGCTGGCGGCTTAGGTCAAGGCCCAATGCAAGCTGCGGCCCATTGCGCCCCTGCGAACTGTCAACCAAAGCGTTGGCCCGTTGTGTCCTACTGCGCGCGACTGCCAAGCTAGGTTGGTCCTGCAGGGCATGGTCAATCAGCGCGGCCAGGCGCGGATCGCCCAAGGTAGTCCACCACGCAGTGTCTGACGAGTCGGGTTCGAAAGGTGCGTTGCCCTCTAGACCCAATTGCGCCGGTTGGCGCATGACCAGCGGCGCGTGCACAGACCCCTGACTGGCGCAGCCCGATAGGAGCGAAAGTGCTAGCGCCAAAGTCGCACCTGTCGCCGAGACCTTCGGGGAGCCAATTTGCCCCCATAACATCACACGTACCATCACTTCGTCCTTCGTTAGTGCGCTTGTGTGCCGCGCTGAGCCTCACCATTGGCCAGCATGCGCTGCAGGAATTGCAGCAACTGTTGCCACTCTGCATGTGAAAAATCGGTCAGGTGTCCATTGAGCACCTCGGCCAGTACCCCAGGCACCTGGCCTGCCAAACGTTTGCCCTCGGGCGTCAGAACCAATTGCACGACACGTCGGTCTGTGCACGAGCGCTCCCGCTGCACCAGACCTTTGGCCTCCAACCGATCCATAGACCGTGTCATGGCACCCGGGTCGATCTCCAATTCGCGCGCAAGGTCGGCTGCGGTGCTGCACTCCTTCATCGCCAGCTTAAACAAGGGCAACCACTGCGCGTGGGTGAGATCCAGGGGCGCAAGTTGGGCGTCCGCCTGGGCCAAGATGGACGACATCACCCTGCGCATCAGGTAACCCACGCTGCTGTCCGCGCGGTAGGCTCCTGGCTGGTAGAAGGCAATTGGTGCTGGTGCTTTCACGGTCATAGGCCAAATATTAATTGCATAGGCAATGATTGTCACGGCAGTTACCCAGCAACTTATTTATTTTGAGGGAATTGGATTCTTAAGTCCGAAAAAAGCCAGCGCGCCATAGCGGGCTCGCAGGCGCTCCGTCTGCCCGTCAGCCCGTCAACACTAACTGCTCGGGAAAGACAGCAACCATTGCCCCGACTTCGGCGGATTGCCAAGCAGAGGTTGTACAAAAACTGGCGCCATTTATCGCCTATCCGGCAATACGGCAATACGGCAGGGCTAAAGGCTTTATCGGCGGCGCATGACGTGGATGTACTCTTCATCCACGGTTTGCTGGTCGATCAACTCGTTGCCGGTTTGTTTGGCGAAGGCCTGGAAATCGCGCACCGAACCCGCATCGGTTGACACCACCTTGAGCGTCTGACCGGTCACCAGTTCCGCCAGGGCTTTTTTGGCCTTGAGAATAGGCAGAGGGCAGTTAAGGCCGCGGGTGTCAATTTCTTTGTCGATGCGCATAGCAGTTCCTTGGAGTGTTGGTATTTTAGGGGCGCCGCAAACAGAACCCGCCAAACCCCTCACTCTTGCACTTTGGGGAACTCAATGAACTGCGGCGTATGCCCGCGCGCGGTCAACCAATCGGCCAGTGCCTGCCCGGTGCCTGAGGGCCAGCACTTGACCTGCTCAGGCGCAAACAAGCGGTAATCCACCAACTCGGGCGAGAGCTTGACCGTGCCGCGGCACACCGCGTGGTAGGCGATGATGATCTGGTTCATCCGCTGAAAATCGTAGACGCCGATGAGGCTCAACGCATGGGTTTCCAACTGGGTTTCTTCGGCAATCTCACGTGCAATACCCTCGTGCGGTGTCTCTCCAGCTTCCATAAAACCGGTGATCAGCCCATAGAACTTGCCGGGCCAGGCAGCATTGCGTGCCAACAAAATTTGGCCCTCCCGTTCCACCACGGCAGCGAGCACCGGCGTAGGATTATTCCAGTGGGTGAAGTCACACGCAGGGCAGCGCAGAGCTCTTTATCGCCACCATCCTCGGCCTGCGTGATCCGCGCCAGCGGCGTAGCGCAGCGAGGACAAAAATTGAAAAGTTCAGTCATTCCAATCACACACTCTCAAAATGATAGCTATAGCCTAAACATTGACGAGGGCTACAGCCACTTTTTAACCAGAATTACGCTGGAAAGACCCCAGTCGACAGGTAGCGATCACCCCGGTCGCACACGATGAACACCACGACGGCATCGGTCTCCCGGCGTGCAATTTCTTGGGCCACCCAGCAGGCACCTGCGGCAGAAATGCCGCCAAAAATACCCTCCTCGCGCGCCAAACGGCGGCACATTTCTTCGGCGTCAGACTGGCTCACATACACCAGCTCGTCCACATTGGCGGGATTGTAAATTTTGGGCAGGTATTCCTCGGGCCACTTGCGGATACCCGGAATGCGCGAGCCCTCAGACGGCTGCGCCCCCACGATGCGAATGGCTGGGTTCTTTGCTTTCAGATATTGGGACACACCGGTGATGGTGCCCGTGGTGCCCATGGCACTTACAAAATGGGTCACCTTGCCCTGGGTATCTTGCCAAATCTCGGGCCCGGTCGTCTCAAAGTGGATACGCGGATTGTCCAGATTGGCGAACTGATCCAGCACATGGCCCTTGCCGTCGCGTTTCATTTGCTCCGCCAAATCACGCGCGTACTCCATGCCGCCGCTCTTGGGCGTGAGGATCAGCTCGGCCCCAAAAGCCTTCATGGTTTGCACACGCTCAACTGACAAGTCCTCGGGCATGATCAGCACCATACGGTAGCCCTTGATAGCCGCAGCCATAGCCAAGGCAATGCCGGTGTTGCCTGAGGTTGCTTCGATCAGGGTATCGCCAGGTTTGATGTCCCCGCGCTCTTGGGCGCGGGCAATCATCGAGAGTGCGGGCCGGTCTTTGACCGATCCGGCCGGGTTATTGCCCTCTAGCTTGCCCAGCACCACCGTATTTCGGCTGGCGTTACTGGCCGCGCCAATGCGTTGCAGGGCCACCAAGGGGGTTTTTCCGATTGCGTCTTCAAGGGTTGGATAGTTCATGCCTTAAATGTGCCATAATTTGGGTCTTGATTTAGCGTCGCCCGGGTGGTGGAATTGGTAGACGCACGGGACTCAAAATCCCGCGCCGCAAGGCGTGCCGGTTCGATTCCGGCCCCGGGCACCACAGTGCGCATAGAAACCCTGCTATTCAAAAGATAGCAGGGTTTTCTTTTTGATGTCATGTAGCCACCATGTAGCCACTGGTACATGGTTTTGTACCGTGTAGCAACCGCCACAAGGTATGTGAAAAATCCAGCGGTTTAGGGATTCAGCAAGTCAAGCTGTGCCCGTTTGATTTGAGCTGCCGTTGGCAACGTCACATAAGAACCGCCCTTACCCCCCGAGTAGCTTGGTAATCAAAAACCCTGCACCCGCACTCGCGGCGCCGCTAACAGCGCCTTCGCCCGATGCCTTAAGCAGTACCCATTCCTTCATCTTTGCAAAAAGTGAAACTTGCCCTTGAATCGTTCCAGAGGAAAACCTCATATTTAGTTGCATCAGGGCTCTACCTGTGAGTACAAACAATAGCGTTGCACTCTGGGAATTAATTCGAGGGTCATCTGTGGGATGGAGGGATCTGTCGTTTTGCCTTTTTTCGACAATGCGAATTAGCCCTTCATTACTCAGGAATTGGAGGGTGCCAAGGTACACGCGCCGTTTATTTTCGAATTGTTGAGCGGTTTCCGAATGAGCCAATCGTGACTTCTTCCACTCTTCAATCTCTGTTAACTCCGCAGATGTGTCAGGTCCAGATTTAAAAACAGGCTGAATACCCAGTGGAATCAACGATCTCCTGGGGCTACCCCTACGCCAGTGCTCGAATCCAAACCGGGACAAATTGCAGCGAAAACAAATCGACCCCGTAATGGCGGGTAGCCGAGACACTGGCGATGTCAATTGGCGATAAATGCGGCTGTATATGTGGGCTGTATATGGCGATATATACGCAAGTAACGTATAATTTGGAGAATGAAAGCCGTATTCGTTGAATTGCCACCCTTCGAACGCTTGCGGTCCAGCTACATGGACGACGATGCCTACAAGGCATTGCAAAACGAACTGATGCTGAACCCGCTTGCGGGGGATGTCATTGAAGGCACGGGCGGCTTGCGCAAGCTGCGCCAACCGGATCCGCGACGGGGCAAAGGTAAACGTGGCGGGCTGCGCGTCATCTACTACTGGTGGCTGGGCGGCGAGCAGTTTTGGTTGTTTACGGTCTACGACAAGGACCAGGCCGATGATTTGACACCGGAGCAACGCAAAGCCGTGAAGCGATTGCTTGAGACCGAACGTGACAAGCGCCAACCCAAGGAGGTTTAACACCATGAAAAAACGCGATATATTTTCTGAACTCGTTGAGGGCTTTGACGCTTTGAAGTCGCAGCGTGAAGGCAAGTTAACCCTGCGCC
>JBBRNS010000185.1:0-7798 GCA_038230175.1 Burkholderiales bacterium
GACACCGTTGGGCGAAGAGATCGTCCGCCAAGCGCAAAGCGTGCTGGAGCAAGCGGTCAACATCAAAGACATCGCCAAACGCGGCAAAGACCCGCTGGCCGGGCCCCTCAAGCTGGGCGTGATTTACACCATCGCCCCTTATTTGCTGCCCGACTTGGTGCCCCAGGTGATCAAGCGCACGCCGCAGATGCCGTTGATATTGCAAGAGAACTTCACCGTCAAACTGCTGGAGATGCTGCGCACCGGTGAGATTGACTGCGCCATCCTGGCAGAGCCGTTCCCAGATGCGGGCTTGGCGTCTGCCGCGCTGTACGACGAGCCGTTTATGGCCGCCTTGCCCATGCAGCACCCACTGGCATCCTTGCCTTACGTGAGTACCGAGGCGTTGAAGAAAGAAACCATGCTGCTGCTGGGCAATGGGCACTGCTTTCGCGACCATGTGTTGGAGGTGTGCCCGGAGTTCGCCCGTTTTTCTAGCGACGCGGAGGGTATTCGCAAAAGTTTTGAAGGCTCGTCTTTGGAGACCATCACGCACATGGTGGCGGCCGGCATGGGCCTAACCCTGGTGCCACGTTTGAGTGTGCCCGCCCACGCGCTGGTCGCCAAAACCCGGCGCCGTGCCGACAACTTGGTCAAGTACCTGCCGGTGCACGATGGCGCAGGTGGCACTCCCCCCGCGCGGCGGGTGGTGCTGGTTTGGCGCCGTAGTTTTACCCGCTATGAAGCCATTGCCGCCCTGCGCAACGCGATCTACGCCTGCGAGCTGCCAGGAGTCGTGCGTTTATCGTGATATTGGCCTCTAGCCCTCGTGGAGTGTGCGCAAGCAGCTCCTGAATTGATAGTGAATACGGTGCGTAACAAGCTTTCTTTGTACCTAGACCTGATCCGCTGGAATCGCCCTGCGGGCTGGCTGCTGCTGTTATGGCCCACGCTCAGCGCCCTGTGGCTGGCGGCAGGGGGTTTTCCTGGGTGGCATTTGCTGGTGGTTTTTACGCTGGGCACGATTTTGATGCGCAGCGCGGGGTGCTGCGTCAATGATGTGGCCGACCAAGAGTTTGACCGCCACGTCCAACGCACCGCGCAGCGACCGGTCACCCGGGGTGCCATTTCGACGCGGGAGGCGTTGTGGGTTGGCGCTGGCTTGGCGTTGTGTGCCTTTGGTTTGGTTTTGACCACCAATGCGGCAACGGTGGTGTGGTCGTTTGCGGCATTGGCCATTACGGTGTTGTATCCGTTTACCAAGCGCTGGGTGTCTATGCCGCAGGCGGTGCTGGGGCTGGCATTTGGCATTGGTATCCCGATGGCCTTCACGGCGGTGCAGGGCACGGTGCCTTGGTTTGCGTGGGCCTTGCTGGTGGGCAACCTGTTTTGGGTGCTGGCCTACGACACCGAATACGCCATGGTGGACCGGGACGATGACCTGCGTATTGGTATCAAAACCTCAGCCATCACCCTAGGCGCTTGGGATGTGGCGGCCGTGATGCTGTTTTACTGCCTGTATCTGGTGATTTGGGTGCTGGCCGTGCCCACTGCGGTGCAGGGCGTGGGGTGGTGGGTTGGCTTGGGTGCTGCAGCGGTTCAGGTGGTGTGGCACGGGTTGTTAATTCGCACGCGATCGCGTGAGGGGTGTTTCAAGGCGTTTCGTCTGAACCACTGGGTCGGGTTTGCGGTATTCGTGGGCATTGCAAGCAGTTTGCCGTGGTGATCTGGCACGGCTGCCCATAAAAAAACCCGCAGCACCTAGGGCGCAGCGGGTTGTTGTGAGCCTGAATCGCTTATTTTTTTGCGGGAGTGGCTGCTGCAGGTGCAGCTGGGGTGGTCGCGGCAGGGGCTGCGTTGTCAGCCATACATTTCTTCACATGGGCGTTTTTGGCGGCGCCATGGAGCTTCTTGTCAGCCGCAGATTTTTCGCACACTGCATTCTCGGCAGGAGCGGGGGCTGCAGCTGCAGCTGCATCGGCAGGCTTGCCACTCAGGCAGCCTTTCATGAATGCTTTGCGCTCGTCGCCTTTCAGTGCTTTGGTTTTTGCATCGGCATTGCAGGTGCCCATTTTGGTTTGTTGCGTGGTTTTGGCGGCAGGTGCATCGGCTGCATGTGCGGCACCAAACGACAGAGAAAGTCCCAAAGCCAGCAGCGTAAACAGTTTCTTCATCATGGTTCCCTACAAAAATTGGTGGCACAGCCACCGTTGTGACAAATCCAAGCCGGATTCGAGCACACAACGCAGCGCAGCGCAATGTGGATGACCCGCACCGCAGGTGCCTGCCCGTAAAATCCCGCCATGCTATCTGTTAAATACGAACTTCTGGGGGTGCTGGCCACCTCGTTGGACAAACTCTCACCCGGCGCAGGTGCCAAAGCGGCGTTTGAGTCGCCCAAGGTGGCCGCCCACGGCGACCTTGCCACCACTGCCGCCATGCAACTGGCCAAACCGCTGAAGCTAAATCCCCGGCAGCTTGCTGAAAGCCTGCGGGCAGACCTGCTGGCGCAGCCCGCTTTTGTGCAGTGGGTGGACGAGGTGGACATTGCCGGCCCCGGGTTCATCAACATTCGCCTCAAGCCCGAAGCCAAGCAACAGGTGGTGCGTGAGGTGCTTGCTGCCGGTGCCCAGTTTGGACAACAGCCGACCAACGGCCAGCGGCTGATGGTGGAGTTTGTCTCGGCCAACCCTACCGGGCCATTGCATGTGGGTCATGGCCGCCAAGCCGCCTTGGGCGATGCGATTTGCAGCCTGTTTGAAACACAAGGTTGGGATGTGTGCCGCGAGTTCTATTACAACGACGCCGGGGTGCAAATAGGCACGCTGGCCACCAGCACCCAATTGCGCGCCCAGGGGTTTAAACCAGGCGATACCTGTTGGCCGACCGACCCAGACAATCCCTTAAGCAAGGGTTTCTACAACGGCGACTACATTGCCGACATTGCGGCAGACTTTTTGGCTGGCAAAACGGTCAAGTCCGATGACCGCGCGTTCACGGCATCGGGCGATGTCAATGACCTAGACGGCATACGCCAGTTCGCCGTGGCCTACCTGCGCCACGAGCAGGACCTGGACTTGCAGGCCTTTGCAGTCCAGTTTGACAACTACTACCTAGAAAGCAGTCTGTACACCAGCGGCAAGGTGGATGACGCCGTGCAGCGCCTGCAGGCTGCGGGTAAGACCTACGAACTTGACGGTGCGCTGTGGCTCAAGTCCACCGAATACGGCGATGACAAGGACCGTGTCATGCGCAAAGGCGATGGCACCTACACCTACTTTGTGCCCGATGTGGCCTACCACATCACCAAGTGGGAGCGTGGCTTTCACAAGGTGGTCAATATTCAGGGCACTGACCATCACGGGACGATTGCGCGGGTGCGCGCCGGGCTGCAGGCGGCCGATGTGGGCATTCCCAAAGGGTTTCCAGACTACGTGCTGCACACCATGGTGCGGGTCGTGCGCGGCGGCGAAGAGGTCAAAATTTCTAAACGAGCGGGCAGCTACGTGACGCTGCGCGATCTGATCGAGTGGACCAGTAAGGATGCGGTGCGTTTCTTCCTGCTCAGCCGCAAGCCCGACACCGAGTACACGTTTGACGTGGATTTAGCGGTCCAAAAGAACAATGACAACCCGGTGTATTACGTGCAGTACGCCCACGCTCGCATTTGCTCGGTGCTGGCGAGTTGGGGTGGCGCAGTGGCGGACTTGGCCGGGGTCGACCTCGCGCCCTTGCAAAGCCCGCAGGCGCTGTCGCTCATGCTGCTGCTGGCCAAATACCCAGAGATGCTGACGGCTGCTGCGGTCGACTTTGCCCCCCACGATGTCACGTTTTACCTGCGTGAACTTGCGGCCAGCTACCACAGCTACTACGATGCCGAGCGCATTTTGGTGGACGATGAGGGTATCAAACGGGCCCGTTTGGCATTGGTCGCCGCCACTGCGCAGGTGTTGCACAATGGGCTTGCTGTATTGGGCGTAAGTGCACCGCAGAAAATGTAGTTAATTTGATAAGAAAGCAGCGCATGAAGCAAGAGCGTGGCGGAACCTTACTGGGTTTCATTATTGGTGTGGTCGTTGGTTTGGGTGGGGCATTGGCAGTGGCCGTGTACGTGACCAAAGTGCCCGTACCGTTCACAAACAAAAGCCAGAGTCGGTCAGCTGAGCAAGACGACGCGGAAACCAAGAAAAACAAAGACTGGGACCCCAACGCACCCCTTTACGGCAAGAACCCCGTCAAGGCTGCAACACCGACCTTGCCGCCGACGGTTGGTGACACGTCGGCGCCAGCGTCGGATGCAAAGCCCGCAGCCAAGGCGGATAGCGCCAAAGCCGAAGCCAAGCCCGATGTAAAACCAGCGGTTTCCGCAGACCCGTTAGGCGACTTGGTTAAAGCGAAATCCGCAGCATCGGCGTCCGAGTCTTTTGCATATTTTGTGCAGGTCGGGGCGTTTCGCACGGCGGACGATGCGGAGGCCCAGCGGGCCAAGCTGTCGCTTAGTGGTATCGAGACCAAGGTGTCTGAGCGTGAGCAGTCTGGACGCATGGTTTACCGCGTGCGTGTCGGCCCATTTGCCAAAAAAGACGATGCCGAGCGCAGCAAGGAAAAACTCGATAAATCCGGACTGG
This sequence comes from Burkholderiales bacterium, assembly GCA_038230175.1. Classification (GTDB taxonomy): domain Bacteria; phylum Pseudomonadota; class Gammaproteobacteria; order Burkholderiales; family Burkholderiaceae_C; genus Allorhodoferax. The sequence goes on from JBBRNS010000185.1 coordinate 4,608, forward strand.
ACACAGCATTGGTGCGTGTGCAGCCTTAACACGTGGAACTTAATGCCGGTCTGCGGGTCCATACACCTATTTGGAACGATTGGAAATGAACATGAAACGTCGTGAGTTTGCGCGCCTGACTGCGGTGGCGACATTGGCTTCGTCGGGCATCGCCGCCCCACTGGCTTGGGCCCAAGTTAAGAAGCCCCAGGCCGGTACGGATTACCAACTGGTAGATCCTCCGGCCCCGGTGGATGCTCCCCCCGGCAAGGTCGAAGTGGTTGAGTTCTTTTGGTACAACTGCCCGCACTGCAATGCCTTTGAGCCCGCGTTGGAGGCTTGGATCAGGAAGCTACCCAAAGACGTGGTGATGCGCAGGGTTCCAGTGGCGTTTCAGCGCGGTGCTGTATCTCAGCAGCTCCTGTATTACGCGCTGGAGGCCATGGGCTTGGTAGAAGCAGTTCATTCCAAGGTATTTGCCGCCATTCATGGCGAGAAAATCAAACTGGAAACGCCTGAGGTTATTGCCGACTGGGTAGCGCGTCAGGGTGTTGACAAGGCCAAGTTCTTGGAGCAATTCAATTCATTCTCGGTCGCGACCAAGGCGACTCGGGCCACACAGCTACAAAACGCTTACAAGATCGAGGGTGTGCCTGCACTCGGCGTAGCGGGGCGGTTTTATACCGATGGCACTATCGCCCGAAGCATGCCCCACGCGTTGCAAGTTGTCGACGCGCTGCTCGTGGAGGCACGCGCGCGCCGTTGATGGGGACTTAAACGTAGTGCTAGGCCGTTTTTGGCACGCGTTGTGCCACTGGCCTGCCATGGGTGGGCTGTGATTAGCTGCTTACGATGCGCTGATTACCCGCGCTATGAACCTAAATCACCACCGTAAAGCTTGGCGCTTCGGTGGTGAATGTGTTGGATTACCCGCCCTTTTTGGAGCGTTTGCCAGGATTTTTCTTGCTGCGTGTCGCGGTTCCGCGCTCGAGGCTAACCCGTTGGCCGCGGCCGCCGGTGGGCAAGGACATGCCGGGCAGTGGCTTGGGTGCGGGAGTGGCTTTGCGGTCTGCTTCGGTGACGATTTGTGTGCCCATGGATATCTCAAAAAGTAGAGTTGAAAACCGCTATTAGGCCATAGGTCTGAAGCGAGCTTGCCATTGCCATTGGTTCGACAGGTAAAAGTCACCACTCAGTCGCAGTTATTCCATTGACGCACTAGGCAAACTTGGGCCATTTTTTGTGCTTGCGCAACTTCTTCGGGCGTTAACTTGTCGAAGATCAGATCGCGATGCTTAATCGGTTCGGCGTGCCCCGACGTGGCGCCCAAGCTGAACCACATGTACGCGCGCACGAGGTCTTGTGGCACCCCCAAGCCCTTGGCGTACAGCAGGCCGATATTGTTTGCGGCGATGACGGCCCCTTGCGCAGCGGCCAAGCGATACAGCTTCATCGCAGTGGAATAGTCTTGCGAGACGCCTTGCCCGTTTTCAATCAATTCGCCCAAGTTGATCTGGCCGGTGTCATCGCCTTGCTCCGCAGCCAGGCGGTACCATTTGTAGGCGGCAGTGAAGTCTTGTGGAACGCCAATGCCGTTGGCGTAGATGAATCCGAGGTTGATCTGCGCGGCCACATAGCCTTGGTCCGCAGAGAGGCGATACCACTTCCGTGCCGTTTCATGGCTTTGAGGGACGCCTATGCCGTTGGCGTACTTTAGGCCTAGCGCAAATTGCGAGCCAGCGTGTCCTTGTGCTGCTGCCAATTGAAAGAGGGATAGGGCCTTTGCTGGGTCTCTTGGCACCCCGAGGCCGCTGTTGTACATGGCGCCAAGATTGGCTTGGCCTTTTGCGAAGCCCTTGTCCGCTGCAATGCGATACCACTTGAGTGCTTCTGCGTAGTCTTGTTTGACGCCTTCGCCTTCCTCGTACATGAGGCCCAAAATATTTTGAGCGCGGGGATACCCCTGGGCTGCGGCCTGACGATACAAATTAAGGGCTTCTGCGGGGTTCCTTGTGATACCTGCGCCTGTGTCGTACATGGCGCCCAAATTGGTCAGGGCGCGTGGGTAGCTTTGCGCAGCCCCTAGCCGGTACCATTTAACTGCCTCGGCCGCATTGCGCGGCACACCTCGCCCCAACTCGTACATGCGTCCAATGTTGGTCTGTGCTACGGCATTGCCGCGTGCAGCGGCCATTTGGTACCACTTGAGTGCTTCGGCGTAGTTTTGAGCGACACCTTGGCCGTCTTCGTACATCATGCCCAAATGGTATTGGGCCCGAACATCGCCTTGCCCATCGCCACCTGTGGGCTTTTGTAAGCGGGCGGCATAAACTGAGTCGCCCCGTTCGTATGCGCTGTCAATATCAGCGAGTTCGCTTGCGAACGCATGGGGCGCACACCACAGAAGTGTGCTCAACGCCGTCAATAGGAGTCTATTCATAGTCAGAGGGGAAGGGGGCGAAGGCGCCTCCGGGCAAGTATCGCACTGCGGGATGTTTTAAAGCAAACTACCGCGCCACACCGAGCAATCATCTCCGCCGACACCACATTTTTTCCCAAACAGTTGCGAGAGTCCAAATAATCAGGCTATGATCGAAGGCTGCGCTGGGTACGGCGGGTAAAGAAAAGTTTTTAGTCGCATTGATGTTGATTAAAAACTGTGTCATAATACAAGGCTTCGCTGATCACAGTGAGAGTCAAGACAAGCGGTAAAAGCGAGTCTTAGGTCATTAAAAATTTACAGCCGATAAGCGTGGGCGTTTGAAGGCGATTGCCAAGTTCTTTGGAACTAAGTCTTAACTGACTTACAAACGCTCATGAATGAAGAAAGATATGGAATTCAGAAATGAAGTTCATGTCAATTCCAGTTTATGAGTTGCATAGAGATATGCGAAAAAATCAAGATCGAACTATAGAGTTTGATCCTGGCTCAGATTGAACGCTGGCGGCATGCCTTACACATGCAAGTCGAACGGCAGCACGGGAGCAATCCTGGTGGCGAGTGGCGAACGGGTGAGTATATATCGGAACGTGCCCAGTCGTGGGGGATAACGCAGCGAAAGCTGTGCTAATACCGCATACGATCTATGGATGAAAGCGGGGGATCGCAAGACCTCGCGCGATTGGAGCGGCCGATATCAGATTAGCTAGTTGGTGGGGTAAAAGCCCACCAAGGCGACGATCTGTAGCTGGTCTGAGAGGACGACCAGCCA
>JBBRNS010000186.1:0-7680 GCA_038230175.1 Burkholderiales bacterium
GGGCCATAGCATCCTGATCAACTCGTCCTTTTGCGCATGACTAAGTTGGCTGAGATCGGGCAGGTTTGGCATTACAACGCATTGTCGCTCACTATTTCATAGCGGACGATGGCCTGACTCATTGGGAGCTGAGTAGTTACGCTTTTTTAGCCCTTCGATAGTGAAGCTCGCCTAAACCAGACGCGGCCCTAGGGCGAATTGCGACCCTTATGGCACGAAAATGGCGCTATGCCCCACAGAGGCACTGCCTACACGCTCAGACGCGGCTACCCGCCGCGCCGCCGCGCCCCCTTGGAGAACCCCGTGAACAAACCCCCATACCCGCCCTACTCTGACCCACTGCCGCTGGGCCAACGCTTGTCGATCGCCTGGGGTGCCTTCATCGGCGCCTTGCGCAACCCCGACTACGCCAAACAGTTGCTGGCCCTGAATGCGCCACCGGCCGCCACCCCAGCGCCCGTGGCATCAGCACACCCGCCCGCGCCGACACAACCGCCGTCGCATGACGCCGCCCTGCAGTTGCTGGGTCTGCTGCAACGGGAGGCGCGCCTGATCGACTTCACCCAAGAAGACGTGCGCGCCTATTCCGACGCCGACATTGGCGCCGCTGCCCGCGTGGTGCATGCGGGTTGCCGCAAGGTGCTAGACGAACACTTCAGTATCAGCCCCCTGCGCACCGAAGCTGAAGGCAGCCGCATTCGGCTGGAAGCCGGTTTTGACGCCCGCGCCGTGCGCCTCACCGGCAACGTGGTGGGCAGCGCGCCGTACCAAGGCAGCCTGAGCCACCGGGGTTGGCGCGCCACCGATGTGCGCCTGCCGCAGTTGTCTGCGGGCCATGATGCGACAGTGCTGGCCCAAGCCGAGGTGGAGCTGTGAGTACGCCGCGTTACTGCATCGGCATTGACCTGGGTACCACACACTGTTCACTGGCCTATGTGGATGTGGCCGCCAGCGACGGCGAAGCCACCCAGCACGGCGTGCTCGACATCGCCCAACTCAGCGCGCCCGGCAGTGTGGAAAGCCTGCCCTTGCTACCCTCGTTTTTGTACCTCCCCCATACGGATGAGTTGGCCCCTGACGACCTTGCCCTGCCCTGGTCAACAAGCCAAGATTTTGCAGTCGGTGAAATGGCCCGCACACGCGGTGCGCAGACACCCATACGGCTGGTGTCCAGCGCCAAAAGCTGGCTGTGCCACGCCGGTGTAGACCGCCACGCCGCCATTCTGCCCAGTGACGCACCGCCCGAGGTGGCGCGTGTATCGCCACTAGAGGCCTCTACCCGCTACCTGGCCCATTTGCGCCAGGCCTGGGACCACGCCCACCCCGACGCACCATTTGCCGAGCAAGACGTCACCGTCACCATCCCCGCGTCGTTTGACCCGGCCGCGCGCGAATTGACGGTAGAAGCCGCCCGCGCCGCCGGTTTTGGCCCGCTCACCCTGCTAGAAGAACCCCAAGCCGCGCTGTACAGCTGGATACAGAGCAGCGCGGCGCAGTGGCGCAAAGTGGTCACGCCGGGCGACATCATTTTGGTGGTGGACGTGGGCGGTGGCACCAGCGATTTCTCGCTCATTGCCGTGCTGGAGCGCGAAGGCAATTTAGAGCTGCACCGCGTGGCCGTGGGCGAGCACATTTTGCTCGGCGGCGACAACATGGACCTGGCCCTGGCCCACGGTCTTGCACGCAAATTGGCCGAGGGTGGTAAGACGCTAGACCCCTGGCAAATGCGCGCCCTGGGTTACGCCTGCCGAAGCGCCAAAGAAGCCTTGCTCAGCCCGACCGCGCCCGAGAGCGTACCGATAGTGGTGCCCAGCCGAGGCTCCAAACTGATTGGCGGAACACTGCGCACGGAGCTTACCCAAGCGGAGGTGACGGCTACCCTGCTGGACGGATTTTTCCCGCAGGTGGACGCCGCAGCGCGCCCCGTCAGCCGGACCCGTGGCGGTTTGACCCAACTCGGCCTGCCCTATGCGCAAGACGCCGGTGTCACCCGCCACCTAGCCGCCCTGCTGGGGCGTCAATCCGGCGCGACCGCAGAACTAGAAGGCTTCACTGGGCGCGTTGATGCAGACGCCACCTTTTTGCACCCCACCGCCGTGCTGTTCAACGGCGGCGTGTTCAAGTCCGACCTGCTGGCCCAGCGTACCTTGGCCACCCTCAACACCTGGCTGGCGGCCGATGGCGCAGAGCCCGCGCGCATGCTGGATGGTGCCGACATGGACCTGGCCGTGGCACGCGGCGCCGCCTACTACGGCTATGTACGCCGTGGCCAAGGCGTGCGCATTCGGGGCGGCACGGCGCGGGCCTATTACGTGGCGATTGAGTCGTCCATGCCTGCCATCCCCGGCGCAGAGCCGCCGATCCAGGCCCTGTGCGTGGCGCCCTTTGGCATGGAAGAAGGTGTGCCAGTGGACCTGCCCCAGTTGCAATTGGGCTTGGTGGTGGGCGAGCCGGTGCAGTTTCGCTTCTTTGGCTCATCGGTGCGCCGCCAAGACACGGTGGGCACTTTGCTGGACTTTTGGCAGCCGGATGAACTGCAAGAGCTGGGCGAGATCCGCGCCACACTGCCGCTGGAGGGCCGCGCTGCCGGTGAGGTGGTGCAAGTGACGCTGCAAGCGGTTGCCACCGACACCGGCACGCTGGAGCTGACCGCCGTGTCTACTGCCACGCAAGCACGCTGGAAGCTAGAGCTGGATGTGCGCGACAACGGTTAAAACTCAGGCCTTGGCGACACCGCGCTACAGCGTTGGTATTGACCTGGGCACCACCCACACGGTGGTGGCCTATGCCGCGCACGCTTCCCCCAAAGGCCGCGCCGCTGGCGGCGATGCCATCAAACTGTTTGCCATCCCGCAACTGGTGTCGCCCGGCGCAGTAGACGCCCTGCCGCTGCTGCCCAGCGTGCGGTACCACGCCGCGCCGGGTGAGCTGGCACCTGGCAACCTGACCTTGCCCTGGGATGCCGTGCCAGAACCAGCAAGAGCCACTGCGCCAGAAAACAGTCCCTCAGGCAATTCCGTTACCGAGACCGCCATCGCCCCGGTGGTGATCGGTCAACTGGCCCGTGTTCTGGGCGCCCAAGTGCCCGGGCGGCTGGTGAGCAGCGCCAAAAGCTGGCTGTCCCACGCGGCGGTGGACCGCACCGCCGCCATCCTGCCCTGGGGCGCGCCGCCCGAGGTGCCCAAAGTGTCACCGGTGCAGGCCAGTGCCGACACTCTGGCGCATGTGCGCGCCGCGTGGAACGCGCAGTTTCCGGACAGCCCGCTCGCGCAGCAAGACATTGTGCTGACGCTGCCCGCCTCGTTTGATGAAAGCGCCCGCGCCTTGACCCTGCAAGCGGCCCATATGGCGGGCTTGCCCAAGCTGCGCCTATTGGAAGAACCCCAAGCTGTCTTCTACGACTGGCTGCAGCGCCACCGCGCCGACCTCACCACCGCCTTGGGCGAAAGCCGCCTGGTGCTGGTGTGCGACGTGGGTGGCGGCACCACCGACCTGAGTCTGATTCAGATCGGCACGGCGCAAGCCCAGCCCCAACTTACCCGCATGGGTGTGGGCAACCACCTGATGCTGGGCGGCGACAACATGGACCTGGCCTTGGCCCACACTATAGAGGCCCGCATGGCCCAAGGCGGCTCTGCGCCACAACCCTTGTCGGCCAGCCAACTGGCGCAGTTGATGGAACGCTGCCGCAGCGCCAAAGAGCTGCTACTGGCCGAAGGTGCACCCGATCAAACCACGGTGACGCTGCTGGGCCAGGGCGCCCACCTGATCGGCGCCAGCCGCTCTAGCACCCTCACCCGCGCTGAGGTCGAAACACTGGTGTTAGACGGCTTTTTCCCCATGGTATCGGCCGATGTCCCCACCCAGCCGGGACGGCGCGGCCTGGTGGCCTTTGGCCTGCCCTATGCACGCGATGCAGCCATTACCCGCCACATCGCCGAATTCTTACGCCAACACCCCAGCGCCATGCCCGACACGCTCTTACTCAACGGCGGCGTGTTCCGAGCCCCGGCGCTGGTACAGCGCCTGCAAGACACCCTGGCCGCTTGGCGTGGTGCGCCGTTGCGCCTGCTGCACAACGACAACCCTGACGTGGCCGTGGCCCGTGGCGCCGTCGCCTACGCATTGGCCCAGCACGGCCACACACCCACCATTGGTGCCGGATCGGCGCGCAGCTATTTCTTGCTGCTGCAGGGCAATGATGGCCCGGCCAAGCGGGGCAAGGGCGCTGCACCCACGCGGGGCATTTGCATCCTGCCTCGCTTGACGCAGCCGGGGCAAGAGGTGCGTTTGAGTGAACACACCTTTGCACTGCGGGTGGGGCAACCGGTGCGTTTTCACCTGTGCAGCGTCAGCAGCGATGCGGCCAACCAAGCCCCTTACGTGGCGGGTCAAACGGTGGATTTGGTCGGCCCCGCGTTTGTGCGCCTGCCGCCCATCGTCACGGCCCTCACGGCACTAACTACCCTCACCGCCGACGCCAACGCCAACGAGCAGGCGCAAAAAGACATCCCGGTACACCTGGTGGCCGCACTTACCGAAGTGGGCACCCTGGCACTGCACTGCATGGGCGTGGCAGACCCCAGCCAACGTTGGCTGCTGGAATTTGACCTGCGCCACACCCAAGCGCTGGACGATGGCGACTCCGATGTTGGCGGACAAGCGGCGGCCGCGTCACCCCGCGTTGCAGAAGCGGTCAAAGCGCTCGACCGTATCTTTAGCACCAACGCGCAAAAAGTGGACGCAAAAGAGGTACGCCAACTGCGCGCCCAGCTAGAGCAACTTTTAGGCGCGCGCGCGCAGTGGTCGCTAGAAATTTTGCGGCCCCTTTTTGACGCCCTGTGGCAACGGGCGCGCGGCCGACGCCGATCGGCCGAGCATGAGCGGGCGTGGCTCAACTTGGCAGGCTACTGCCTGCGCCCAGGCTGGGGCGACGCGCTGGACGACTGGCGGGTGCAGCAGTTGTGGACACTGTTGCCCAGCGGCGTTCAATTTTCGCGCGACAAGCAAGTCTGCGTCCAATGGTGGACCCTGTGGCGCCGGGTGGCAGGCGGCTTGGACGCCAATGCCCAGCTGCGCCTGCTGGACGACTTTGCCTTCAATCTGCAAAGCGACTTAGAAGGTGCCCCGGATGCAGCAGACGCGCCACAATCCAAACCCGTTAAAGGCGACGCGCAAGACATGCTGCGCCTAGGCGCGTCGCTAGAACGCATCCCAGCGGCCTACAAAGTGGAGGTGGGTGACTGGCTGCTGGGTCGCATTCAAAAGGCGTTGGCAAAGGCCACCAAGGCCGCTAGTTACGACAAAGCCGCCAGGTCTGAGCCCACCGACACCCTAGTGGGCCTGTGGGCGCTGGGCCGGATCGGCGCACGCCAACCCTTGTACGGCAGTACGCACGATGTTGCGCCCCCCGAGGCCGTCACGCCGTGGATTGAAGCCTTGCTGGGCCTTGACTGGAAGCGGCTGGACGCCGCCGCCTTCGCCGCCACCCAAATCGCCCGCGTCAGCGACGACCGGGTGCGCGACCTGCCCCCAGCGCTCCGCGAGCGGGTTGCCGCGCAACTGCGCACCAGCGGAGCACCCGCGATCTGGGAAGAAATGGTGCGCCACAAGGTGGAGCTGGACGAGGCCCAGCAAAGCCGCATCGTGGGTGAATCATTGCCGCCGGGCTTGAAGCTGATCAGCCAATAGACCGCGGGATGATCAGGGTTTGCAGCGACAGACTTGCAGCCACTACCTAGCCCTGCATCGCTGCGATTGACACAGAATGCGGCAACCGTGCCCAAAAACTGTTCGCAAGCTTTCAAGAGCGCTCAAAATTGACCAGTGAAGCCATCATGACTACGATATCGGGTGAATACGATTCAAGGTGTTGAGCAGCTAGTTGCCTCGTTAGGTTTGTGCTAACCGTTGGATGCGATAGCCTTTGGTGCCGTACCATAGTGCAATATCAGGCAACTCACCAGATAAGAAGACTCAAGATAAGAATGCGAAATTTACATCTGGGTGCGGCTGCACTTCTATTTGTGCTGTTATTGCTGACCGGTTGTAATAATGGTCCGGCGGGCACGCCCACTCCAAAAGCGACCCCCACCCCAAAGGCGGCACCTACATTTCTGGTTGGCAATGAACCGTTGGTGATTGTCACCGAACCGTGGGAGCCCTATATTTTTGACGTCGGATCTCCTTTAAAAGGCATGGATTACGAGGTTGTTGAGGCTGTATTTCGTGGAATGAAAATTCCTGTCAAAGTAGAGTTCTATCCGTTTAAGCGCGCTCTCATAATGGTGCAGAAAAAAACCGTTGACGCGATTCTGGATTTGATGGTTACCCCCGAACGGAAGGAGTTTCTATTTTTTCCCGATGAATACATTTCTGCGTCCCCCACAACACTGTTCTTCCGGCACGGGCAAATGCCTAAATTTGATACGCTGGCTGATTTGTCAGGCTATGTGATGGGCACACAACTCGGCTTTGACTACCCTAAAGAGGTAGCCAACGCGCCACTGACTAAAGAAGTAGCGCCGTCCTTGGATTCCAATTTGCAAAAACTTATATTGAAGCGAATTGATGTCTTGGTAGATAACAGGGCCGTGGTGCTTTACAAGGCACATCAAATGGGGTTACTGGATCAAATTACCTATGACCCTCGCCCGTTGGGCAACCCCGAAGAAGCATTAAATTTTTTGGGCTTCGCCAAGAAAGAGGGCTACGACCAGTTGGCCGCGCGATTCAGCGCTGCCTTAAAAGTATTCAAGACCACCGAAGAATACCGTGCGATTCTGGCTAAGTACGCGCAAAAATAAGCGAGTAGCCTTTTTCCGAAATTATTTCTCAGAGAAACTGTACGCATCAACGGTAGCGTGAAAATACCACTCCAAAAAAATTTGATGCGAGGTGCCGCCCGACACGCTATCTATTCAGAATCTTCTGAACACCCACGGCCACACTGGCCATCAGCATAAAACCGGAGAATTTCTCCACCCAAACGTTCACCGGGCCCAGCAGTTGGCCGGGCGCCAGTGTGACACCCTTTGGCGGGCAAGTGGCATGGTGGGTGTTCTCACGTGGGTTAGGTTAAGTCAGTCTGGGCGCAGCAACTTGACGCAAAGCTCTTGCTGTGGTCCAGTCAACCAGCCCAACAATAATCCAGCGCGATATGTACGCTCCAATCAGACCCGGTCTCACGCTCGCATTGAGCGTCACTTTCTTACTCATGGGTTGTGGTTCAGCGCCCCAAGCACAACGCGGGTTTGGCTCTGGCTCGATCTTTGCGCAATCTCCTCGCCTTTCGGCTGGGCAGGCCGAAGATGTCACCATCTATGCGATGGGCCTTGTGGGAACGCCTTACCGGTACGGGGGCAACACACCGGATTCGGGCTTTGACTGCAGCGGGTTGATTGGCCACGTCTATCGAACCCGCGCAGAAATTGTTCCACCCAGAACGGTTGCTAAGCTACGCACATGGGGGTTCTCTGTATCGAGAGACGAACTTCAATCCGGCGACTTGGTGCTTTTTGCACAAAACGACTTGCCTACATGAGTGTGATCAATCAATTTGAGGGATCAATTGCCACCTTTGATGAGGGACGTTTTAGCAAGAGACCAATGCGAAACAGAGTCGGTATTGCTACAGACGCTGTTTCGTATTGACACCTATCGTTGATCAGAATGGTTCAC
>JBBRNS010000187.1:0-7639 GCA_038230175.1 Burkholderiales bacterium
AGCCCCGCGCTACACGATAATGACCGATGTCATCATCTTCCTTTAGCCATTGCTGGGTAATCACCGGTACGCCCGCCGACAACAAGGCCCGCAATTTGTCCAGCGTGGCTATGACCTCGCGGGTATGGTCCACCGATTTGGTCGGGGCCATGGGCACCGCAATATTCCAGGCAGTACCCGCAACCAGGAGCAAAACCCCCAGCGTGAGCCCAAAACCCAGTAGCATCAGCCGCTCGACCAACACATTTTTTTTTGAGAGCATGAAATCCGACCGGGGTTAAGCGACAAAGGGCGCCAGCGAAGAACGCCGCTGGCGCGTATTCACTCCAATGTGTGCACCTTTTCCGATTCACAATGCCACGAAGTGAGCCTCGACCATAACAGCCAAGGCCTCACCCTACCTGTGCGATAGCGCACACAGGGGCAAGGGTCGTCTATTTCTTGACTTCGTGGCCGATGTAGCCGCCTACAGCCGCACCACCGATGGTTCCAATTGCGCTACCGCCCGAAATAACCGAGCCACCAATGGCGCCCACGCCCGCGCCAATGGCGGTGTTTTTATCTTGGGTGGACATTCCGCTACAGGCGCCCAAGCTCAGCACAGCGACTGCAGCCAAAACACGAACGGACATTTGAATATTTGTTTTCATGGAGATACCTCTTTTAAAAATAGAAATTGAATAAATAACGAATTACTTCATGCGCATGTCGTTCTTGACCGACGTGACACCGCTAACGGCTTGTGCCACCGTCACGGCCCGGTTGATGTCGGCCTGTGATTTCACAAAGCCACCAAGCTGCACGGCTCCCTTGAAGGTTTCAACATTGATCTCGGCTGATTTCAAGGTGGGTTCGTTAAAGATCGCCGCCTTCACTTTTGCTGTGATGGCGCTGTCGTCCACATATTGCACAGTGCTTTCATGCTTGGGTGTTTCTGCACACCCAATCAGGCTGGTCAGTGCAAGTGCTGCGAGCAGAGCGGAGATGGTTTTGATGTGACGCATGGAATTATTCCTTGTTGATATGAGCCTCAAGGTTATTAGCAAGCGAACGCGCCGTCTGTGCGCTGGCATACAGACCCAAAAGATTTTGCAAATTAGTCTTGCCGCCGGGCGTCCACAGGAAACTACTGCGCACCAGGCATCCATCCACTTGAAAACAGGACAATTTATGAACACATTGATACGCACCACCCTATCTGCCGCCATTCTTATTGCAGCCAGTGCGGCCGCCCTCGCAGCGCCCATCTCGAAAGAGGAATACAAAGCCAAAAAGGTAGAAATTTCAGACCAATACAAAGCTAGCAAAACAGCCTGTAAGGCCCTGAGCGGCAATGCCAAAGACATTTGTATCGAAGAAGCCAAAGGCCACGGAAACATTGCACGGGCGGAGTTGGACGACAACTACCAGCCGTCTACCGAAGGCCGCTACCGCATTCGTGTCGCCAAAGCCGAATCTAACTACGCCGTAGCCAAAGAAAAATGTGACGATGCTGCAGGCAACGTGAAGGACGTCTGCCGCAAGGAAGCCAAAAGTGCCTACATAGCCGCCAAGGCGGACGCCAAGGTGGTGGAAGTGACGATTGATGCCAACACCGCTGCACAAGAAAAGGCCACCGAAGTCCGCCAAGAAGCAGCCACCGACAAGCGCGACGCCGAGTTTGCTGTTGCCAAAGAAAAATGCGATGCCTTGGCTGGTGATGCCAAAACCAATTGCGTAACCCAAGCCAAAATGACTTACGGCCAGAAGTAAACACACGCGCTAGGCAGCACCAAAACGCGTGCCTTGCCCAGAAACTTCTGGACAAGGCACGCGCTCGATACTATAAAAAGTATAGCTGCTTGCGCAATATCCGCGAGGGCTGCAGCCCTATTTAGCGTATAAATTGTAGCGCCGTGCTACAGCACCGCCTCAGCGCGCCAGAAAGCCGCCATCCACCGGGTAATACGCACCGGTCACAAACGAGGCACGGTCCGACGACAGCCATGCCACCAGTTCGGCCACTTCCTGCGGCTTGCCCAGTCGGCCAATCGGGTGCGCCGCAACCAAACGCGCAAGCGCTGCTTCATCGGCCTCAAGTCCAGTGGTCATCGGTGTGCGAATGAAGCCGGGGGCCACTGCGTTGATGCGAATACCCTGGGCGCTGTACTCGACTGCGGCGGCCTGCGTTAAGCCCACCACGCCATGTTTGGCGGCGGTGTACGCAGGGCTATTGGCAAAACCCACGGCACCCAGAATAGAGGCCATGTTCACAATGGCGCCGCCGCCATTTTTGAGCATGGCAGCAATCTGGTACTTCATGCCGTAAAAAACGCCCGACAGGTTGATGTTGATAACCTGCGCCCATGCGTCCAATGGATAGTCGGCCGTGGGGGCTATTGGGCCCCCAATGCCTGCGTTATTACAAGCCACATCCAAACGACCATAGTGGGCTACGGTCACATTGACCAAGGCTTCGCACTCAGAAGGCTTCCCCACGTCGACCGCCACAAACAGGGCATTGCCACCCTGCGCACGCACCAGCGCCACCGTTTCCTCGCCGCCTTGCACATTGCAGTCGGCCACGACCACTTTAGCGCCCTCACGCGCCCAGACTAGCGCCACGGCGCGCCCGATACCGGAGCCCGCACCGGTGACCATTGCCACTTTCTTGTTTAACATGGTATTTCCTTTGTGGTTAGGCGGCATAGCGCCTCAAGTTGATCGACATTTCTTCACAGACGATAGGCAACTTTTCGCTGCGTGTCCGTACGCCGTCGAACACACCATTCGCACGTCGCCGTGTTACCGTGGCGCATGTGTTTTTCTATGATGGCCAGCTTTACATCCGCCACTTTGCTACTGGCCGTGGGAGGTGTTGCATCACTGCAGGTGCGGACCAAGGCGGAGTTGCCCTACGCCCTGATTCCAGTCATGTTTGGTCTGCAGCAAATACTAGAAGGCTTGATCTGGATCGCGCTGGGTGATGGGGGCAGCAGCGTCGCTCGGTATGGGCCAGCGTTAACGCAGGTCTACTCACTTTTCTCGCAGGTTTTATGGCCGGTCTACATCCCCGTAGCGGTATGGATGCTAGAGCCCCGGCCAAGGCAACGCAAGGTGCTGATGGCCATCAGTGCTGCGGGGGCGCTGGTTAGCCTTTTTTTACTCTATTCAATGTTTGAAAACCCCGTCACGGCGCACCTGCAAGGGCACCATATTGCGTACGCTTTTACCCACGTCCACGTGGTGTCTGCGTCGCTGCTTTACTTGCTTGGCACTTGTGTGGCGCCCTTGTTGTCGCACCATGCCAGCGTCCGCCTCTTTGGCGCCGCCGCCTTGCTGTCCGCGCTGCTGGCATACATTGTCTTTTCAACTTGGTTTATTTCGGTCTGGTGCTTCTTTGCGGGGGCGTTGAGTTGCGTTGTATTGCTTTATTTCGTCCCGTTTCGCCGTTTTCATCATTTTCGTACGCAAGCGCACAGATGAAACCATTGCATCCGCCTAAATTGACTGTCAGGCGGGCGACATGCGATCGCAAGCCGAGCACTACCCAAGCCCCACTGGCTTTAACTAATAGGACACCCATGAACTTCTCTAACCCCATCACATTGGGCATTGCAGCCCTCGTCGCCGGCTTGTCGGCTGGTGCACACGCACAAAGCACAGACTACAACCCGTCGTGGTACGCCTTACCCAGCATCAGCGTGGAACAGCCAGACACGCAAGTCGGCCCAGACAAAAACACCAACGGCCTGGGCCTGCGATTTGGCGTACCAACATCTCCGACCTGGGATGTGCAAATGGGCATTGCGGCCACACGCGCACCCGACACCATCCCGCGTGCGCGCCAAATGACCTTAGGGGTCGATGCTTTGTACATGATGTCGCGCGGCAACGTGCGGCCTTTTTTGCTGATTGGCACCGGTGTACAACGTGACGAGGTCGAGCAAGCGAGCGGCAACACGGCGCAAAACGCGGCCTTCCTCGGTGCAGGCTTGGGTGTGCAAATGGGCATCAATGACCAATGGGGCCTTCAGGCGGACTTTCGCCGCAACCACAGCTACCCCGATGGCAATAGCCTGGGCATCGACCGCAGCAACACCAACAAACTCAATTTCGGTTTAATTTACACCTTCGAAAAGCCCACCCCGGCCCGCCGGGTGTCGTACGAAGAGCCGCGCAGCGTACCCATGGTCGCTGCTACGCCACAGCCTGCCCCCTATGTGGCACCGTCTGCACCGTTGCCCGTGGCCACACCTGCACCGCGCTTTGAGCGCTACACCCTGTCCGCGACCGAATTGTTTGGTTTTGACAGTGCACAAGTACAGATGCCGCAACCCAAGCTGGACGAAATTGCCGCAGCGTTGGATGTGAATCGCGACGTTTCAGCCGTCCAAATTACCGGCTACACCGACCGACTGGGCTCCCCAAAATACAACCAAGCCTTATCAGAGCGCCGTGCGATGGCCGTGAAAGACTACTTGGTCGGAAAAGGACTCGACGCCAACCGCTTGCAGACCGCAGGCAAAGGCGAAGCCAACCCCGTGGTGCAGTGTGCAGATACCAAAAGAACCGCGCTCATCAAGTGCCTAGAGGCCAATCGTCGCGTGGAGATTGAAGACATTTCGGTACAACGCCGCGTGCAGTGACGATTCCCCTGAAAAAAACGGCGGTCATTCTAAAAAGGCCGCTTTTGTATTAGAGCGGGGCACCCAGTAGATAGGCGCGTTTCGGGACCATACTGAACCGCTGAAGCGCCCTAACATTCGTGTTCCCAAAGTGCCAACCAGGACCTCTAAAGGGTCGATTGCGTGGAAATTTTTTATGCAAGAAACAAGAGAACGTCGCTCGCCGACCCAACGGTCGCAATGCACGGTGGAGCGCCGCAACCCCCGCGGCAGAAATGACTGGACAAAAATTGGTGCGTTACAAAATGCCATACTGACCAGCGCTGACTTTGCGATCATCGCCACCGACGCACGCGGCATCGTCCAAGTATTTAATACCGGGGCCGAGCACATGCTGGGATACGAGGCCGCCGAGGTGGTCAACCGCATTCGACCCAGCGACATCCATGACCCCCAAGAGGTACTGGACCGCGCTGCCGCCTTGTCAGAAGAGTTTGGGACCCCGATTGCGCCCGGCTTTGAGGCCCTGACTTACAAGGCACTGCGCAACCTGGAAGACATTTATGAGCTGACCTATATCTGCAAGGACGGGCGCCGCTTTCCAGCCATTGTCGCCATCACCGCACTGCGCGACGACCGCAGCAACATCATTGGTTATTTGCTCATTGGAACCAACAACTCCGTCGGCAAACGAGTACAGGCGGCGCTCAGCCACGCCACCGAGGTGGCCGAGAAGGCCAGCCACGCCAAGTCAGACTTTCTTTCCAGCATGAGCCACGAGTTGCGCACACCCCTCAACGCCATTTTGGGCTTTGCCCAGTTGGTGGAATCGGGCACGCCAACACCCACACCGTCACAGCGGCGCAATCTGGACCAAATCTTAAAGGCAGGCTGGTATCTGCTGTCCTTGATCAACGAAATTTTAGACCTCGCGCTGATTGAGTCTGGTCGGCTGACCTTGTCCCAAGAACCCGTCTCGCTCACCGAAGTGTTGCTTGAGTGCCAGGCCATGATTGAACCCCAAGCCAGCCACCGGGGTATCAGCATGGGTTTTGCGCCGCTTGAGGCCGCGCACTTTGTCAAAGCCGACCGCACGCGGGTCAAACAGGTTCTGATCAATCTGTTGTTCAACGCGGTCAAGTACAACAAACCCAGCGGCACGGTCACTGTGGACTACCTGCTGGGCCCCCGCGACACGATTCGCATCAACGTGCGTGACACCGGGCTGGGCCTGACCGATGCGCAACAGGCGCAACTTTTCCAGCCCTTCAACCGTTTGGGCAGGGAAAGCAGCAAAGAAGAAGGAACCGGCATTGGCCTGGTGGTAACCAAGCGGCTTATGGAATTGATGGGCGGCACGATTGGCGCCGAAAGCACCTTGGATGCGGGAAGTGTGTTTTGGATTGAGCTGCCGTTAATTGCCGCTCCTGCGGTTGAAACCGTGGATTCCGAGCAGCACGCCCGTGTATTGGCCCAAGTGGCTGCGGGTCCAACCGTTTACACCCTGCTCTATGTGGAAGACAACCCGGCCAACCTGAACTTGGTAGAGCAACTCATCGAGCGTCGCACAGACCTGCGCCTGATCAGCGCTACCGACGGCCGCCGAGGCATCGACCTGGCCCGCACCTTTCAACCCGCAATCATTTTGATGGACATTAACTTGGCAGGCATGAGTGGCATTGAAGCCATGAAGATTTTGCGCGCGGATCCGCAGACCGCCCATATTCCTGTCCTTGCCCTAAGCGCCAACGCGGTTCCGCGCGATGTCGCCCGAGGCCTGGAGGCCGGCTTTTTCAACTACATCACCAAGCCCATCAGGGTCAGCCAGTTTATGGATGCACTGGATGATGCCTTGACCGCCTCGCAATCTGCTTTATGGCAGGCAAAAAAAGGAAGGTCGTGAGCCATGATCGCCGAATCGGACATTCTCAAAGCCAGCATCCTGATCGTGGACGATCAGGATGTCAACGTGCTCCTGCTGGAGCAAATACTCACGGACTCGGGATACACCCATATTGCCTCGACCAAGGTGCCAACAGAGGTGCAGTCCCTGCACAGCAAGAACCAATACGACCTCATTTTGCTCGACCTGCAGATGCCCGTGATGGACGGGTTCCAGGTCATCGCGCGGTTGAAGGCCGACCAGTTGGACGACTACCTTCCGGTGCTGGCCATCACCGCCCAACCAGGCCACAAACTGCGTGCGCTGCAAGCCGGGGCCAAAGACTTCATCAGCAAGCCATTCGACTTGACCGAGGTCAGGACGCGTATCCACAACATGCTGGAGGTGAGGCTGCGCTACAAGCAGTTGATCCATGCCAACCACGAACTCGAACGCCAAGTGCAGGAGCGCACCGCAGAACTGAGGGACTGCGAAGCCCGCTTGCGCAGCCTGACCGAGCAGTGCGGATAGTAGGAGCCACCATTTTCCATGAACGATGAATTCGACCAAGGCGGTGTGCCGTCGGCAGCCCGCACACTGGCGCTGCTCCATGCACAAGCCCACACCATGCGCGCAGAATTGCACAACTTGCAAACCCAGCTAGCCGAGGTGCGGACCGCTATCAGCGCGGACCGCGCGGCGCTGCTGGTGGCCACCAATGAGCGGCTGGTGATGGCGGTCCTGGAGGCGCAGATTGCCGCCGAGACAGCCACTTCCAATTTTGGGGAGCTGGCACGCGCCAGCCAGCGTGACGCCCTGACCGACACCCCCAACCGGGTCCTCATGCTGGACCGACTGGAAAGTGCCATCGCCATGGCGCAAAGGCACGGCACACAGGCGGCCATATTTTTTATCGACCTCGACAATTTCAAACACATCAACGACACCCTGGGCCACGCGGCCGGCGACGCCGTTTTGCAACTGGTCGCCAAACGCCTTGCCTCTGCGGTGCGCGATTCCGACGCGGTGAGCCGCCACGGCGGTGACGAATTTTTGGTGCTACTAATGGAAGTAGCGAGCGTTGCGGACATTGCCGCCATTGCCCAGAACATGCTTTTGGCGATTGGCGCTCCGGCCGCCATCGCCCATC
>JBBRNS010000188.1:0-7532 GCA_038230175.1 Burkholderiales bacterium
GGCAACAGGATGCACGTTGAGGCCCTAACGCCATCGTCGTTGACCGCCTCTGTTATGACGTAGATTCGTTCGCTGCCCTTGATGGAGTAGGCAGAGAGAATGCGACCACCACTCAAGACTGCCGCATCATTACTGTCACGGTCAGACGCCTCCAGTTTTCCCCATGCGCCATGCTGATGGAAACGCAGATATGTTTCCGGGCTCAATTGCTGAGACTCCAGCAACTTGAGCGCGGCTGGTGTAGCCACTACCTGCCCCAAGCCAAACAGAGGCTTGCCGGAAAAACGCAGTGCTTCTACATCTTTCTTTGTTTCAGGAATTTTGTCGTTCTTCATGTCGAATCCCAAAGCGAAACCGCCACTAGCTGATCTGCAAAGTTGACCGCAGTTGCAATGACGGGAAGTGAAATGCAAAACGCCAGCACTGATTGGCTGGCGTAAAAAAGGGTGTGGAGACCGGTAAAGAAACCGGCCTGGGCAACTACCGCTGGTGTGCTACTTGGCCGTCATGCCAGTACTCGTTTTCTGCGTGATCTCGATGTACCAGGCCGGTTCCAACTTGAGGTGCGCAACAGACGTGGTGATGTGGTGCTTGGGATCAATCCAGTCGGCCGGATCGATGATGTAGCTGAAGGCCTGCTGTGTGCCGGTACCTCTCACATGGTGAAAAAGAACCAGTCTTCCCGTATCCACGGATTCGACAAAATCCACCATGAGCAGGCACACGTCTGGCAAGGCAGAAAACGAGGCGAAGTCCTTATATTGGTGGGTCTTCAGGTTGCTCAAATTGAAGAGTATCGCAGCGATCAAATTGTCTTCTACCCAAGCCGGTCCATGTGCCGGGTAACCAAGTGTCACGGCCATTTTGTTGACCTCGGCCAAGGTCTTGTTGCACAACATGGCACAGCAGGCGAAGGCGTCTTCTATGCGGCAATCCTGTTGAACACGTTTGAACGGGCTGACAAAACCGGCGGGAATCGTTCCGAGGGTGGCGGGGATAGTAGCCATTGCATTTTTCCTTGATATTGGAGACGTGAAATGCGCAATGCAGCGGCTTCACCAGGGTGATTGACCGTGATGAAAAAGCAGGAAAGGAATCAGGGGATCGAGTGACGAGCAGGACTGCTCACTCGTGTTCTTGCGGGCGCTGCTGCGCTCTGTACCGACGTGGCGGCTGGTTTTACGTAAAACCGCTAGTCGCCACCAATATCGTAACCTCTTGAGCTGAAAAGGTCTTGGTTAAATAACTTTGTGGAATACGCGCATTGAATCGCGGCGGGCTAGCTTGAGCGAACGCTGAATGGAGTCCCGACCAGCATGGGTTGGCAATCAGGGGGACATTGTTAAGACAAACAAGTGCCCATGGTCCTCAAGAAATGTTTCCGCGCTGAGTCGCCAAATTTTGATAGCTATTTTGATATTTGCATCATTCGTTGCAGGGTGATAAAATGTAAAAACACCTTATATATCAACAACTTAAGAGCCAATCAATTGGCGGAAGCTGTGAGATTCGAACTCACGGAGGGGATAAACCCTCGCTAGTTTTCAAGACTAGTGCCTTAAACCGCTCGGCCAAGCTTCCAGAAGGCCTGTATTCTAACTGGCGCGAAGCATCCCCTTGGTTTCGATGAACGAAATCACCTCGGCCAGGCCCGTCAAGGTCTTCAAATTGGTCATCACAAAGGGTTTTAAACCTTTTGGGGTGGTGCGCATGCGCTCGGTGTCGCTGCGCATGATGTCCAGGTTGGCACCGACATAGGGCGCCAGGTCGGTCTTATTGATCACAAACAAGTCGCTTTTGGTGATGCCGGGGCCGCCTTTGCGCGGGATCTTTTCGCCCGCCGCCACGTCAATCACGTAGATGGTTAGGTCGCTCAGCTCGGGGCTGAAGGTGGCGGCCAGGTTGTCGCCGCCGCTTTCTACAAACACGATGTCGGCGTTGGGGTGCTCTACCAGCATGCGGTCGATGGCCTCTAGGTTGATGGAGCAGTCTTCGCGGATGGCGGTGTGCGGGCAGCCACCGGTCTCTACCCCCATGATGCGGTCGGCGCTCAAGGCGCCGCTGACGGTGAGTAAGCGCTGGTCTTCCTTGGTGTAGATCTCGTTGGTGAGGGCCACCAGGTCGTACTGCTCGCGCATGGCTTTGCACAGCATTTCTAGCAGGGTGGTTTTGCCGGAGCCCACCGGGCCGCCAATACCCACGCGCAATGGGGGAAGGTTTTTGGTGCGGTTGGCGATGTGGTGCAGGTTGGAGGTCATGGTGTTTTGCTATAAAAAAAGGAGCTGCTTGCGCACGGTTCTATAGGGCTAGGACCTGAAAAGCCTTGAATATTGCACCTCATGCTGGCTACTCAGGATGGCCAGCATGGGGGCAAACGCCTGGCGGTTGTCGTCGTCCAGCGTGAGGGCGTGGTCTATTGCGGAGGGTATCTCGGCGGCCAGCTTGGAGAGGATGCGCTGCCCACTGCTTTGGCCCAGCGGCACCGATTTGATGGCGGCTTGCACCATATTCTCGGCCCAGCCAAAGGCGTAGGCCAGCAGGCAGTCGCGCACTACTGCCTGGGTGGCGCTGGCCGCTAAGGCGAAAGCGAGGGGGTAGGTGGGGTCTTGTGCGGCCAGCACGGCGATCTGGTCCTGCGTGGCTGTCGTGTGGTTACGCAGCCACTCCAGCAGACTGCGCCCCATTTGCTCGGTTTGCGCGCGCAGCTCGCTGCTCTCGCGGGTTTGCAGCACCCAGGCGTTCAGCGTGGCGATGCGGGCGTGGTCGGCGTCGCGCCAGGCGGTGATGGCTTGGGCAACCACGGGCAAGTCAGCCCGGGCCAGGCTCAGGTGCAGCTGGTCTACCAGCCACTGCATTGCTTCCTTTTCTGTAGCTACTTGCGCATTGTCTACGGCAGCTTCCAGGCATTCTGAGTAAGAAAAACCGCCGATGGGCAAGGCTGGTGAGGCCAGCCACATCAGCTGCATCAGGCTGGCGTCACGCATAGATGCGAGGCCGCCTAGTGGTTATGGCCATGGCCATGGTCATGCCCGTGGTTGCAGCCGGGGCCGTGCACATGGGCCGCGGGCTGCGCGGCGATAGCGATGCCGATACCGGCCAGGCCTTTGGCTTTCGGTGTTGCGGGCGCGAGGGCGGCGGCAGTGTGCGGTTGGGTGTGGCCGTGGTCGTGGGAGTGATCATCGCCTTCGTGGTGGTGCTCGCCATGGTCATGGCGGTGGCCACCAAAATGCCCACCGGTGGCGTAGGCGCCGTTTTCGGGCTCAAAGGGTTCGTCCACCGCAGTCACGATCAGGTGCATGGCGCGCAGCATCTCGGCCAGCACATGGTCGGGCTCGATCTTGAGGTGGTCGGGCTTGATCTCAATCGGCACATGGCGGTTGCCCAGGTGGTAGGCGGCGCGGATCAGGTCAAACGGCGTGCCGTGGCTCTGGCAGTGGGTAATTTTGAGCACCGCTTGCGGCGCAGCCAGCACGCGCACCATGGAGCCGTCTTCGGCCACCAGCACGTCGCCACCGCGCACTGCGGTGCCCCGGGGTAAGAATACGCCCAGGGTGCGCCCGGCAGAGTCGGTGGCGTCAAAGCGGCTTTTTTGGCGCACGTCCCAGTCGAGTTCGACCGTGCTGGCGCGTTTGAGCAAGACGGGCGCTAGGCCTTGGGCTTGGGGGATGAGTTTGGATGCTTGAATCATGCAGGTGTTGAAGCCAGTCGTGGCACTCAGAATAGAAAATAGCGCTGCGCCATCGGCAGGCTCACCGCCGGTTCGCAGGTCAGCAGCTGGCCGTCGGCGCGCACGCTGTAGGTTTGGGCGTCGATCTCCATGGTGGGCAGGTAGCTGTTGTGCACCATGTGCTGCTTGCGCACGCTGCGGGTGTTTTTGACGGCAGCCACATTCTTGGCCAAGCCGTAGCGTTCTTTGATACCAGCATTCAAGCCCGCCTGCGACACAAAGGTCAACGAGCCGCGCGCCAGTGCGCCACCAAACGCGCCAAACATAGGGCGGTAGTGCACCGGCTGGGGCGTGGGGATGCTGGCATTGGGGTCGCCCATCGCGGCCATGGCAATAAAGCCGCCTTTCAAAATCAGTGCGGGTTTGACGCCAAAAAACGCGGGCTTCCACACCACCAAGTCGGCCCACTTGCCCACTTCGATGCTTCCCACTTCGTGGCTGATGCCGTGGGCAATGGCGGGGTTAATGGTGTACTTAGCCACATACCGCTTGGCGCGGAAGTTGTCATTGCTCGGGCCATCGTCGGCCAGGGCGCCGCGCTGTGCCTTCATCTTGTGTGCCGTCTGCCAAGTGCGGATTATGACTTCGCCCACCCGGCCCATGGCTTGGCTGTCGCTGCTCATGATGGAAATCGCGCCCAGATCGTGCAAGATGTCTTCGGCTGCAATGGTTTCCTTGCGGATGCGGCTCTCGGCAAAAGCCAAGTCTTCGGCAATGCCCGCGTCCAGGTGGTGGCAGACCATGAGCATGTCCACATGCTCGTCCAGCGTGTTGACCGTGTAGGGCATGGTGGGATTGGTGGAGCTGGGCAAAAAGTTGGCTTCACCCACAACCCGCAAGATGTCGGGTGCATGGCCGCCACCGGCGCCTTCGGTATGGAACGCGCACAGCGTTCTGCCTTTGGTTGCGCCTATGGTGCTTTCCACAAAGCCGCTCTCGTTGAGCGTGTCAGAGTGCAGAGCCACCTGCACATCGGCTTCGTCGGCCACGTCCAGGCAGTTACTGATGGCCGCTGGCGTGCTGCCCCAGTCTTCGTGCAATTTGAGACCGATCACCCCGGCGTTGATTTGCTCGTGCAGAGCGGCAGGCAGCGATGCATTACCTTTGCCCAAAAAGCCCAGGTTCATCGGGAAGGCGTCTGCCGCTTGCAGCATGCGTTCAATGTTCCATGGCCCTGGTGTGCAGGTGGTGGCAAAGGTGCCGGTGGCGGGGCCGGTGCCGCCGCCCAGCATGGTGGTCACCCCACTGGCCAGTGCCTCTTCAATCTGCTGTGGGCAAATAAAGTGGATGTGGCTGTCGATGCCCCCGGCGGTAACGATGTTGCCTTCGCAGCTAATCACCTCAGTGCCGGGCCCGATGATGATGTCTACGCCCGGCTGGGTGTCGGGGTTGCCCGCTTTGCCAATGGCGACGATGCGCCCGCCTTTGAGGCCAATGTCGGCTTTGACGATGCCCCAGTGGTCCAAAATCAGCGCATTGGTCATCACGCAGTCAACTGCGCCGCCACCGGAGGGGCCGTTACCCGTCCCGGCGTTGGTACGTTGGCTCTGCGCCATGCCGTCGCGGATGGTTTTGCCGCCGCCAAACTTGACCTCTTCGCCGTAGCCGCCAGCTGCCAGGGTGAAGTCTTTTTCAACTTCTATGAGTAGGCCGGTGTCGGCCAAGCGCACGCGGTCGCCTACGGTGGGGCCAAATATTTCGGTGTATGCGCGTCGTCCGATGGTTGCCATGTTTTTGTCTTTCGTTGAATCGTTGGGGGGCAAGCAGGCTCGGTGGGCATGGTTTCGTTCGTGTCCCCCGGCCTGTAGGCCTCCTCCTTTACCTCACTGCACCACACCCACCCAGCCTGCTTGGCACGTGGCTTTGTTTGCACGCCAGGGTGAGCAACGCCCAAGCATCACAACGCGCCTTGCGTTAAGCCGCGAAAGCCGTAGATCACCCGGCCACCGCCTATGTCAACCAGCTCTACCGTGCGCTGCTGGCCAGGCTCAAACCGCACGGCCGAGCCTGATGCAATGTTCAAGCGCATGCCGTGGGCTGCTGTGCGGTCAAAGCCCAGTGCGCCATTGGTTTCGGCAAAGTGGTAGTGCGAGCCCACCTGAATCGGGCGGTCTGCGGTGTTGACCACCACCATGGTGATGCTGCGCCGCCCTGGGTTGAGCACATGCTCGGGGCCGTCTGCGGGAATGATTTCACCGGGGGTCATAGCATTACTTCCCACGGCCAACGAACCACACCACTGCGGCAATGGCGTTGAGCAGCAGGATAAAACCCAGCGTGTCGGTGGCGTGCCAGTGTGCGCCCAGCATTCCATGGCCATTATGGGCTGCAGCCCTCGTAGACAGTGCGCAAGCAGCTATCAAAAGAAGAGCGTTTTTGGATATTAAAGTCATGGGGTGTCTCCTGCAGCGTGGGTCTGTGGTTGGGGCGAGGTGGGTATGTTGGGCTACACAATCGGCTGGTGCACGGTGACCAGCTTGGTTCCGTCGGGGAAGGTGGCTTCCACCTGGATGTCGGGGATCATCTCGGCGATTCCGTCCATCACGTCCGCGCGCGTCAGCACGGTGCGGCCCTCGCTCATCAGCTCAGCCACGGTTTTGCCGTCGCGGGCACCTTCCATCACGGCGGCACTGATCAGGGCCATGGCTTCGGGGTAGTTGAGTTTTAGGCCACGCGCTTTGCGCCGCTCGGCCAGCAAAGCGGCGGTAAACAGAAGCAACTTGTCTTTTTCTCTGGGAGTGAGTTCCATGGCGCAGTCGGGTTGGTGGCAGTTCAGTGGCGAATTATTGCTGTACTTATACGGCAAATTTTCAGCCTTGGCATCTTTGGACGTACGCCAAATGACGCATTGCGACAGGGCCGATGGCATGGAACCTGCGGTGTAGGGGCGTGCCATCCGAACCATTCATCCCCATCGCCAATGCCGCGCCGCCGCAGCGGGTGGTCAAAATCCGGCGCGACTACAACAATTGGGTCGCCAGCGAGACGATGGAGGACTACGCTCTGCGCTTCGCACCGCAGCGCTTTCGCAAGTGGTCGGAGTGGCGGGTGGCCAACACGGCATTTGGCGCGGCCTCGTTTTTGATTCTGGAGGCCGTGGGCGCCACCCTGCTGGTGCAATACGGTTTTGTGAACGCCTTCTGGGCCATATTGGTCACCGGGCTGGTGATCTTTCTGGCCGGGTTGCCCATCAGCGTCTATGCCTCGCGCTACGGGGTGGACATGGATTTGCTCACCCGGGGGGCGGGCTTTGGCTACATCGGCTCGACCATCACCTCGCTGATCTACGCCAGCTTCACCTTCATCTTCTTTGCGCTGGAAGCAGCTGTGATGGCCTATGCGCTGGAACTGGCGCTGGACATTCCCCCGAGTTGGGGTTACCTGATTTGCGCCGTGGTCGTCTTGCCCTTGGTTACCCACGGCGTGTCGGTCATCAGCCGTTTGCAAGTGTGGACGCAGCCGCTTTGGCTGGTCATGCTGGTGGTGCCCTATGCCTATGTCTGGATGCGTGACCCCGGCGCGTTTGCCGGCATTACGCACTACGGTGGTGAACAGGGCGTGGGTGGTGCGTTTGATGTGCACTTGTTTGGTGCGGCATTGACGGTAGGAATTGCGCTGATCACCCAAATTGGTGAGCAGGCCGACTACTTGCGGTTTATGCCGGCCAAAACCGCCCAGAACCGCACGCGCTGGTGGCTGGGTGTGCTGCTGGGTGAACGCGGCCATGCGGTCCACCGGATCAATGTCTGCCGCGGCGACACGCTGGTCTGGCCAGGGCCGGCGACCGATTTCACCGCGCCCGCGA
>JBBRNS010000189.1:0-7500 GCA_038230175.1 Burkholderiales bacterium
GACTTAACCGCCGCCAGCCCCAAGCTGTCAGTGGCGTGGAGCGCGCGTGATGACTTGATTGTCAAAACCAGCTTGGGCCAAGGCACACGTTTCCCCAATGTGGACGAGATGTTCAATGGCACCAAAACCGCGACCAACCTGCTCATCAACAACGCCACCTTGCGCCCCGAGCAATCGACGGCCTTGGAACTGTCTGCCGAGAAGCTGTGGGATGCTTCCACCCTGCGCGTGAGCCTGTTCCGGGACGACATCAAAGACGCCATCCTGCGCCAAAGCGACACCACCGTCACCCCTACCACCACCTTGAACACCAATGTGGAGCGCGTGCTCACCACTGGCCTGGAGCTGGTGTGGCAAGCGCACGATGTGGGCATCAAAGGCCTGGACCTAGGCGGCAGCGCCACCTGGGTGGACTCCAAAATCATGGAGAACTCCCTGGCCCCCGCCACCGTGGGCAACTACTGGCTGCGCATACCGCAGCAGCGCTACGTGTTGCAGGCCAGTTACCGCCCCAATGCCGAATGGACCTGGGGTGCCAACTACCGCTTGGCCGGGCGCAACTTCAACACGCCCACCAATACCGACACCAACCCCGACACCTATGGCGGCATCTCCAGCGTCAACCAGCTCGACCTGCGTGCCGACTGGAAATTTGCCAAAAGCTGGAACTGGGCGCTCGGTGTTGATAATGTGACGGCGTCTCAGGCGTGGCAAGCCCACTCACTGCCCCAGCGCAGCCTGCAAACCGAATTGCGCTACCGCATGTAAGGGCTGCCGACACTTTATTTGCGGAACACCACCTTGTCTGACCAAGCAACCCCTTCCCACCGCATCGCCGTGATCGCCGGCGTTGTGGTGATGCTGCACGTGGCCGCCCTTTGGGCGCTGCAAAGCGGCCTGCTGCGCCGCGCGCCAGCAGTGGTGGTCCCGGTGCAGGTGGTCAGCGCCATCGTCATGCCTGTTGTGCCTGTTGTGCCTCAGGCACTCCAGGTGAGTCCAGTCAAGCCTTTACCTGCGAAACCGCAGACCGCACCGGCGCGCACTGTCGTTCGGCCACCCGCAGCCACCCCGGTGGCGACACAGCCGCCTGCGGCGTCGCCCGTTCCCCGGCCGTTGGCCGCAGCGGCCGCTGCAGCGCCCGCACCGATGGCTGCAACGGGTGTGTTGGCGCAGCCAACCATGGCGGCGGCGGTGGCATCACCCACCAGCACTGCGCCCGGCCAAGCTGCCCCGGCAGGGCCCAAGGTGGATTTGCCCTCTACCGATGCCGATTACCTCAACAACCCCAAGCCCAGCTACCCCCTGCTGAGCAAGCGCGCCGGTGAGCAGGGCCGGGTTCTGGTGCATGTGCTGATTGGGGCCGACGGCCTGGCGCAAAAGGCCGACGTGAAGAGCAGCAGCGGTTTTGAGCGGCTCGACCAGGCCGCGTTGGCCACGGTCCTTCAGTGGCGGTATGTGCCGGGCAGGCGCGGCGGCGTGGCCGAGGCCATGTGGTTCAACGTCCCTATCAATTTTGTTTTGGAGTAATTTGTTATGCAAACGCAACTTGGTCTTGTCAATGTCTGGACCCAGGGTGACTGGGTCACCAAAGCGGTGGCGCTGCTGTTGGTGGGCATGTCGCTGGCGTCGTGGATCGTCATCCTCATCAAGGCGCTGGATATTGTGCAGTTTAAAAAACGCGCCGCAGCGGTCGAGCCGTTTTGGCTCAGCACCGACTATGCCGAAGGCATGGCCCGCCTGGGCCCGCAGCCGGGCAACCCGTTTTACCAACTGGCCGCCCAGGGCCGTGAGGCAGCTGCCCACCTGCACCGCAACGAAGGCACAGCCAAACCCCAGTTGCACGACCGCTTGAATGTGAGCGAGTGGATCACCCGTGGCCTTCGCAATTCCATAGACGACAGCACGGCTGCAATCCAGTCTGGCTTGGCAGTGCTGGCTTCAGTGGGCTCAACCGCGCCGTTTGTGGGTTTGTTTGGCACCGTCTGGGGCATTTACCACGCGCTGATGGGCATCGGTCTGGCAGGCCAGGCCACCATCGACAAGGTGGCAGGGCCCATTGGCGAATCGCTCATCATGACCGCGCTGGGGCTGGCCGTGGCCATTCCCGCCGTGCTGGGCTACAACGCCTTAGTACGGGGTAACAAAAGCATTGTGCTTAAGCTCAACCGCTTTGCGCACGACCTGCACGCTTACTGGGTGACCGGTGCGCGCGTGGGCGCAGAGCCCGGTACGGGTGCCAAAGTGGTCAGCATGAAAAAAGCCTGAACTGCTCCACACGCACCGCGACACCCAGACACACCGAACCCGCAGGACACCACCATGGCCTTTGGCACCCAAGACGAACCCGATGAAGTGATAAACGAGATCAACATGACGCCCCTGGTGGACGTGATGCTGGTGCTGCTGATCATCTTCATCATCACCATTCCGGTGATGAAGCACGCGGTCAATGTAGAGCTGCCGCGCGCCAGCAACCAGCAAGAACAGGTCAAGCCCGAGACCGTGCGCCTGTCGGTCAACGCGCAGGGCGCCTACTTTTGGAACGAAACCCCGGTCGCCGACGACGCGCTGCCCGCTTTATTGGCCGGTGCAGCGGCCCAGTCCCCGCAGCCAGAGATGCATATCCACGGCGACCAAGCGGTGCGCTACGCGCGGGTGGCCCAGGCGCTGGCCGCAGCGCAGCGCGCGGGCCTGCACAAGATTGGGTTTGTGACCGATCCGCAGGGTGATTGATGCTATCGAATATATAGCTGCTTGCGCAATCTGCACGAGGGCTAGAGGGTAATTTTGTTAAAAAATAGGAGCGTGTATGCGATTACGAATGTGGGGCCTTGTGTTGGCCTTGGCGGCGACCAGCGCCTGGGCGCAGCACCCCCCCGTGGGCCCTGCGGCGACCGTGCCCGCCCCGCACGCCGGGCATGCCGCGCGTGCCGAGTTGGGCAGCGGCGTGGCCTTTGCGCCCGACGGCAGCCTGTGGCTGGTGGGTGTGAACGCCCAAGGCGGTTTGTTTGTGCAAACCGCGCCAGCGAACGACCTGAAGCATTGGAGCGCCCCCCGCGTGCTGGACACCCAGGGCGACGCCATCTCGGCCGATGGTGAGAACCGCCCCAAGATCGCCTTCGGCCCCCAAGGCTGGGTGGTCATCAGCTACGCCAAGCCGCTGGCCAAGCCCTACACCGCGTTCATTCGCATGCTGCGCTCTACCGATGGCGGCCAAACCTTTGGCGCACCGTTCACGGTGCACACCGACCGCCAAGAGATCACCCACCGGTTTGATTCCATCGCCTTTGACCGGCAAGGTGCCCTGCACACGGTGTGGATCGACAAGCGCGATATGGAGCATGCGCCCAAAGTAGGCGGCAAGCCCAACTACCGGGGTGCGGCCATTTACCGCAATGTTTCGCTCGACGGCGGCGCCACCTTTGGCCCCGACCTGCGCGTGGCCGACCACTCCTGCGAATGTTGCCGCATTGCGCTGGCGGTTGGGACGGACGGCCAGGCGCGTGCGATGTGGCGCCATGTGTTTGCCCCTGATGTGCGTGACCATGCCATCGCGGTGCTGGGCGCCGGGCCAGCAGCCCAAGCCCCGACGGGGCCGGATGCCAACGACCCGGTGCGCGCCACGTTTGACGACTGGCACATCAACGCCTGCCCCCACCACGGCCCCGGTTTGGCGGCGGCCGCCGATGGCGGCTTTCACACCGTATGGTTTGGCATGCGCCAGCAGGGTGATGCCAGTGTGGCTGCGGTGCGCTATGCGCGTTTGAATGCGGACGGTAGCCCGGTACTGAGCAGTGTGCGTGCCCTACCAGACGAGCGCGCTGAGCATGCCGATGTGCAGGCCACCGGCGCGCGCGTGGCCGTGGTGTGGCGCAGCTTTGATGCGGGGCGCACCAGCTTGAAAGCCTGGCTTTCAAGCGACGGCGGGCGCACTTTTGCCCTGCAAACTTTGGGTGATGTGGCTGGTGCCAACGATTTTCCCCGCCTGGTGCAGCAGGGGCAGCGCATGGTCGCTGTGTGGCGCACCCCAACCGAGGTACAGGTCCATGAACTCACTTTC
Organism: Burkholderiales bacterium; assembly: GCA_038230175.1. Lineage (GTDB taxonomy): Bacteria > Pseudomonadota > Gammaproteobacteria > Burkholderiales > Burkholderiaceae_C > Allorhodoferax. Next base: position 4,061 of record JBBRNS010000189.1, read on the forward strand.
TAAGTCCGGCGGGGTGGCCCGATGGACCGCCCCGGTGTCGCTGCGGGCCGCGTTACCCGTTGCCATGCGCCGCCGCAGTCTGCAGGCGCTGGCCGCGTCAGCCGTCTGGTTTTTTATGCCAAATCAGGCGCTAGCCCTCGCAGAACGTGCGCAAGCAGCTATTAAAACCGCAGCAAGTTTTGACGCTACTACCTGGGCGCCCTTGCTGGCCAAAGGCCCGCGCGCGGCGGCCTATGTGTTTGCCAACACCTTTTGCGCCACCTGCCCGGACGCGTTTGCGGTGTTGCACAAAACGATTCAGGCCTCGGGCAAGCCGGTAGAGTTGGTCGCAGTGGTGATGGATGTGCCCGCCGACAAAGCACTGGCCCACACCCGCCACTACACGGGCGCTACCCAGATCTACGCTTTTGACGGCTATGAGCCTGAAATCCGCCAAACGGTGGACCCCACCTGGCGAAACATCACGCCCTACATCGTGCTCATTGACCGCAAGGGTGCGGTGCAGCGGGTGACCGGCTTGCCGGAGGCCGGGCAACTCAAGGCCTGGTTGCAATAAGCAACACTTGCCAAAACGTTCATTTTTACGAAGGAGACCTTATGACAATCAAAACCATTGCCGCCATTCTTACCCTGTCCGCAGGTCTGGTTTCTGCCCAAACCGTGGCGGTAACAGACGCCTGGGCCCGCCCAAGCGTGCCGGGTCAGACCGCCACCGGTGCCTTTATGACCCTTGCCGCAAAAGACGGGGCCAAACTGGTGTCAGTCGCATCGCCTGTGGCGGGCGTGGCCGAAGTGCATGAGATGAAGATGGACGGTGATGTTATGAAAATGCGCGCCGTCCAAGGCGGCGTGGACTTGCCAGCCGGCAAAGCGGTCGCGCTCAAGCCCGGCGGCTACCACATCATGCTGATGAACCTGAAGCGGCCGCTGACCAAAGGCGCCACCATTCCCATGACGCTGGTGTTTAAGGATGCCAAAGGGGCGGAGTCTAAAACGGAGCTCAGCGTGCCAGTGTCCATGGCGCCACCAAAGGGGTCTGCACCCATGGCAATGCCGGCTGGCGCCCATTCACACTAGTTGCCCGACTTGGCCCACACAATGGGCCAATGGGTGGCCAGAAGGTGTACATTGGGGGTAAGCTGCCAACCGTTCATGGTTGACCACACGCCAATGGAGTGAATATGAGTGATACAGACAGCACGGGTTTTGGTAAATACGTTCCAGGCTTTGATTTTTTACAAAATCTGGCCAAAGGGGCGACCAGCAACATTCCCCAAATGCCCAACTTGGGCAACTGGGTGGCCCCCACGCTGAATGTGGAAGAGCTAGAGGCCCGCATTGAAGAGCTGAAGGCAGTGCACTTCTGGCTAGAGCAAAACTCCCGCGCCCTGGGCGCCACCATCCAGGCGCTGGAGGTGCAGAAAATGACCCTGGCCACCCTCAAGGGCATGAATTTCAACATTGGTGATGTCGCCAATGCCATCAAGCTCAGGGCGGCTGAGTCGGTGTCGTCTGGCATGCAGCGGGTAACCGAGCGTGCGACGTCCACCGCGCAGGCCATATCCGACGTTGCTACCGGGCACAACCGGCCTGGCGCCAAAGGCAAAAAGCCCCGTACCGTAGCGTCTACGGTCAGCGGCATCGTCGATCCGCTGCAGTTATGGGGCTCTTTGACGCACCAGTTTCAGCAAATTGCGGCCGGTGCCATGAAAGAGGCCACCACCAAAACGGCCATGGATGTCACCAAAAACATGGCCACTGGCATGGCCAAAGAGGCCTTGAAGTCGGCCAAAGCGGCCGGTAGAAAAGCCACGGCGTCCAAGTCGCGCGTGCGCCCAGCTGTCAAGAAGCCCGCTAGCCGCAGCCGTTAATTACCAACCCATGGGTTGGCCGCCAGTTGCGTGGCGCTGTTAGGCCGTCCCGCCTGAGTTTTTTCCTGTTACTGCATGACGCTTTTTCCTTACGCCCACGCAACCCACCCGCAATGGCAAATGGCCGCTGCCCTGGTGTTGGCCCAGTTGCGCGCCCAAATGACGACACCGGGCTATGGTGCGTCGCCCACCTTGGGGCTGCTCTACATTACCGACCATTTTGCCGACGCCGCCCAAGACCTGTTGGAATTCCTGCAGGCAGAGCTGCCTTTGGTGACCGACTGGTCGGGCACCGTGGGAGTGGGTATTGCGGCCAACAATGTGGAGTATTGGGATGAGCCCGCCTTGGCCCTCATGCTGCTGGAGTTACCGGTGGACCAATACCGGGTGTTTTCGGGCGTGGCGCCCTTGGGTTTGGGCTTTGAAGCCCACACCGCCTTGGTCCATGCCGACCCGGAAACGGCGGACCTGCCCGAGTTGATCGCCGAGATGGCACAGCGCACCCACACTGGCTACCTGTTCGGCGGTTTATCCGCCAGCCGTACGCACCGCGTGCAGTTCGCGGTGGGGGGCAGCGGCAACATCAGCGGCCATGGGGCAGCCAGTGGCGTGTTTACCGGCGGCCTCAGCGGCGTGGCGTTTGGTGAAGGTGTGGCCCTGGTGTCGCGTATTACCCAGGGTTGTATGCCGGTGGCGCCCGTGCGCCGCGTGAGCGAGGCTGACGGCAATGTGGTCGTATCGCTCGATGGTGAGCCCGCGCTGGATGTGATGCTGCGTGATTTGGCGATCTCGCTGGACGACCCGCAGGCCGCCATGGCGACCGTGGGCGCCACCTTGGTGGGCCTGATGCCCGCGCAGGAGGTACGCACCCACCGCGCGCAAGACGGCAGCCGCACGGCCGAGCCCGGCGACCCGGTTGCCCGCAATGCGCTGCTACAGCGCAGTGGCAGGTTTGGCGACGACGTTTTGGTTCGCCACATTGTGGGGCTGGACCCGGGGCGGCGCGCAGTGGCCGTGGCGGGGCATGTTGACACCGGCTCCGAGATGGCCTTTTGCCAACGCAATGTGCAGGCTTCTCGCATGGACATCACCCGCATGTGCGCCGAGATTCGTGACGAGGTGGAGTCCTCCACAAGCCCCGCCATGCAGATTGCCGGCGCCGTGTATGTTAGTTGCACCGGCCGCGGCGGCCCGCATTTTGGCAGCGACAGTGCCGAGCTGCAAATTGTGCGGCGAGCCCTGGGCGATGTTCCGTTGGTAGGTTTCTTTGCGGGGGGTGAAATCGCGCGCAACCACCTGTACGGCTACACCGGTGTACTGACCGTCTTTATGGTGCCCGCATGAAAATTCAACGACTCAACCAGTTGTTGGTCGCTACCTGCGTCGTCTTGTTGCTGGCCATGGGCAGCGTCATTTGGGGTATGTTGCAGGTTCAAAAGGCCATGGTGCTGAGTGAAATGCGCCGCCAACAAGTGCATGAACTGGCCGAGCAATTGCTGCAAACCTCCGAAGACCTAACCCGCATGGCGCGCAGCTTTGTGGCCACGGGTGATGCGGAATATGAGCGGC
>JBBRNS010000190.1:0-7453 GCA_038230175.1 Burkholderiales bacterium
ATGCAACTGGCCCTGTCTTTGGGCATGGATAAACGCTTTTTGATTGAAACGCCACTCATGTGGATCGACAAGGCCGCCACCTGGGCGCTGGCCCATGACCTGGGTGAACGCTCTGGCGTGCCGCAGGGCGGTCAAGCGCTTGTGGACTTGATTATTGAGCACACCCATAGTTGCTACATGGGGGACCGTGAACACCGCCACGCCTGGGGGTATGGTTGCGGGGAGTGTCCGGCCTGCACGTTGCGCAAGCGGGGGTTTGCGGCGTACGTGGCAGCCGTTTGAGCGGCGGGGCAGGCCAAATTACTCGTGTCCCCCGGCCTGCGGCCTCCTCCTTTACCTCGCTATTTGGCCTGCCCCGTCGCTCAAACGGCATTGGGTGACGATTGCGCCGGCGACACCTTGATCGTGTAACGCGCGGTCGCTCCTTCGGGTTGTGCTTCCAGCGTCCAGCGCTGCGCATGAAAGGTCGCCACAGTCGGTCTGTGTGCTATTGAAATAATAGCGCCTTGCGCAGATTGCACGAGGGCTAGAAGCCGTTTGTATAAAGTATTTTCAGCCACCGTATCCAGCGCGCTGGTGGCCTCATCCGCAAACACCCAGGCTGGTTTTTTGAGGAATACACGGGCAATGGCCAGGCGCTGCTGCTCCCCGCCCGAGAGCGTTTGCCCCCAGGCGCCCGGGGTGTCGAGTTGGTCCGCCAGTTGTGGCAGCAGGGCATGCTCCAGTGCCTGGTGCATGTCGGCGTCGCTGTAGGCGGTGGCGGGCTGCGGGTAAGCCAAGGCGTCGCGCAGTGGCCCGTTGGGGAAGTAGGGCCGCTGCGGGATAAACATGGCGTTCGCCGGGCGCTGCACCTGACCACTGGCAAAAGGCCAGATGCCCGCCAGGGTGCGAAACAGGGTGGATTTTCCGCTGCCCGATGGCCCCTGCAGCAGAATGCTGTCGCCGGCCTGAGCGCTCAGCGTGGCATTGTCCAGCAGCACCGCCCCCTGGGGTAGCCGGATGTTTAGATCGGATGCCGCAATTGCTACAGAATTCATAGCTTCTCGCGCATATTTAACGGGGGCTACCGCCATTAAAGCTTCTTCAAAACTGGTCAGGCGGTCAGTGGTGGCGCGCCAAGCCGCCAAGCTGCTGTAGTTGTCGACAAACCAGCTTAGCGAGTCTTGCACCCGCCCAAAGGCGCTGGAGATTTGCATCAGTTCGCCCAACTTGATGGCCCCGCTGAAAAACCGGGGTGCCGCCACGATGAACGGAAAAACCACCGCCGACTGGCCAAAAAAGCTGTTGAACCAGATCAGGTTCTTTTGCGCCTTGAGCAGGCATAGGTAGTTGCTAAGCACATTGCTAAAGCGCAGTTCCAGGTACTTCTTTTCCACCGCTTCGCCCCGGTCCAGGGCTATGGCTTCGCTGTATTCCCGCACCCGCACCATGTGGTGGCGAAAGTCTGCTTCGAGCTGCTGCTGCTGGAAGTTGAGCTTGATCTGAGGGCGGCCAATGTAGTGGGTGATAACGCTGCCCGCCAAACAGTACAGCACTGCCATCCACACCATAAAGCCGGGTATGTCGTAACTCTTCCCACCCAGGGTGAAGTCAAAGGCGCCCGACAGGCTCCACAAAATGCCCACAAAGCTGACCAGCGTGACCACCGCATTGAGCAGCCCCATGCACAGCCCGATGGTGAGCGATGTGAACTGGTTGACGTCCTCTTGAATACGCTGGTCCGGGTTGTCTGGTGGTGGCGTACCGGCAGTCTGCGGGCCTGAAAACCGCGCCAGCTCCAGCCGGTAAAACGCCTGCTGGTGTAGCCAGCGCTGCAGGTAATGCGTGGTCATCCACTCGCGCCAACGCATCTCTAACAGTTGGGTCAGGTAAAACTTGTAGACCGCCAAAATGATGAGGCCGAAGGCAATGAAGACGAAGCGCCCCAGTTGCTGCCAAAACACGGCCTGGTTTTTGTTCTCCAGAGCGTCGTAAAACAGCCGGTACCAGTCGTTAAACACCACCAGCAGGTAGACGCCGCCCAGGTTCAGCGCCACGATGGCGGCCAGCAGGCCACGCGCTTTCCATTTATCGTCCGACGCAAAGTAGGGCTTGGACAGCGCCCACACGCGCGTTGCAAAGTGTTTGAACGACGCCCATTTGGACAGGGGCGCGGTGGCGGAGTAGGAGGGCAAATCAGATGACGCAGACGGCATGGGGCAGACCCTTTATGGCAAGGCTGCGATGGTAGCCGCCATTTCCCCGCATGCAACTGCTTTGCCATGTGCGTGAGGCTCTGGCGCACACAGGGTGGCTCCAGAAGGCGAACACGTTGGGCAACGCGTGCCGGGAATTGGTCTGAAAAACGACCTGAGGGCTTGTGGAGGGCCCTTCAGCGGCCAACCAGCACGGGCGTATTACCTTGAACGATCACGCAGTTCTTACTTTCTTTGCAGGCATCAGAGTAGCGCTTGATGCCTTCCAATTGAACAAACTGCGCAGCATCCAGCTTCATTTGCTCTCGGTACGCATTGTCCGCATTGGCGCGGCTTTGCTCCGCTTGCAGCCGCGAGTCTTCGGCCAGCTTGCGCTGCGTTTCTGTCTTCTTGCGTTGTTGCTGCACAGCGGTCGCGTTCATCTCGGCAATCACGGGTGCATCGGGCAGCGCCTTGCCCATATTTACGTTGATCAGATCGACGTGGAGGCCAGTTAACTTGATGTGCTCGCGAAACTGCCTTGCAATCTCCTTCTCAATGGCGGCTAACGTGTCTGGGTCGGTCATGATCGGTGTCATGGAATACTTTTTGGTGACGTCTCGGACAATGGTGCGGTACTGTTCCTTGAGGTTGTTTTCATACCAACCGTTGTAGCCAAATTTCTTTACGAGGTCGGCCGGATCTTTCCACTGAAGAACGATGTAACTGGCGTAGTTGATAAAGTTGTTATCGCCCGTTGCAAGGTGTTCAAGCGGCTCGTCGCGCCGCGTAGGAACCAGCGACACTTCCAAGCCGTCCGTTGTCATCCAATACCACGACAGCCCCGGCTTTTGGGTCTCTTCCCGTGGCCCGCCATGCCCAAAGAACCAAGGGTTGTCGATCAGAACCGTCTCTGACCCGGGGGGAGTGACGATGCGGTGGCAACCGACCAGGCACAGTGCCGACAAAAGAATGACTAAAAGCTTCATGGCAATTCCGTAGGTTTTGAACGCGCAAGTGGTTAGCGCAAGTGATGGTCCAGCGATTCGTGTTTGTCAGCCGTTGTTTTATAACCGAACTACCAGTTATGCCACTGCATCAATTCAAAACATTCAATGGCATTCGCGGAGAGACTCTGGACAAATGGCGGTTGCTGGCAACCCCGTGCCCGAGAAGCACTACCCCCTCACGCCATCAACCCATCCAGCGACCGGTCCCACGCGAAACCCGGGAACAGCCGGTCCAACTCCTTCGCTCCCAACCCTTGGTTGGCGCGCAGCACTTGCGCAAATACGGCCCGAAAGTCGTGGTGCACCGGCAGGTCGCGCCCTTCGTGCAAATTACCTTGGGCCAAGCCGTCCCAAGCGCCATGCCAACGTCCGCCTTGCACCGCATTGCCCATCAGCCACAGGGCATTGCCGTGGCCGTGGTCGGTGCCGCGGGTGCCGTTCTCTTTGGTGGTGCGTCCAAATTCGCTGCACACCAGCACCACATCGTTGGGCTGCGAAAAATCGCGGCGCAGTTGCACCAGCGCGGCAGCCAAGTTGCCCAGGCTATTGGCCAACCCACCGGTGACGCTGCCCTGGTTGGCATGGGTGTCCCAACCGCCAGCGGACAAAAAACTTAATTTCAATTGGCGGTTTTGGCGCATCAGGGTGCCCAAGTGCTGGGCGTCCAAAAGCAAGCCTTGGGCCGAGCCCGCTCCGTTGTTGGCGGCCAGCATTTGTGCGCTGTCTGGCCCACTGGGGGCCATGCTGTCGCTCAGGGTTTGTGCGGTTTGCATGCGGCTCTCGGCCCCCGCGCGGAAGGTGCGCGACAGGTCGTCTTGCCCTGCATAGAGCTTCATGATGGCTTCACGGGTGCGGTCATTGCCCAAGGCGCCTTGCTTGGTGGCTGCTTGGCCCTTGGGTACGCGTTGTACCGCTGCAGGCCCCTCAAAGATGAGTGGGTTTGCCTCACCCACGCTGAGTGCGACTATGCCATTGGTGCGATTGACATTTTTGTCGCTGCTGTCGCTTGCTGCGTTGCGCGCACCACCGCCGCGCAGGCCTGCCAAGGTGTTCATCCAGCCGTCGGCACTGCTGCTTTTGCCGGGTACGCCGGTTTCCCAGTGGTGTTGGGCATCAAAGTGCGACCGCGTGGGGTCGGGGGAGCCGGCAGCGGGGATTACGCTGAGCACACCTTCTTTCCACAGTGGCATCAGGGCGGCAAGTGCGGGGTGCAGGCCAAAGGTGCTGTCCAGCGCCAAGGTGGTCTGGTCGCTGCCGTCAGGGCGAGGCAGGGCGATGGTGGGGCGCAGGGCGTAGTAGTTTTTGTCGCCATGCGGAACCAGTGCGGACAGGCCGTCATAGGCGCCGCGCAAAAAGACGACTACCAGGCGGCCATCAACGAGTTTGCTGCTTTGTGCCCACAGCGCGGGGCTGGCCCAAACCGCGCCAGTGCCCGCCATCGCCTGCAGCCAATGGCGGCGGGTGAGGTGGGGTGAAGTCGATGGATCTTTGGTGTGTGGCATGGGTCAACCTTGGGCAATCAGTGGGCTAGAAAAAAAGCAGCGCGATGTCGGTGACATGAATGATGGAGAACGAAAATTATTTGTACATAAAGTCTGGGCTGGCCAAGACCAGCCCTGCGCGCATCGCGGGCCGTTCTTGCGCCACGGCGTCGCGCGTCGCGGCGCTGAGGTAGGGCGACAGGTAGCCCAAGTCGGGTGCTTGCCGCCCCAACGCCAACGCGTAGTCTGCGCGGCGGGTGAGGGCTTCGGGCACCAGCCATGTGGAAGCGTCAAATTTGTAGCCATCGGGCGTTTGCCAGCCGTGTAGGGGCTGGCCAGCATTGGCCAAAAAGCCCAGTGTCATCACGAGCTCGCGCCTTTCGGGCGCGTCGGTTGGGTGGGTGGCCGCCAAGGCTGAGCAAGCGTAGTCCATCGGGGTTTTGAACAGGCGGTTTTCGGTCGCCCAAAACTCGCTGGATTCCAGCAGCGTGCGCACCACCGCGCGCAGGTCGCCCTGGGTGGTTAAAAAAGTGTCTTTTAGGCGCTTTACCAAGGCGGGCTGTGCGTCATCAGCTACAAAAAACTGAGCAAGACGGGTGCATACGCGCTGCGCCGTGGCCGGGTGGCGGGCCAGCATGCGGATGGCCTCGATGCCTTCTTGCTCGCCCGCGTTTTGGACACTGCTGGGGAAGGTGCGGCCCAGCACCTGTTTGCTGCCGTTGTCGTGCATGCGGGGTGCGAAGCGAAAGCCGGATTCGTCGCGCGGCGAGACGGTCCACCCGGTCAACACCCGCGCCATCTCGCGCACATCGGTCTGGCTGTAGCCACCGTTCACGCCCAGGGTGTGCAGCTCCATCAGCTCGCGGGCGTAGTTTTCGTTCAGGCCCCGGCTTTGCCCCTTGGCGCCAACCGTGCCGTCAGCCACGCTTTGGGCCTGGTCCAGGTAAAACAACATGGCGGGGTGGCGCGCGCTGGCCAGGAGCAAATCTTCAAACCGGCCTAGCGCGTGGGCACGGGCGACGTTGACCACATAGTGCCCGGTAAACGGCCGCACGGCTCCCTTGCCGCTGAACACGTTGAGGTGGTTGAACCAAAACTCGGTCATGCGCGCTAGCAGTGGGTTTTCTAGTGCGGGCTGGCTGCAGCTGGTCAATCGCCAAGCAGCGGCTTGCTGCACCACGCGCCGACTGTAAAAGGCAGGGTCGGCATCGCCGCTAAAGTCCATGCGCTTGGCATCCGCCGCGTTGGCATTTTTTTGCAGCTTTTCTTTGCCATCGGCACGCGCTTGGCGCTCAGCCCGAAACTGCTCAAAGATGTGCGTCAGCGGCGCATTGAAGTCCGCCCACTCAGTGGCAATGCGTGGCGCAGTTTGGCTGGCGGCATAGGCAGCGTCGACCTGTTGCAACGCCCAGTCGCGCGGGCTGCCCGCCTGCGCTAGTGCCTGCACCAGAGCAGGAGTAGGCCCATAGCCCACCCGGGACATGGCGCGCCACGCAGCCGCGTGGGCGCCTAGCGTGGCGGCAGACCCTGCGCCCTGCGGTGGCTGTGCCCAAGCATCAAATGGGCCGCTAGCCCTCGTCAATATTGCGCAAGCAGCTATTGATTTAATAGCGTTTCTGCGAGAATTTTGGGTTGGCGTGTGCGGGACCTGCGGCATAGCTGTCTCCAATTAAGGCTTGTTATTGTGGGCTGGCTATGGATTCAACGTGCCCTAATTGGCTGAGGCTGACCAGGGATGGCCCTCTTTACTGAGCGTTACTTTTGGGTAGTTGCGCAGTGGCCTGGGTGGGCGAAAGGGCGAGGTCAAGGAGGAGGCCGCAGGCCGGGGGACACGAGCAATTTTGCCTGCCCAGGGCGCTGTGCAGCTGCCCTGCACGCGACGCCAGCCTAGTTCCGAACCCCACTGGCCACATGCCCGCTAGGCACATGGCGCGCGGCCGATTCGATATGCCCAGTCTGGTCGTCAAAGAAAAAGTCGGGCTCAAACTCGCGCAAAAATTCTCCCTTGTCCAACCCACCCAAAAACATAGCCTCGTCCACCGCAATGTTCCAGTTCATCAGCGTGCGGATCGCACGCTCGTGCGCCGGGGCGCTGCGGGCAGTCACCAGCGCGGTGCGCAGGCGCATCTGCGGCGTGGCGGCTTGTTGCAAATGGTTCAGCGCTACCAGCAGCGGCTTGAACGGGCCGTCTGGCAAGGGCAGGGCGGCGTTGTCGGTCTCGTGCTGCTGAAAGGCATTGAGCCCTTGGGCGTGGAATACGCGCTCGGCTTCGTCGCTGAACAGCACCGCATCACCGTCGAAGGCAATACGCACTTCATGCGGGTGCGCTGCACTGGCGTGGGCCGACTGCGGGTAGACCTGCGCGGCAGGCACACCGGCCTCTAATGCGGCACGCACGTCGCTCAAATGGGTGCTTAAAAACAAATTGGCCCGCAGGGGCTTGAGGTAACGCCACGGTGGCTCGCCCCGGGTGAATGAGCAGCGGATGATCGGCAGCGCATAGTGGGCCGCCGATTTCATCACCCGCAGGCCACTGACTGGGTCATTGCGCGAGAGGATGACCACCTCGACCTTTTGAGAGCCTTCGGCGTTAAACGCCAGCAGTTTTTGCACCAGTGAGAAAGCTACGCCGGGCTTGGCCGGCACATCCAGCCGTTCGAGCTGCAGGCGCATATAGGCGGTGTCATCGCCTTTCTCGAAAACCTCGTTTTCTTCTTCAAAGTCAAACAAGGCGCGGCTGGAAATGGCCACCACCAACTTACCGTCCAGAGTAACGCCCATGGGGAAA
>JBBRNS010000191.1:0-7438 GCA_038230175.1 Burkholderiales bacterium
ATCGTCGGGGCAGAGGCGTTGCTACGCTGGCACGATGCCGTGCTTGGAGAAGTGTCACCGGCTCGGTTTATTCCAATAGCGGACTCGACCGGGTTGATATTAGGAGTATCGGCTTGGGTACTGGAAACGGCCTGCCGACAAATCGCCGCTTGGCAAAACGCGGGAACACCACTTCAGGTTGCCGTTAATTTCTCGGCCCAGCAGTTTCGCCAGGGTAATGTCGTAGCCCAAGTGCAGGCGGCGTTGGAGAAAAGCGGTGCCCATGCGCACTTGCTGGAGGTCGAGATCACCGAATCGGTTGCGATGGAACATCCCGAGGCCGCCCGTGAACAACTCACCGCGCTGGTAGCGTTGGGGTGCAGCGTGGCGTTGGACGACTTTGGCACCGGCTATTCGTCGCTGGGCTACCTTAAATCGCTGCCAATTTCCGTATTGAAAATCGACCGCACTTTCGTCAAAGACCTTCCAAACGACCAAAGCGATGGAAAAATTTGTCGCGCAATCATCGCACTGGCGCACAGTCTAGATATGCGCCTGGTCGCAGAGGGGGTGGAAACCAACTCGCAATTGGAGCTATTGCGCAGTTACGGCTGCGAAACCTACCAAGGTTGGCTATTTTTCAAAGCAATGCCGGTAGCGGAAATTTCCATTCTGTTAAAACACCAACAGCACGCGATGGGTGCGCTGGATATTGAGGCAGGACGCGAGACGCATGCGCTGGACCGGCCGCAATTTATGGGTCAAATGGCCCTCTAGCCCTCGACAACATTGCGCAAGCAGCTATGAAAATGAGAGCAGTGGCACCCCTCCGCCAGCATACGCTGCACTGGCTGCGGGCTGGGATGCCGACGACGCGGCTTTGGTTTGCCACCTTGGCGCAGTGGCCGCCTACGACGAATGGGTGCCGGCTTTTGAGGTGCTGTTTGCGCGCCAGAACCAAGGCGACGCCAGCAGCGCGGCCTGGCCCCGCTTTTTGAGGCGGTGCGCCAGCTAGCAGCCCTGCGCCAGCTTAAACCAGCCGACGGCCAAACCAATTTGCCCGAGCCAGCACCGAACGGAAAACACTTGCTCGAAGTATTCGCAATTCTTCCCCGCCGAGAGACGGCTATATGGCAACGCTCGGCATTGCCACAGGACCGCCTAGCGTCCTAAGTCTTCAATAGCGTCGATCACCATGCTGGTGCCCACCGCGATAAGGAGAATGTCCCCCGCAATCTGCACAAATCGATGGCCCGCTGGGGGCGTGCCCAGGCGCACCAAAACACGGGGGTCGATGGGCACGTACACCACGTCACGGGGCAAAGGGCGACCGGTAGACCATTTCTTGGCTTGCCCCGGTGGCATGCAACCATTGTTCTTTTTGGCCAGCCCCGGTGGGCAATGACCCGAACGCGACTCTTGGCGGTAGTAATCCTGCACTTGGGTGCGCTGGCGGGAGTCGAAATACCCACCGATGCGAATATCGACACTGATACCAGGGGCCACCGCAGGTGCCGACCGCGCATCTTGTCGGTAATCATGGTCATCGGCCTGCTGCTGGTGCTTGTTTTTGCCGTTTCCGTTGCCGTTGCCGTTGCCTTGCCCCGCCCATTCGGGCTTGCCCGCACCCGCGCTAACGCAGACCATCAGCGCCGCAGCAGTGCACAGCAGGCGACTCCAGCGCAGTGCGCTGCCCGCCGTATTTGCCGCTTTGGTCGTTGTCAAAAATTGGTGCATAGACGTCTCCTGAAATTCAACCGTTACCTCAGGTGTGCAAGATGCACCCCTTCTTTCACATTATCGGCCGTTGCTTTAGCGTTCGCAAGGTCATTGGGTAACACGCGCAGTCGGGGACGAAATTGCCAAGTCGCTGGGTGTTAGGTGGACGGATTGGCGCGCTCCGGCACGGGCAATCTTGCTAGCGGTAGCAAATATAGAACCCGTCTGCATCGTACGGCTGTCGCGTGGTCCGTCATGGCACCGGTAGCGCCGCCGCGATGAAGGCATTCACGTCGTCCACCACCGGCGCTATCCAGCGCAACGGTCAGGCGAAGGCGCCAAGAAAGCTGCGCGGCGCGTCTTACGACGTGAACGCAATGGGCTGCGAGTTCGTTGGTGCAATGCCCGGCCGCGCTGCAGTGGGCGTGTAGATGTCGAGCGTTTGGCGCGGCTGCGTGCCATAGGCGACTGCGGCATTCAGCACGCTGGTGACTTGCGGGCCATCTAAACCGCAGCCACTGCGGATGAGGCACTGAGGCGTTTGCAGGAGTTCGATGACAAGTGGGGCGCAGAGTACCCCACTAGCATGTGACCGCTATCAGGCGAATTTCTGAGTTACCGCCCCTGACTCGAAACCTACCTTAGGCGGATGGTCTGGAGCAATGGACCCATACCGGTGTAGCGCAGATGGGAAGGCCGACATCCAGATTGGACCCCGTGGAGGTTCTACGTCGTGATTAATCTTGCTATTCAAACAATGCTCCAATGGAATATACAAACTGTATACAAGGAGCTAACAATCACTACTGGGCATATCGTTATCGCCATAAGCTTCAATGGCTACGACGAATGGAGGCCGGCTGTTGAGGCGCTGTTTGCGCCCCAGAACCAAGGGGACGCCAGCTAGCGGCGTTCCGCATCACCAGCGCCTAAGTCGCCAACTGGGTCCTACCCGCAGCGTCGGTAAAGACAATGTGGGCTTCTTCGCCAAATGTAAAAGTACCCGGGCCGTAGTCTTGGCGCAAGCGGGCGCTGTGTGGGCCAATCTGCATGTCGACGCTACCGCCGACTTCCGTCTTTACCTCTAGGCGGGCGCTGAGTGCATGGGCGATTTGTGCCTCCAAGTCGCGCGCCTCGGCCAGCGACGCGCCCCACACCTGGAGCGCATGCTGGTGTGACGCCTTGACGCGCTCCATCATGGCCTTGGGGTCGCCCGTTGCCTCAAGCTGTTTAACCAGTTTCTCTAGGTGTTCCTCGGCTTCTTTTTCTTTGGCGATACGCTCCTGCAGCACTTGGTGCTTGGCGGTCAGATCCGCATTGGTGCCCAGAAAAACCTTGGTCAGTCCACCTTTGCTAGAGCCCAAAATGGGAACGCGCAGCAGCATCATGGCGGTCGCGCTGCCACCAATCAGGCGCCCGCGTTCGGGGGCTTTCGCGCCGATGACGATGTGGTTGAGCGACTCCAATTGGCATTCCAGCGCCATGTCTTGCAGGTCGATAGCGACACCCGCGTAGATACTGACATCCTGCGCGAAGCGGGCGCTAACCGAGCCTGTCGCACGCACTTGCGCATGCGCTATCACCCCACCCCCAACACTAATATTGCCCCCGGCCTCTAGATCACCGCCGTCCACCAAGCCGGTCACCACAATGTCGCCCGCAGCCTGCACTTTCATGCCCTGCACGACATCGCCTTTGATATGAACTGTGCCGTCAAAGTGGATATTGCCGCTCTCCATGTTCACTTCTTTGAGCACCAGAATCGGCTCGACCGTGAATCCATTGGGTACCCGAACGGGTTGGCCGGAGCCTGTCGCCAGCAAAAGGTTGGGGTCTTGGGCATCGAGCTTGGTGCCCGGCAGTGGGCTGGCAAACGGCTCGTCCTTGCCGGCTTTGGCCGGGAGCGTTCGCCCTGTGACGGTTTTTCCATCGACCCCTTGGGTGGCCGGGTGGCGGCGCATGAGGTGCGCGCCGGCATGGACTGCGGTGATGTCCCCGTGCTCGCGGTAGTCGATCAGGCCGTTCTCGTCTACCTTGGGGGCGCGGTCACTGGACTGACGCACCAGTTCCTCAAACACGCAGTCTTTTCCGGCGACCGCGTTGACGCCCTGCGCCACCACCAATTGGTCACATTGGGTGCTTGCGCTGGCGTGTTGCAAAGCAGATTCGTCGATGCCAAAAACCACACCGGCACTGGTGAGTGCATGCTGCAGGTCGGCAACGCTTGGCTGGGCGCAGCCATTTGGCACTTGGATGCTGAGGGTGGCTGACATTTCGTCGGCGGCCACCTGGGCCTGAATCTGCACCACGGCCGGGGCGCACTGTGCAATGGGCATTGCGAGAGAGTCTTGCCCATCGGTTTCGGCGAGTGTGATGCCCGGCAGAGTCAAGGTGCGACACCCCATTTTTTGGCTAGGTTGGTTATAACAATACCACTTCTATACCGTGTGGGCTAGCGATTTGATGGATTGGTCACCGGCATCAGCCTCTGGATCACACTGAAATACCGGGCCGTTCCAACGTGTCGCCAGACCCACGTCCAGCATTGCCGTTGGACGGCAGTCATGGCACCGGTGGTGCCGAAGCAATGAAGGCCTGCACGTCGTCCAACACCGGTGCGATCCAGCGCAAGGGCCAGGCAAAAGCGCCGATCAGTGACGTGTGGCTGGCTCGGGGGTAGAACTTCAGCGTTACGGGTACACCCACGGCCTGCAGCTTTTCTGCAAGCTGCTGGGTATTGCGCTGTGGGTTGACCAGCTCATCCTCCGCTGCCGCGGCGAGAAAGCTGCGGGGCGCGTCATGCGACGTGAATGCAATGGGCTGCGAGTTCTGCGGGTAGTTCGGGTGGAAGAACACCGGCTTTGCATCCGGATTGGTGATCGGGTAAAAATCGTAGGGCCCCGCAAGACCAATCCAGCCTGCCAGTGCGTTTGCACCATGCCCGTTTGCCTTAAGCCAGCGCCCATCGAGCGCCAGCATCGCAGCGTTATAAGCGCCTGCGCTATGCCCCATCACAAACACCCGCATTGGGTCACCACCCAGGGCCGCAGCATGGTCTAAGCCGTAGGCAAGCGCTTGCGCACTGTCGCTCAGGAAATCGGGGTAGCGAACCTCAGGGTAGAGCCGGTAGTCGGCCACCAGGGTCAACACACCGCGCGCAGCCAAGGCCTCACCCACGAACTGGTACTGCGTTCGCGCGCCGACGTTCCACGAGCCACCATAAAAAAACACCACCACCGGCCAACCGGTCGCCGGCCGCACTGCCGTTGGCGTGTAGATGTCGAGCCTTTGGCGCGGCTGCGTGCCATAGGCGACATCGGCATTGAGCGTGTACTTGCTGCTCGGCGTAACTGCATTCAGCACACCGGTGGCTGAGCAGCCCGCCAGTAGAAAGGTCAGCATGAGCGTAAGAGCAAGTAACAGTCGCGTGGCATTGTGGTTCATCAGGTGATGGTGCTGGGTTTGAGGGCTGGATTGGAATTTCTTCAACATAGTTTCTTTCAAAACCACCATTGCGAGATGCGGTACTGTCACACAGGAATTGATTCGATGCTGGTCTATGGGTATCTCGTACCCAGCACCCGATTAACCAACATGTTTGCCCAATATTGCCTGGCTCGTTATTCTTGGGCCATTACCACCATCAGTGTTGACCCCATGCTGCGCCTGACCCAAGCCCCTAACGTAGCCATCGCCACCCTTTGGGCCGATGCGCTTTCATACGAAGGTATTGAGGCCAGCGTCCAGCGCCAGTACCTCAGCGCGGCCGCCGGAGAATTGCCGCCTGACCAATGCCTGCCCGAAGTCTGGATCCACCACCCACCGCAAGAAACACGGGCGCGTGCGCTGCTGTACCATCTGCAAAACGTGCCCCAGCGGCGCTGGACCTGCGTGTGCGGCGAATTGGTGGAAGGCGGCTTTGAGCAATGCTGGAATTGCGGCGCATTGATGCCGCATTGATGCCGCGCTAAGCGGGACCGGCAAAAAATACTTACCCCAGTTTTTGGTGGAACACGCTGTGGATAACCCTGCCCCACCGGCCCGCAGGCCGCGCCAACGCTGGCGCTGCGGGTAATGCCTATTCTTTCAGCACAAGCGCGCTGCACGGGCTAACTAAATAATTGGTTTTGCCAATGGGGGCCGATCTTGTGGTAAAGAATTTTCTACAACCGCACTGCGTGCCACGGCTGTCCAGTCAAGCCGCACTCTACCCCCAAAAACAGTGGATCACGCTGGGGATAACTTTGTTCATAAGCCGCCAAACCCGCGCCCACTGGCGCTTTGCAGGGGGTTCCCTGCGATTGAGCAGACCAGTGCTTTACAGCTTACCGAAGAAGCGGAATTGGCCGCGTCCGGCCTGCTTGGCGTTGTACATCGCCACGTCGGCACACTTCAAAAGCGTGTGAGCATCCGTTCCGTCTCTGGGGAAAAGGGCAACACCAATGCTTCCCCCTACCTCAACCGAGTGGCCCTCAATGTCAAAGGCCTGGGCAAGCGCGTCCCGAATCTTAGTGGCCACAGCGGTCACCACCTCTTGGCTGGGCACCTCTTTCAGAATCAGCACAAACTCGTCGCCCCCCATACGCGCCACGGTGTCAGACTTGCGCACCAAATCTCGCAGGCGCTGCGCCACCCGCTTGAGCAACACATCACCCACTGCGTGGCCCAAGGTGTCGTTGACTTGCTTGAAGCGGTCCAGGTCCACCGCCATCACGGCCATGCTGCCCTTGTATCGCTGGGCATGGTGGATGGCCTGCGCGATACGGTCGCCCAGCAGCGCGCGGTTGGGCAGCCCAGTCAAGACGTCGTGCTGGGCCAGGTGTTTGAGCTCGGCGGTGCGTGCTTCAACCATGGCCTCCAAGTGCGCGCGGTACTGGGCCAGCTCCGCATCGACGCGCTTGCGTTCGGTCACATCGCGCACAACAGCCACCAGCACGGGTTCACCCGCAATCACGGTGGTGGTGGCCGACACCTCAACATCGCACACTTCACCGGATTTGGTACGCAATCGGGTCGCAAAGCTATGGAGTACGCCGCTTTGTTCCAACGCATTGACAAAGTCGATGCGGGTCTGCGCATCGAACCAGATATTTAAGCTAGCCGATGTCTGCCCTATCACCTCGCTGCGGGCATAACCCGTGAACCGTTCGTACCCTGGATTGACATCGATGAAGAAACCGTCAGACAAACGACTGATAGTGATGTAGTCGGGCGACGACAAGAAGACCTGCCGGTAGGCATCCGGAGCGAGGGAAACAATGGAATTCTGTGCCAATCCAAACCCCTATAAGCAAGGCCATTCCAGCGACGCGGCTACCCCAACGGTGCCCATGCCAAGCCGATCAGTGTAGTGGCGCCGCAGCAGCGGCGTCAACTACCACTTCGCCGCCTGTCATTTCGCCGTCTTCCTTGCTGAACGGTGCCGCCTGGGGCTGCAGCAAAACTTCTAGCACCAACTCGGACGCGCGGCACAGGCGGGTCCCCATCGGTGTGACCGCACTGGGGGTTGTGACAGATCGGAATGGTTGTCATGGTGGCGTCCCCCTGCAGTGGCTGCACTGCGGGCAGTTCCACCACAACCGGCGCCACCGTAGTCGCAGGTGAGTGTGATCAATCAATTTGAGGGATCAATTGCCACCTTTGATGAGGGACGTTTTAGCAAGAGACCAATGCGAAACAGAGTCGGTATTGCTACAGACGCTGTTTCGTATTGACACCTATCGTTGATCAGAATGGTTCA
>JBBRNS010000192.1:0-7330 GCA_038230175.1 Burkholderiales bacterium
CAAAGAGCCCGGCGTTGCGGAGATCATCATTGGTAAGCAACGCAATGGCCCAACGGGAACTGTGAAGCTGGCATGGTCACCGAGATACACGCGGTTCGATAATTTGGCCCGTGGTGGGTAGTCATTGCTGAGGACGCAATTTCCTGAGCGGATCGTCTGCAACCACTATACTTTTAATAGCTTCTCGCGCATATTCGACGGTGGCTGCAGGCCCAATTGATTCTCAGATGCCTAACAAACTGCCGCCAGACCTAGGCTGACCAAGAGGACCGCATGAATTCACCCGCCGGTAAATCCCCAATGACCCTGCCTGATGGCTACGGCCAATGGCTGTCGCAGCTCAAGACGCAGATTGCCCAGGCTCGGCAACGTGCAGCGCTGGCAGTCAACGCCGAATTGGTGCAACTGTATGGCCGCATTGGGCGTGACATTCTGGAGCGGCAGCAAAGTGAAGGCTGGGGTGCCAAGGTCATCGACAGGTTGGCACTGGACCTCAAAGATGCCTTTGCTGACATGCGCGGCTGGTCGTCCAGCAACCTGAAGTACATGCGGTTTTTTGCCCAGCATTGCCCGGATGGTCTATTTGGTCAGCAGCCTGCTGACCAATTGCCGTGGTTCCACATCGTGACCTTGCTGACCCAACTGGACAATGCTCTTGAGCGGGAATGGTACGCAGTGCAGACGGTGCAGCATGGCTGGTCGCGCACCACCTTGTCCATCAACATCAAGAATCGCTTGCATTTGCGCCAAGGTGCGGCAGTCACCAATTTCATGGTCCGTTTACCTGCTCCCGATTCGGCGCTGGCACAGGACACGCTAAAAGACCCCTACCTTTTTGACTTTCTCGGTCTGGGTGACGATGCCCACGAACGCGAGATTGAAAGCGGCCTGATTCGCCACATTACCCGGTTCCTGTTGGAGCTGGGCGCAGGCTTTGCGTTTGTGGGTCGGCAATTCCGGCTTGAAGTGGCGGGGGATGAGTTCTTTATCGATCTGCTTTTCTATCACACGCGCTTGAAGTGTTACGTGGTGGTGGAGCTGAAAGCCACTGCGTTTAAACCAGAACACGCAGGCCAGCTCAACTTTTACCTGGCAGCGGTAGACGCACAAGTCAAAGCACCGGACGACAAACCCACCATCGGTTTGCTACTGTGCAAGCAGCAAAACCGCCTGGTGGCGGAATACGCGCTGTCGGGTATCGATAAGCCCATTGGTGTGGCTGAATACCAGTTGCTGCGTGATCTGCCACCTATGCTGGAGCAAAGCTTGCCAAGCATTGCCGACATTGAGGCGGAACTGGCGGGAGAAGCACAGCGGGATCTGATGGGCGATGACGGGGAGCCGCCAGCCTAGAGGCCCCGGAAGTTCTGTGCATAAAGCGACAACCCCGATGAACCCATCGAGTGGATGGCTTCCTCTTGAACAGTGCAAACCACGTATAAAACCGACTGCGATGGGCGGACAGTCGTCACGATAATGGAAAGGACAGCAAAAATTTTTCCATGCCTCAAAAATGTCTGACCAGTTGCTTGCACTACAAGCTGAAAACGCCCGCCTGACGGCGCTGCTGGACGCCCACGGCATCGCGTGGCGTTCGCCGTCTGTGCCGTCTCCAATATCTTCGCCACCTTCAACGCTCCCTACGCCAGAACCGTCCCGGTTTTCCACGGGTGAGAAAGTGGCCCTGTTTCGCAAACTATTTCGCGGGCGAACCGATGTTTATCCTATCCGCTGGGAGGGGAAAAACTCTGGCAAGTCAGGCTATTCACCGGCGTGTGCCAACGAGTGGCGCCCAGGAGTTTGCCAAAAACCACGTATTAAATGCGGCGACTGCGGCCAGCGATTGTTGATTTCCCTGTCTGACGCGGTGATCTACGACCATTTGGCTGGCGTACACACAGTCGGCGTATATCCACTGATGGAAGACGACACCTGCCATTTTCTGGCGGCCGACTTCGACGAGGCGGATTGGCAAGACGATGCTAAGGCCTTCATGCTTTCCTGTGAGGAGCTCGGCGTGCCCGCCGCATTGGAAATTTCCAGATCCGGTCGGGGAGCACATGCTTGGGTGTTCTTTGCGAGCCGGATTTCGGCCCGAGATGCTAGGCAGCTGGGAGCTGCAATCATCAGCCATACCTGCGCGCGCACACGGCAATTGAAGCTGGAGTCTTATGACAGGCTGTTTCCCAATCAAGACACGATGCCCAAAGGTGGATTCGGGAACCTGATTGCTCTTCCTCTGCAGAAAATACCTCGCGAGAGTGGTTGCAGTGTGTTCGTCAACACGGATTTGCGACCGTATCCTGATCAATGGGCCTTCTTGGCAGCAGTAGAGGCCATGCCCGCACACGATATTGAACCAACGATTCTGCGCGCTATTGGAAGTGTCCATCCGCTGGACGTGACCTTCATCGACGAAGAGGACCTTGCCACCCCTTGGAAAAGCGGGCGCACAGCCAGTACGAAGTTGGCGGCACCCATGCCCCATTCGCTGACCGTGACGCTGGGCAATTTGATTTATTTCGAGAAAGCACAGCTGCCGCAGTCACTGGCCAACCGGCTGATCCGACTGGCAGCCTTTCAGAACCCCGCGTTTTACAAAGCCCAGGCGATGCGGATGTCGGTCTGGGATACGCCGCGCATTATTGGTAATGCGGAGAATTTCCCACAACACATTGCATTGCCTCGCGGCTGTCTCGATGCGGCGCTAGCCCTGTTGCACGAAAACGGCATCACCTGCGATTTGAATGATGCGCGTTTCAGTGGTGAACCTATTGAAGTTGCCTTCGTCGGAACCTTGCGCAGCGATCAAGAGGCTGCGGTCTCGGGCATGTTGCATCACGACTTCGGCATTCTGTGTGCGCCGACGGCTTTTGGCAAGACGGTCACCGCCGCCGCGATGATCGCGCGCCGGGGCGTGAACACCCTGGTTCTGGTGCATCGTACGGAATTGCTTAAACAATGGCAGGAACGGCTGCAGGTTTTTCTAGGGGTGGGAAAGGGTGTTGTCGGCACCATCGGTGGTGGAAAAGCCAAGCCCACTGGAATAATTGACATCGCCGTTATGCAGTCCGTCTCGCGTCAAGGCGAGGTCAATGCACTGGTTGAGACCTACGGGCAGGTCATTGTGGATGAATGCCACCATGTGGGAGCGGTGTCATTTGATGCCATCTTGAAGAAAACAAAGGCGAAGTACGTGCTGGGTTTAACCGCCACACCCATACGCCGTGATGGTCAGCAGCCCATCATCTTTATGCAGTGCGGTCCGATTCGCTATACAGCGACCCAGCCGGCCGGTGCCCCCAAGGATTTGGAGGTGATGCCGCGATCACGGTTTACAAGAATTGACTTGCCTAGGGATGCCGGTATCCAGGACGTATTCCGGCACCTTGCCAATGACCTGGGCCGCACCGATGCTATCGCAGAGGAAGTCCGCGTGGCTTTCCAGCAGGGGCGAAAGGTGTTGGTACTGACCGAACGGACTGAACACCTTGATGCGATACAGGCCGCACTGGTCGCAATGGTGCCGGAGCTGTTCGTGTTGCACGGACGAATGTCCAAGAAACAGCGGGCGGAGGTGGTCACGGCTTTAAACGCATTGGCGCCCGATGCGCCGCGCGTATTACTGGCGACGGGAAAACTAGTCGGCGAGGGCTTTGACCATCCACCGTTAGACACGCTGGTTTTGGCGATGCCGGTTTCTTGGAAGGGGACGCTGCAGCAGTATGCCGGTCGCCTGCACCGTGCGCACGCCAGTAAAACCAATGTGCAAATCATTGACTTCGTGGATGTCGGCCATTTGGCTTTGATGCGGATGTGGGACAAGCGCCAAAGCGGCTATCGGGCTATGGGGTATCGGATTGGTTCAGAGATTCAGGATGAATGACGTGCTTGCCGTCCTCCTCCTATTTATGTGAAACACGACCTCCACCTCGGTCAATGAACGCTACCTTGGCCTTCTCCCGCCCGCGCAAGAACTTCATTGACCAGCGCCGTCGACAGAAAATACCCAAGCCCGCTTTTCCAAGTACCAAGAATAGGGCCCACTGCATCAATGAGTCCACGCTGCTTTGCCGCAAGCAAAATTCCGCAGCTTCCAATGATGGCAATCCCATGGGCTCGGGCTATTTGGCGGCCAATGGCATCGTCCATCAAAATAGGAACACACGTTAATTTGGCTTGTGAAATGGCCAAAGCCTCGCCAATGTCCAGACCGTCAATTGATCTGAATTCGCCAATATCAGGATCAGGGACTTTGGTAATCCGGCCATCCGTGACTGCCGCTGCGATCTGAACCGCGCCGGGCAGATCACCATTGCCCGTGCATTCTTGATAGACCGTTTCAGTGATCACGACCTTTTTTGCAATCGCGAGCAAAATATCTATATGGCCTGAAAAGGCCAGAGCAATGAGCGGGCTGCTGTCAGCAACGACCAATTCCATCAGGACGCCAATAAGGCCAGTTCATTGTCCAATTCGGATACCGGGTATTCAACGGCTGGAACCCCATAGGCTCCCAATACCGCTATAAATTTAACTTTCGTCAGATCCGCCATCTTGGCGGCTTTACCCAAACTGATCACATGATCGCGAAACAGTTTGATAGCCAAAGACACCTTGACACCATGTGCAAGTGACATATCGTCAAATGGAACCGCAATAAACACCGGGTGGCCGTGACTTGCTACCACGGACAGCTCCCCAGCCTGCGCCGAGCGCACCAACTCGCCGGTGCGTTCGCGAAGGTCTCGTATTGAATAGTTGTTCATGAAGGCTAGATTTGTGCCCTCAAATGATAGCGCAAATAAGAAGCTTGTCAAGCGAGTCGTTAGCGGGCACTCTGCTGCGGCGTTTTTGAATCAATCGACATTGGCGGCAATCGTCTGACTCCAAAGCCCATGCGATAGGCCCACGCCAACCCTTGAAAAACAACACATCTGTTATTATTCATGAATGAACTCCAGCAGCTTAAAAAATGGTTGGCACGTTAGGGTGTTGCATTTTTAGGCTGGTAAAGAGGCGCAGCTAAAGGTGTTTCTGAACGGCAAGCAGTCTGCCTCCCCCATGTACAGGAATACCTAGCTTGGCAAAGGACTGCAAGCCAAGATCAAAAGACAGCGTGTTTAGACGCGAAGGAAAAATTGATGTTTGATTATCCCGTGACCTTGACCCCCGATGAGGACTCCGTGCTCGTCACGTTTGTCGATGTGCCAGAAGCCATTACGTCTGGCTCCGATGAAGAAGAGGCTCTGAGTATGGCAAGTGACGCGTTGGGAGCTGGCTTGTCTTTCTATGTTGATGCCCGCCAGCCACTTCCTGCGGCCCGCCAGCCAACTGCTGAACAAAAGACGGTGCGACCCTGCGCGCTGGATTGTGCCAAATTGGGCGTGTACCAAGCGATGGTCGATCAGGGAATCAACAAGGCTGAACTCGCCCTTCGTTTGGGATGGCACATGCCACAAGTTGATCGATTGTTTGACCTTATGCACAAGTCAAAACTTGACCAACTCGAGGCCGCTGCCAACGTACTTGGCAAGCGCCTCACAGTACAGATTGCGTGACAACCAAAACCGCTTGCATATGCCACCCAAACGTAAGCGGCTGACTTCTGGAGATAGTGTGCACGATGAAGATCATGCACACCATGGCGAGCGAAGCTCGCCCCAAAGTCCCCAAGCGGCGCTACTACAGCCCTGAGCTCAAGCTCCAAATGGTTGGCGAATGTGGACATACTGGCGCCTCCGTTGCCGCCGTCGCCATCAAGCACGGCGTCAATGCCAACTGTTGACGCCAAATAAAGTTCTATCCTGAAACGGCTGGAAGTTGTTGATTCGTCGTGGGACGGCACGGCACCCGTGACGGAAAAGTCCTATCCATGCCGCCAATCGTAGCCTGAACTGGCCGCAGAGAGGACAAAATAAAGTTCTATCCTATGACCCGAAAAGCTCGCTGTGCGAGCCGAGTCTAGCCAGTCGCAAGATGTCGGCGTCAGGCTTGCGGTAGATCAGCACCAAGTCGGGCTTGACGTGACAATCGCGGTAGCCTGCCCATTCGCCGCTCAAATCGTGATCGCGGTGTCTTGGCTCCAATGGCTGGTCATCCGCCAACGCCTTTAAAACGGGTATCAGGTTGGCGTCGAGTGTTGCCCGGTGCTGACCCTTGGCCTCGCGCTTGTAGTCGCGCTTGAATGCCGATGACCGATCAATCGTCCGCATGCAAGTCCGCCATCAGTGCATCGACGCTGGCAAAGCGTTTGCCCTTTCCAGCTTCAAGCTCGGCAATCGCCTTGCGGGTGGTGGCGTTCGGAACCTTGACCTCGAAGGGCAAGCGGCGCTCGTCTGCGACACGCAGCATCAACAGGCGGATGGCATCCGAAATAGACAGGCCCATTGCTGCCAGCGCGTCGGCTGCGCGCTCTTTGGTATCCGAGTCGATACGAGCACGGACGTAGGTATCGGCAGTGGTCATGGCGGATCTCCTTAGATCAGTGTATGAGCCTATATTGTAGTCACAATGCGACTACGCAACAAGCACCGATTCTCCGTTTCAGGATAGAACTCTATTTTTCAGGAAAGAACTTTATTCGTTTGGATAGGGCTTTATTTGGTGTGAACACCAACATCGTGCATCAGTGGCTGCACGAATACCGCCAGGGCACCCTGAGCGTGCAACCCAGGTCATTTTTTCCAGATACTGTGACGCTGTCACCGCCAACGTCAGCAACATCACCAGCGCCACTGTCACATTTGCCGAGCCAACCTGACATTCGCATCGAAGTCCACCGGGCAAACACTACCATCCTCGTGAACTGGCCCTTGCAGGGCGGCGCCTCCTGCGCGCAGTGGCTGCGCGAGTGCTTGGCATGATTCGGATTGGACTCCAGCACCCCTTAAGGTAGCGATAGTTTTTTCTAGGAAAAAAATAGGTGGTCTTTTCATCTAGTGTGAACAGGGGTCTGTTCACTGGTGACTGAAATTCAATCATGCCTGCTTGAGTTTCAGTCACCAGTGGCATACTTTATGTCAACTTGGAATGGTGTAGCCACACGCAGTGGTGTGGATCGGGGATAAATCACAACTTGGCGCCTGTGCCTTGGGTCAGTACGCCTGCCGACGTGGTCACAGCGTCAATTATTTGCGCACGCCACGACTGGCGGAAGAATTGCGGGTGCTGCATGGTGGGGTTCTACGCCCAAACCGGCGGAAATTTCAGACGCAGACTGACCGAGGATATGAACATACTCTGGGCTTGCATTTTTAGGCCCATATGGACGGCAAGGTGCAAAGATTTTAAGACAATACCCTAAGATTACTCTATTTATCTCAGGTTA
>JBBRNS010000193.1:0-7300 GCA_038230175.1 Burkholderiales bacterium
ATAAGCGGTGGCAGCCATCGGCGACGATGACCTTTCCGTTGCCTGAGTCGCGCACGAGAAGGAGCGGCAACAACGACTTGCAAGCAAATGAAGTGCCCATGCATGCTCCTTGGGGTGCTTAGTTTCCGGAGAGCCATGAGCGCACCGAGCATCGATCTATGAGCGACTAGCGGCAAGCTGTGCCCGTGATCGGCTTTGGTAACCCTGCTGGTCATCGGCTTCTGGCATGTAGCCGCCGTGCTTGGTCCCGCCGTAGCAAAGGCACTTGTCGCCAAAGTGTCCGACTGTCCGCGACGACTGTCCGCGGACATCTTCCCTATCTGTCGACAGACCGCGCAACGCATTGATTTGAAAGGAAATCTTTCTCTGCCGGACACAGGCACACGGCTTGCGGAAGTAGGCATCGATAGCCTTTTCTCATGCACATGATCCGAGACACCGCCGCCACCGACAGATTGCTCACGACAGCCAGACCGATGCGCCGTCGCCTCATCGTCGGTGCGATCGTCATCGCCGGTCTGGTCGGCGCCGCATTCGCGATGCCTTCGCTGTTGCAGGCCTTCTCGGCCAATGCATCGGTGAGCGAATCGCGACTGAGCACGGCGGTGGTCGAGCGCGGCCCGTTCGTGCGCGACATCGCGGCCGAAGGCAAGGTCGTGGCCGCCGTGAGCCCGACGTTGTTTGCACCGAGCGCCGGCGCGGCCGCGCTGCAGGTGCACGCCGGCGACACCGTGAAGAAGGGCCAAGTGCTCGCAATCATCGACAGCCCCGACCTCAGCGCCAAGCTGGCGCAGGAACGCTCCAACGCCGACGCCATGCAAGCCACCAGAGACCTTATAGCTGTTTTGGTTGAACTTGCCGCCAGCGTGCAATTCTGTCAAGGCGATTTCAGCCGCCGAGCGCTTGGGCTCGTGCTTGTCGTCCATCTTCACGCCGGTGGGGATGCCGCGGCCGTTGTCCACCACGCTGATGGAGTTGTCGGAGTGGATGGTGACCAGAATGTCGTCGCAGTGGCCCGCCAGGGATTCGTCGATGGAGTTGTCCACCACCTCAAAAACCAAGTGGTGCAAGCCGGTGCCGTCGGACGTGTCACCAATGTACATACCGGGGCGCTTGCGCACGGCCTCCAGGCCTTCCAGAATCTGGATAGAACCTTCGCCGTAGGCTTCGGTCGCACCAGCCTGGTTGGTGTCGATGGTGGGCTGGAAGTTGGAGCTGTCCGAGCCGCTTTCGCCCGTATTGACAGTGGCGTCAGTGGGGTTGACGGGAGGGGTTGCGTTGTTTTCTTCGGTCATGGCTCAATTCACTTAGTGGGGACAGATATCAGTATCTGTCCGTCAAATTTTCAAAAACTTCAATCGCTTGAATGACCAAACCCCCGATGGGCGGGGGTTTGTGCGGTCGGGCGCTTAAGGTGTTACACGCTAAATTCTCATGGGCATGACCACATATTTGAAGGTGGCGTTGTCGGGGATGGTGATCAGTGCGGAACTATTACCGTCCGACAATTCCAGTTGAACCATATCCTGGCTCATGTTGGCAAGCGCGTCGATCAGGTACGTTACGTTGAATCCGATCTCGATGCTGTCGCCGCCGTAGTCAATGTCGAGTTCATCGACGGCTTCTTCTTGTTCGGCATTGTTCGAGGCCACCCGCAGGCTGCCAGGGTCCAGGTTGAGGCGAACGCCCTTGAATTTGTCGCTAGTAAGAATGGCGGTGCGCTGCAGGGTTGCAAGCAGTGCTGCGCGGCCCACGGTGATGCTGTTTTTGTGGTTCTTGGGGATGACACGGTTGTAGTCTGGGAACTTTCCCTCTACCAGCTTGGTAACAAACTCCATGCCGTCAAACAAAAACTTGGCCTGGTTATTGGCGAATTGCATCTCAATGGCGCCTTCGTTGTCCGACAGAAGCCTTTGCAACTCCACCACAGTCTTGCGGGGCAATATGACTTCTTGCTTGGGTACTTCGACGTCTAGCGTGGCCGACGCAAACGCCAATCGGTGGCCGTCAGTGGCGACTAGGCTCAATTGTTGCCCTTCGGCTACAAACAAAATGCCGTTCAAATAGTAGCGAATGTCATGCACCGCCATGGCGAATGACACCTGGCTGAGCAAGCTCTTCAGGGTCTTCTGGGGAACACTGAACGAGGGGCCAAAGTTGGCCGACTCTTGCACCAGTGGAAAGTCTTCGGCTGCCATGGTTTGCAAGGTGAATTTGCTCTTGCCGCCTTTGACAATGATTTTGCTTTGGCTTGACTCCAGCGACACCGTCTGGTCGGAAGGCATGGTGCGCAAGATGTCGATGAGCTTGCGAGCACCAATGGTGGTCGTAAAGCTGCCGGTGTCGCCACCCAGCTCTGCGGTCGTGCGAATTTGGATTTCGAGGTCGCTGGTGGTCACTTGCACCGATGTACCTGTTTTGCGAAGCAATACGTTGGCCAAAATGGGCAGTGTGTGCCGGCGCTCGACAATGCCGGCCACCGACTGAAGAACCGAGAGCAGCTTGTCTTGCGTTGCCTTCAATACGATCATGTCAACCTCTTATTAAATTTCTACGATGCAAGCCGCGCCACCCGCGCAAGCTACTTTTATAAACCGTGCCATTTTCGCTGTTTTCTTGGGGGTCTGGCGCGATTTTGGCGACAGCCTAAGGGCTTTATCGCCGCTAACCCTTGAGAGTTTGTTCCAGTACATGGAGTTGCTGGTTGAGTTCGGCCAACTGCTGGCGTTCGCCACCAATTTTGCGAACCGCATGCAGAACGGTTGTATGGTCGCGCCCCCCAAATAGCTCGCCAATTTCGGGCAGGCTTTTTTGGGTGAGTTCTTTGGCGAGGTACATGGCGATCTGGCGCGGCCTGGCAATACTGGCCGGACGCTTTTTGGAATACATGTCGGCGATCTTGATCTTGTAGTAGTCCGCCACGGTTTTCTGGATGTTTTCCACAGAAATTTGCCGGTTCTGGATGGATAGCAGGTCCCGAAGGGCTTCTCGCGCCAGCTGGATGGAGACCTCTTTTTGGTTGAAGCGGGAGTAGGCCAGGATTTTCCGCAGTGCACCTTCGAGTTCGCGCACGTTGGAGCGCACGTTTTTGGCCACGAAAAAAGCGACCTCTTCCGGCATTTCCGAGCCCTCTGCCCGCGCTTTGTTGATCAGAATGGCGACGCGCATTTCAAGTTCTGGTGGTTCGATGGCCACCGTCAAACCCGAATCAAACCGCGAGACCAGCCGCTCGTGGATATCTGCCAAGCCTTTGGGGTAGGTATCGCTGGTCATGATGATGTTCGATTTGCGGGCAAGCAGCGCTTCAAAGGCGTTGAAAAACTCCTCTTGGGTCCGGTCTTTGTTGGCAAAGAACTGAACATCGTCGATTAAGAGCAAATCCAGCGAGTGGTAATGCTCCTTGAATTCGTCAAAAGTCTTGCGCTGGTAGGCCTTAACCACATCCGAAACAAATTGTTCTGCATGGATGTAGAGAACTTTTGCGCCCGGCTTGTCAGCTAGCAGGCGATTGCCCACCGCGTGCATGAGGTGGGTCTTGCCCAGGCCAACGCCGCCGTAAATGAAAAGGGGGTTGTACATATGCCCCGGAATGGTGGCCACGTGCATGGCTGCGGCGCGCGCCATACGGTTTGCTGTGCCCTCAACCAGGGTCTCAAACGTCAACATGCTGTTGAGCCGATTTTTGGGCAAACCCGATGGAATCGGCTCGCTTGCCGAAATGCTGTCTTCGGGTGACGCAACATCCAGAACTCTTGGTGTGAAGCTAGGCCTGGCAACACTTTCTTTGAGCGTGATGGCTAATTCAACGACGACCGGTTGACCATACATTTTCTCCAGCATCGCAGCGATGCGGCCACTGTATTGAGCCCGAACCCAGTCCAGTTTGAATCGGTTTCCGACAAAAATAGTGACCGTAGACAAGTCTTCGGCAACCTGCGCGGTTAGGGGTTTGATCCAGGTATTGAACTGCTGCTCGGGGAGTTCCTGGGCCAACTGATCAACGCAACTTTGCCAAAGGCTTTGGCCGACGTCGTATCCAGACGGCAGGGGTGGGGTGGATGGTATTCCCTCGGGCATGTTGGTTCAGAGTCTGTGGATAGTTACGATTGATTAGGGGAAGAAGTGTAATTTATCAAAACCTTATCCACAACCGCCCGAGCGCTTTAGTTTTCGTCGGATTTGGGGAATTCCGTCTGCCTACCTTGCTGGTAGGGCGAAAGTTTGCCATAATCCGGGGTTACCCTGATCGTGTTCGGGGCAGAGAAGAGAATATTATGAAACGCACTTACCAACCTTCCAAAATTCGCCGCGCTCGTACGCATGGTTTTCTGGTTCGCATGAAAACCCGCGGCGGCCGCGCTGTGATCAACGCACGCCGTGCTAAGGGCCGTAAGCGCCTGGCTGTCTAATTGGCAATCGGGGTCGTGTTAGGCCTGACCTGTTCAGGACTGCCGCGCCGATTTTGCTTGGCTAATCAGTGCATCGACTAAAGACCCGCCCGCAGTTTCAAGCGGTGCTTGCCGGTCAAATGCTCGCTAAAACCACGCATTTCGCTTTGCACTCCTGCGCATTGGATTCCTCGCCTCTCCTGGTTGAGAGTGCCTCGCCCGTGGCGCTTTTTCCGTTAGCTGGTGTATGGTTGGGCGCTATGGTGCCCAAACGCTGGGCCAAGCGTGCTGTCACGCGAAACGCCATAAAGCGTCAAATCTACCAAGTAGGCTCTGGGGTCGAGGCTGCATTGCTGGAGCGTGCGCACCTTGTGCGTTTGCGAAGCGCATTCGATCGCAGCCATTTTGTGAGTGCAACTTCCGATGCGCTGAAGGCTGCTGTTCGCGAAGAGTTGCAGCAATTGTTCGTGCGTGCGCGTGCCTCTTCTGCTGCGCCTACTTTCTCCCCGAAGGTCGGAGGGCACACGCGGTGATGCGCGCACTATTAATTGGCTTGGTTAAGGCCTATCGCTTGTTCTTGAGCCCATCATTGGGCTCTGGGTGCCGGTTTGAGCCAACTTGTTCCGCCTACTCACTGCAAGCCCTAGAGATTCATGGGGCCGCGGTGGGTGCGTACTTGACGGTTAATCGCTTCGCCCGATGCCACCCGTGGTGCGCGGGTGGTTGTGATCCAGTGCCCTTAACGCCTCCTCGGCTGTTTACGCGGTTGACTTCTATTTCCGAAAAGAATCCTTCATGAACGATATTCGTCGCACCATCTTGTGGGTGGTTTTTGGTTTTTCCATGGTGATGTTGTGGGACCAGTGGCAGGTGCATAACGGGCATAAAGCCACGTTTTTCCCGAGTCCATCTCAGCAGACTGTGCCGCAGGCTACCGCTAAGCCTGGCGACGTCGAAGTGCCAGCGGTCGCCGCGTCCCATGGTACGGGTCAGACGCACGCGGCGGTGCCAGAACAGTTGGAGGCTATTGGTGAAAAGATCGCCATTTCGACCGACGTCTTTCAGGCCGTCATTGACACCCGTGGCGGTACGCTTTCCGAGCTAACACTGCGCCAGTATGAGGAGCAAAACCACGGCGGTGGCTTGGTGGAGGCGGTGAAGTCCACATTGGGTATGCCGGTTCCGGTTCACGAGAGCAAGGCTGTTGTCCTGATGGAGGACACATCGCCTGCTAGCCGGTATGTCGCACAAACCGGCCTGTTAAACGCGATGGATTCTGGCGAGCGGGTCCCCAATCACCTGAGCCTAATGGCTGTGAAGCCAGGCCCTCGCTCGCTGGAAGATGGGCAGGCCACGCTGGAAGTTGCTTTTGAGTCACAACCGATTGGTGGGCTCAAGTACATCAAGACCTATGTGTTCACCCGCGGCGCTTATGCGATACGCGTCAATCACCAAGTGCTCAATGTCAGCGACAAACCGGTGGATGCCCAGTTGTACTTGCAGCTGGCGCGCCATGGCACGGTGGCGGCAGGCTCAATGCTTGGTGCCAACACGTTTACAGGGCCTGCGGCCTATACCGACGAAAAGAAATTCCACAAAATTTCTTTTGAAGACATTGAGAAGAAGAAGGCGGAAGTTCCGCCTCCGGCCAACAACGGCTGGATTGCTATGGTGCAGCACTATTTTGTGTCGGCCTGGCTACTCAATGCGCCCAACGGCAAAGACTTGCAGCGCGAGTTCCGCGTGACGGGCTTGGGCAATAACCAATATTCGGTTGCCATGGTCTTGCGACTCGGCACTCTGAAGCCAGGCGCCAGTCAAACAATCGACAGTGACCTCTTCGCCGGTCCTGAAGAGGAGAAAAAACTGGAAGCGCTGGCGCCGGGCTTGGAATTGGTAAAGGACTACGGAATTTTTACCATCATTGCCAAGCCCTTGTATTGGCTGCTGCACCAGTTGCATAGCGTGATCCAGAACTGGGGTTGGTCCATCGTTGCTTTGGTGATGCTCTTGAAAATTGCCTTCTATTGGCTCAATGCGAAGGCCTATTCCAGTATGGCCAAGATGAAGGCGGTCAATCCCAAGATCATGGAAATGCGGGCGCGACTCAAAGACAATCCGCAGCAAATGCAGCAGGAGATGATGCGCATCTACCGTGAGGAGAAGGTAAACCCCATGGGTGGCTGCTTCCCGATCATGGTTCAGATTCCCGTATTTATCGCCTTATATTGGGTGTTACTGTCTAGCGTTGAAATGCGCAATGCGCCTTGGATTTTATGGATTCATGACTTATCCACACCTGATCCATTTTTTATATTACCTGTGTTTATGACGCTCACCACGCTGTTGCAAACGGCTCTTAACCCTGCGCCGCCCGACCCCATGCAGGCCAAGATGATGTGGTTTATGCCACTGATTTTCAGCGTGATGTTCTTCTTCTTCCCCGCAGGCTTGGTGCTGTACTGGATTACGAACAACGTCTTGTCCATAGCCCAGCAGTGGATTATCAATACCCGCATGGGTGTGCCGCCGCAGTTCAATTTGCCAAAGTTTCGATAAACCAAGGGTCGCGCACAGCGGCCCTTGCCTATTGGCCCTCTGTTTTTAGCCATGCTGACGCGTAACAGCCAACCGATCATTGCCATCGCCACTGCGCCAGGACGGGGAGCTGTGGGCATTGTGCGGGTCAGCGCACGGGATTTAGGCCAGTTCGTGGAGCGATTACTCGGTCGAACGCTGCGACCGCGCGAGGCAAGCTACCTTCCCTTCCGTGATGGCGCGGGCGCCCCTATTGATCAGGGTTTGGCGCTCTATTTCCCTGGGCCGCATTCGTTTACCGGAGAGGATGTGCTCGAATTGCAGGCCCACGGCGGCCCCGTGGTGTTGCAACTGCTGCTTGCACGTTGCCTTGA
>JBBRNS010000194.1:0-7265 GCA_038230175.1 Burkholderiales bacterium
ACCAGGTCTGCAATGTGATCAAAGGACTTGTTGTCCAGGAGCAATGAACCGAGTACGCTGGATTCGGCCTCTAGGGATTGCGGGGGGATGCGGAGCGAGGAAAGCGGTATTGATTGGCTGCGGTCCATGGGTGCTTTCAATTAACTGGCTGCTCAATAGCCCAATCGGCACCGTATTGCTCAACAGCAAAGCGCTCGATCATCTTGTTGAAGAGAATGTGCGCTGTAGACCACTCCCCGCATTCGACCTTGCGAAATATTGTGGGGTTCGATTGACCATTTACTTTGAGCTCGTCCAGGACTTGGGTGGCATACACCTTTTGGTCCTCTTTTGACAAATTGAGGAGCTCCGCGCGTATCGCCGCCCTGCGCTCTTCCTTGTAAGTTCGCGCCATTTCTATGGCGGCAGCAGAGATTGGAACTGCTGGATTCCCAGATGCAGTCTTGGGTATTGAGGACGCTACAAGGCCACTTGTCTTTGACAAAATCTTGCGCAGATATGCCATTTTCGAATCAATCGGCTCTGTGCTGATCTCGGTTCGAATCTTGAATTTACGCAATCCGTCCAACACCACGACCTCGCTTAAACCCTGATTCAGTAAGAGCGAAATTGATGACAAATCGAAGCCGAGATTGCTGGCCAGGTCAGCGATTTCGGGACTCATCTTGATTTTGGACTCGGCGATTGTCTGAACTGATTTCCGCCACACCTTGAATTGGGCCGCCACGATGGTCTTGCCGGTACCCTTCTTCTCTATCAACTCAATGCCAATGTCGGTTTTTTCATTGATTTCTGCAATGGCAGCATTACCGTGCTCATTCTTGAACTTAGTCCATGGCCGCAATCGAACCTTCTTGGTCTTGGGATCGACCTTAGGACTCTGGGTCAACGCGTCAACCCACCACTCAAGCTCGTTCTGGCTTGTTACCCCTGATGGGTTGTCTTTGTACCTGGCACAGATCTCATAAAGGGCCACGGCCGCATACGATGAGAGGTCACAAATGATGGCGTTGTCCAATACTGTGAAACGATCTGGATCACGGATGAGCTTCAGTAAGGCATTCGGTACAACCCAGTTGGCGTAAAGAATGCCTTTCACTTTTGTGATTGACGCCTCACTCAATAGGCTTACATCGCTCCAGATGACTTCACTATTGGCGTCAGGCGCATTCCAGTCAATGCGCACATCACGCATTTGAGTGAGCGCCTTCTTGGCATAGGTCGTTATCTGTGAGTCGGTCGTCTGTACTGGGCGCGTCAACTCATCGAGACGAGCCGTGAATACGGGTGATCCTTCGTCCGGCGCCATCAATTTGCCGGCAACCTTGAGATCCATAAGCTGCTTTTGTGTCGAATGCAGAATGATGTTGAACATCTTGCGCGTGACGGTCGTCAAATTTCCGATCTTTGGCACCAAGACCAAAGCTGGGTTTGGTTTCTTAAATTGCTGAACTTCGTAGCCGTTTGGATTTTCCATGAATCCAAATATACAACACGTTCTGGATTTTTGAAAGCACTCCCTTTAGCAATCTGTACAAAACAGGATTTTTCAAGGTTTTGCGGCGTTCTTTGCGGTCGAATTCTTAGATTCCTCCGGATCGGCCTGGTGACTTGGAGCGAGTAAATCGCCCGAAGAACCTCTTTTTTGAAGTTGTATTTCTTTTTGCGGCCATACATGCCTACAAAATCCAATGGTGCATCAAGTATTCGAAACACCAAAGCCAATCTTCCACAATCTGTACAAAGGAGGATTTTTCTACCCCTCAATCTGTACTTTACGGCAATTCATCTGTACAAAAGAGGATTTTCATCTGTACAAAGTAGGATTTTTAAAAACCGTAAGTTGTTGATTTTCCCTAGAAAAATTCTGTTTTTAGGGTGCTTAGAGTACTTCTTAGAGGTATTTCTTAGACTTGTTTTAAAGACAGGTGATTTTGAATCAGCAAAGAAGCCAAGCCCATCAAAACAACCGGACAACCGGGCTTTCAAGTGCAGATGTCCAAATTTCATTTCGGAATGCTCTGTTGGACATACGAAACGCTGCAACAAGGCAAAACGGTGAACCTTCATTTTTTCTACGAAAAAGCATGTAATCGTGTAATATCGTCGAAAACCAAGGAAGCACATGGCAACCAAATTCAAATCACTTTTCCCAACAATCGGCATTGCTCAGTTAAATACAGTAGCTGAAACTGCACTTGATGTCGTTCAGCAAGTCCGCGGATCAATGCTGGCACCCAGCGAAAGAAAAGCGGCTCCAACATTCAGTAGCGCACAGCTTGCTGAATTGTGTGGTGTCGACCTCCCCCGCTTGAACTACCTTATTAAGAAAGGTGGACTACCAACTGGCGAAAAAGCTGGCACCAACCGCCGGGAGTGGTCTCTTGCGGAGACTCGCTTATGTGTAAGGACTCTTAAGCCAAAATCGTTGCGCAATCCCAAGCTTGCAGCCGGAGTCTGCGTAACCGTTGCTAATTTCAAAGGTGGAGTCTCCAAGACGACGACCGCAGCCGCCCTTGCACAAGGTCTTTCGCTTCGAGGCCACAAAGTGCTGGTTGTTGACACCGACCCTCAGGGCTCTTTGACTACCCTATTCGGTATCTTGCCAGACACGGAAGTTTCTGAAGAGCAAACCATTCTTCCTTTGTGCTCTGGCCAATCGGACTCGATCATGAGTGCGATTCAGCCGACATACTGGGATGGTATTGACCTGGTGGCAGCGGCACCTGTACTTTTCAATGCCGAGTTCCTACTGCCATCTCGCCAGGCCGGTGACCAAGAGTTCTCGTTTTGGCGCGTCCTTGACAATGGACTCGACGAGGCTCGCAATGAGTACGACGTGATTGTGATTGACACGCCACCAAGCTTGTCTTACATCACCATCAACGCATTGATGGCAGCTCAAGGTGTCGTTATGCCATTGCCACCGAACACACTGGATTTCGCTTCAAGTGCTCAGTTCTGGAATCTGTTCACGGAAGTTTGCGGGGACTTGTTCAAAGCCCGTGGAGACGACAAGAAATTCCATTTTGTTGACGTCTTGCTGTCCCGTGTAGACCGCCAGGATGCCGTGAGTGCTGCAGTTCGCGAGTGGATCATCTCAGCATACGGATCCAAGGTTTTGCCAGTCGAGATTCCAAAAACTGCGATCGCCGGCATTGCTAGTACGAAGTTCGGGACAGTCTACGACATGAGCGCGAGTAACGCTCAAGTGAAGACGCTGAAGCGGGCTCGAGATGCGTATGACCAGTTTGTTGATCACATTGAAATGCAGGTCGCAAGTGTCTGGGCAGGGGATGCGGAAACGCTCAATGCGTCCGATGTTCGAATTGCAGCTGCAAAATTGGAGGCGTGATGGCAACCACTGAAAAGAACTTTTTGAAGCAGGCCATGGGCGTGCGGATTATTGGCAAATCCAGGGATGCGGAAGCTGATGCTGCAGATCCACAAATCAAGCCAGCCAAGACGGCGCCTGGAATCATGGCAGCGCATCTTGCTGAAAATGAGCCAATACGGATTGAAAACAGGGAGTTAAAAGAAGAGTTGAAAGAACAGGCTGAGAAATGGAGTGGGGCGCTGCCTACGAAGTTGCTTGATCCCCAACTCATTGTTCGCAGCAAATGGGCTAATCGCCACGTCTTGTCGTTCAAGGATAAGGAATTCGAAGACCTGAAGGCTGATATCAAGCTCAAAGGCCAAAACGTGCAGCCGATAAAGGTGCGGCCTATCAAAGGTCGCCCCGGCATGTATGAGGTCGTATTCGGGCATCGTCGTCACCAAGCTTGCCTTGAATTGGGCATTGATGTGATGGCCATGATTGAATATCTGGATGAGTTGAATCTCTTCCTTGAAATGGATCACGAAAATCGCCAACGCAAGGATCTCCGGCCGTATGAGCAAGGAGTGATGTACGCCAAGGCCTTGGATGATGGTTTGTTTTCTTCGATGCGAAAGATGGCGGAGGAGGTTGGGGTTGAAGTAGGAAATATGAGTAAATACATCTCTTTGGCTCGGCTTCCTGCGGACGTGCTTGCGGCTTTTAAATCCCCGCTGGAGTTACAGCAAACATGGGCCACTCCATTGGTGAAGGCAATTCAAAATAACCCTGAATTGGTCTCGGCGCGTGTAAAGGTGTTGTTTCAAACAACACCTCATCCTTCCTCAATCCAAGTGTTCAATAAACTCATCGAATCTGAGGGTGTTGTTTCAAACAACACCCCTAATGAACGCCAAATCACCAGCGGTAAAACCTTACTGGCTACCGTTAAAGAAGGGAAGAAGGGCGCCACAACAGTCGATATTTCTGTTGCATTAAACGCCGAAGACAAAAAGCAACTCGAAGCTTTGCTGTCTGACTTCTTGAAGAGTAGACATACCAAAGGCTAACTTTCCCAGCTTGTCTCTCCCAATTGACGCCCGGTTTTGCCGGGCGTTTTGCATTGCGCAGAAAGTGTAGGGCAGGGGTGTTGTTTCAAACAACACCTAAAATTCATTGAACTCACCAAATGACAATCTCGACCATTTTTTGGAGAGGGTGTTGTGTGACACAACACCACAATTCAACAGGCTGGAGAAATGAGAGTTGGTAGGCAGTATCAAGAACAACCGAAGACCGAACCCGAGATTGGTCGGAATTGTTCGAGCCTATTCTTTGATTGCTGTGTATTTAAGCACTCCAGCTTTAGCTAGTCATAGCGCTGCTTTGCCTCAAAATTTAGCGAAGTTATCCATTTGATCTTGGGATAAGTCAATGCAGAGCACCGTCGACGGTTTCCTGAAAATCTCCTGCTCGCAAAGCACTCTCCATCCCCGTTTCCGGTAGTACTCAACTGCACTAGTTGTAAATAGATGCAGCCTACCGAACCCCGTAGCACCGACTCGCTTTCGGCACTCTTTAACAAGCACCTTGCCAACTCCACGGTCCCGAAATTCCTCACGAACAAAGAGACTGGCAAGCCACGGATTCAAATCGGGCCTGGTTGGCAAGTTGTCCAAAATCAGGCAAATGAACCCAATAGGCTCATCTCCGCACATCGCTACCAGTGTTGCTGGAATCACTCCAGATACAGTCCGAGACCGTAATAATTTTTCTCAATCATCACCGGAATGAGCCCATTGCTTTCGATGCCAAATCGCAAGTTTTGGAATCAAATGAAGATGATTTTGAAGATCAACAATCTTGACTTCATTTGAATTCATCAAGAACTCTCCGCAGCAAAGCGCTCCATCTCCTGATCCATGTGCGCAGCCTCCGCAGTCAGATAGCGCCCCGTAGTACTCACCGAAGAGTGTCCCAACGCCTTCTGCACCACATTGATGGGCACGCCGTTTTGCAGGGCCCGGGTAGCAAACGAATGCCTCAACCAGTGCCCGGAGGCCTCGCGCAGCTTCGCCGCTGACACCGGATCCGATCCCTCCATGGCGACGGCCTTAGCCTCCAGGAAAGCCTTGAGCACCCGAAACATCTGCGCATACGACAGGGCAGATGATGGCGCCTTGCGACCTTCCTTGCGCCGCCCCTTTTGGCCTCGAAGAATTGGCTCAGCCGCCATCTCTTTATCCAGTCCACTGGACGCCCGCACGATGTACTCCAGAGAGATCCCAATCGACGCCATGTACCCAATGAGCGCATTGCGAGCGGGGAGGGCGAGCGTCACCGTACGCCACTTGTCACCCTTGCCCAGAACATTCAGGCGCCAGGTTTCACCGGTGCAGATGCTGCCAAACGTCAACGACAACATCTCTGCCGAACGCAATCCACACCCGAATCCGAGCCACAGGATCAACAGAATCCGCGACTCAAATTCGCCTTCACCAGCCTTTAGGTTTTCAATCAAATACTTCCATTGCGAGAGCGTCAGGCTACGTCCCACAAACTGCTGATCCCGACCCCCAAAAGGTTTTTGGAAATTCGCTTTCCCCATCAGGGCCCACACGTTGCCATCAACGACCCGCCCGCCGTCTAAATACTTAAAAAACGAGCGCAGAACCTGCAGGTCCTGGGCAACGGAGTCCTTTGATAAAGGTCCTTCAAAAGGGCGCCACTCGGCCGTGTCCCGCTGGGCCACCCGGTTGCCAATCCACTGTTCGGCCGGAATCTTCCACCCGGCAAGCGTCCATTCTTCAGGGGTCTTGCGGCCCATATCCGTTAGCCAGGTGCGGTAGTGGATGCAGTCTTCCACCTTGATTTCAGCAAAGGTGGTGCGGCGCTCCAGGCTGCACCATAGCAGCAGGCGCTCGGCAATACGCCGGTACGCGCGCTGCGTGTTTTTGTTCGTCGGCGCCACGGATTTGATCCAGAGCTCAATCGATTCTTTGTCGTCATTGGCGCCAATCCGGTTGTTGGCAGCAGGGTAGGGCGCCCAAACCGATTGGATGCCAAACGGGGAGGGTGATACTAGAAGATCACTCTCAAATTCCTGGCCAGCAAGCTCCAGGCGACCCATGGAAACAATCCCAAATTCGCTCACATTGGAAGTCACTACCGGCAACAACTCCGGCGGCACCACAATGACCTGATCATCCATCCAACGCACCAGGCGGTCGGCCCAGCGCTCACCGATACCCGGGACTTCTTCCCAGCGCGGCGTCTTGCGCTTGTCCAGGGCGGCCCGTACGGCGCCCAGGGTGACCAGGCCGGCTGCGCGCAGGTGCTCGGCCAAGTGTGGTGCCAGCCACTGGTCCACCGGATCCTGGGCACGGGGTGGTTTTCGTACCGATTTCTCCAGTAAATCGAAGGCTAGGCGCAGCCGGGCCTGTAGGCGCGATTTGCGTTCCTCTGCCTTGCTGGCCGTGCCGTATTCCTCGGTGTACAGCTCCATGAGCTCAGATTCGGAGAAGGCATCAGCGTGCTCAAAGCGCGCCGAGAATTCCTCTAATGAGGGTTTACCCGCATCCTTTACCAGGCCCGGATCGCGACGGAATAAACCGATGAGTTCGGGGTGACCGGCGCTGAGGGACTCGGCGATCAGGGTCTCGCGGATCCAGTGCACTGTGGCCTTGGCCAGCACGGGCGTATAGGGCTCGCCCAAGGCCATGGAATCGGTTTCGATGTATTCCCATGCCCGGCGCAG
Organism: Burkholderiales bacterium; assembly: GCA_038230175.1. Lineage (GTDB taxonomy): Bacteria > Pseudomonadota > Gammaproteobacteria > Burkholderiales > Burkholderiaceae_C > Allorhodoferax. The sequence goes on from JBBRNS010000194.1 coordinate 7,074, forward strand.
TTCGACGCCGTCCATGGCCGCTCTGAAGAAGCGGATGTGACCGGGAGTGAGGGCGCGGCGGCCGGCGGGAACGTGTGTGGGCATGTGTTTATCACTCGAGAAAACGTCAAAAACCGGACTTTGGAGCTCCTGCGACGATTGGCCGTTAGTTTACTATGTAATGGATGATAATGGTACTTATCATGCATTAGT
>JBBRNS010000195.1:0-7176 GCA_038230175.1 Burkholderiales bacterium
TCAAGCGCGCTTCGAAAGACCACCTGCCCGTTGACACGATGGGACCTCATCTTATGGATGAAGTAGTTAACGAGCTGCGCAAGAATTACTCAGGTCCGCTGTATATCGCACAGGACTTGATGCGAATTGATCTTTAGAAGTCAGTCCCATTTCGGGTGTTAGGTATGAACCTTTAAAGGCGAATGAAATGAAGGGCGCAACTGAAATCAGATTGAATTTTTCGTCTTTGATAGCTACCCTCATTTTTGCAGCGTGCACGGGAGCGCATGCCGAATGGCCGGAAATGCCAATCAAAATCCTCATCCCTTTTTCTCCCGGAGGGACTACTGATGCCGTATTGAGGCCATTAATTCCCTTGCTCCAGGCTAGGCTAGGTCGACCGGTGATCGTAGACTACAGACCCGGCGCGGGCGGCAACATCGCTTTTGCAGAAGTTGCTCGCGCCAAGCCGGACGGGTACACGCTCATGCTAAGTGCAGCGAATAACTTCGTGATTAATCAGTTCCTTTACAAAAATTTTCCCTATGACCCCCAAAAGGATCTAACGCCGATATCAAAAATAGTCGACGTTCCCCCTGTGATTTACACCAATGCAGATGTGCCTGCCAAAACCTACAAAGAGTTTGCTGCATACGCCAAAGCAAATGCGGGTCGACTGAACTATGGCTCACCAGGTGTAGGAACAACTCCACACCTCGGAGGGTTTCTCATCTCGGAGAGTATTGGAGCGAACATGACACACATCGCTTACCGGGGGTCACAACCTGCGACTCTGGCACTACTATCCAACGACGTGCAAATGTACCTTGTTAGTTATGGTTCGATGGCTGCCCAACTTAAGGCGGGAAAGGTAAGAGCGCTAGCGGTAGCGTCTCAAACCCGAATGTCGCAGATTCCAGACGTGCCAACAACCAAGGAAGTCGGCGCGCCAAATATTCTGAGCAATTGGTTTGGCCTGGCGGGCCCCAAAGGGATGGATCCTGCAATCGTCCGAAAGCTCGCAAACGAATTTCGTTATGTTGTCCAGTCAGTCGAAGTCGCAAAACAGCTCGATGATCAGGGTTTCACTAGGGTGGTCAATTCTCCTGAGGAGTTTGCCCAGGATATACAACGCGAATCAACACTAGCCAAAGCGCTCGTGGATCGGAGCGGCGCTACTGCCGAATAAGGTGTGACGGCATCTTCCCGCCCAGTGCGGTCTCATTTGAAGAATTCCTTTCGAAATATCAGTCGCGCGTTATTCGAAGCTCGTCTGCAAGCCTGAGCCAAATATGAACAGGAAAGCTACCCATCCGGAACGACCAATACCGGCACAATTTCCCACCGTACTTCATATGCTTATGGAGGCCGCAAATCGAGTTCCGGATAGAGAGGCGCTGGTTTGCGAGTCCGAAAGACTGACCTACAGCGGTTACTTAGAGTGCGTTACTGGCTTTGCATCCGAGCTGCTGCAGGTGAATGGCGGCTCTCTCAAGGGCCAACGAGTGGCTTTGATTCTTGCTAACAGTTCGGGGGCATGCATCGCAACATACAGCTGCTTGGCTGCGGGTGCTCAAGTCGTGCCTCTCAACCCGCTGTATACGGAGAGAGAGTTGGAGTTGATTTTTGAAGATGCTGAGCCGCAAGTATTGATCTGTGACGAGTCACGCTATTCTGCTTTATTGCCCCTCGCAAATCGACGAGGTATTGCACACGTAATCTCGGTAGCTTCCGACGGCAAATCCCTGCTCCGTTGGGGGGGCTCAAAAAAAGACCTACCTTTGCCAACCTTAGGGAAAGACGATCTGGCATTTGTTCAATATACCGGTGGTACTACTGGACGCTCAAAAGGCGTAATGCTGACACACGGTGCAATTTCAACAAATGTTAGTCAGCGTGAATGGGTTTTGCCCACTTCGCAAGGCGGGGAGCGAATACTGTGCGTCATGCCGCTATTCCACGCGTATGCGCTTTCAATGGGACTGTTTTTGTCGGTCTATTGCGCCGGCACTTTGGTAATACTTCCTAAGTATCGGCCAAGTGAGCTGCTAAAAGCGATAGTCGATGAGTCAGTAACCATATTTCCCGGCAGCCCAACTATCTTTACTGGCCTCATGGCACATGCGGATTTTGAAATGACCGATTTCTCGAAGTTGCATACATGCTATTCGGGATCTGCTGCGTTGCCTCAGGCGGTACTCCAAAAATGGGAAGAGGCAACCGGCACCAGAATTTATGAGGGCTATGGCCAAACTGAATCGGGGCCGATTCTCACGTTTGTTCCGGTCGGTGGCAAACGATGTCCTGGATCAGTCGGCGTCCCTGTTCCTCAAACCGAGGTTGAACTTGTGGATCTTGAGAGCGGTATAAACGTTCTCGGAATGGGAGAACGGGGTGAAATTCGGGCACGTGGACCGCAGATTATGAGCGGCTATCGAAACCTTGAGGTGGAGACAAAGCTAGCGCTTAGAGACGGCTGGCTCTATACCGGCGATATCGGGGAATTTGACAGTGACGGGTATCTATTTATAAAGGGCCGCAAGAAAGAAATGGTCATCGTGGGCGGATATAACGTTTATCCGCGCGAAGTCGATGAAGTTTTGCTGTCCCATCCAGCCGTGCTGGATGCTGCCTCAGTCGGTGTGCCAGATAGCTATCGCGGAGAAGTGCTTAAGGCGTTTGTCACGCTTAAGCCGGGCCATCAACCAGCCGCAGAGGACTTGATTAAGCATTGCGCGCAAAACCTCGCCAAATATAAAGTTCCGGTTACTATTTCTTTTCTCGATTCGTTACCAAAGACATCTGTGAACAAAACGGACATACTGACGTTGTCAGCGCTCGCCAACAAGACCTGATATGTCGTCTGCATTTATTCCCTATGGTGCCTATTGGTCCACGCCATTCGCTCGTTGGCAAGGATCATTTTCACATCTCCATCCGTTGCAATTCGCTGCGTATGTCGCCCGCAACGCAATCAAAGCAAGGGGGTTGTCACCTAATACGTTCGATTTCGGGGTTTTAGGGTACACCGTTCCCTGCAAGTCTTCGTTTTATGGATTGCCGTGGGTGGCATCGATGATTGGCGCGCACCATATTTCTGGTCCAACGATTAGTCAAGCCTGCGCTACGAGTACAAGAGTTCTGCAAGTCGGAGCGCAGGAAATAGCCTCAGGCATGGCAAATTGCGCTCTCATTCTTACCGCCGACAAGTGCTCGAATGGTCCGCACATTTTTTATCCCGCTCCCGATGCCCCCGGGGGAACAGGCGAGAGCGAGAATTGGGTTCTCGAAAATTTTTCGAACGACCCTTTCGCACATTGCGCCATGCTGCAGACCGCTGAAAACGTCGCGCAGAAATACGGCATAAGCACTGCCGAACAGAATGAGGTTGTTTTAAGAAGGTTCGAGCAATATCAGCACGCCTGCGCTAATGGTCATGAGTTTCATAAGCGATTCATGACTTTGCCATTCGACGTGCCCAATTCCAAGCTAAACCGCGTCATAAAATCAATGGATTGCGATGAAGGCGTATTTCCCACTACAGCTGAAGGACTGGCGTCATTAAAGGCAGTTATGCCTGGCGGCAGTGTTAATTATGGTGGGCAAACACATCCGGCAGACGGGAATGCAGGAATGGTACTCACCACCAAATGCCATGCTGCGGAGATTAGTTTCCGGCCCGAGATATCTATAAAACTGATCGGATTTGGGCTTGGACGGACGGACTTGGCGTACATGCCTGAAGCACCGATTCACGCGGTGAATGCCTTACTCAAGCACGCGAACTTATCCATCCAAGATGTGAACGTAGTGAAGTCGCACAATCCATTCGCTGTTAACGACATCATTTTTTCAAGAACGTTCGGTTTTGATTTGCATTCCATGAACAACTTTGGTTGCTCACTCATTTGGGGACATCCCCAAGGTCCGACTGGGCTTCGTGGAGTAATCGAATTGATTGAGGAGTTAGTGCTCCGCGGTGGCGGGATTGGTCTTTTCCAAGGTTGCGCTGCGGGGGACTCAGCGATGGCAGTCGCGATTTCAGTATCAGACGGTTTGAACCATTAAGCGAACAGTTCGAGCTGAGGCGCTCATAACCAACCATGCCCTCAAGCCCACGCCGAGGTCAGCTGCTGGAATCCGTTTGCCAACTAGCATGCAAATTGAATTGACGTAAATTAGTTATTGGCTATAACTTTACTTGAGCAAATTTTCAAGATGAAAAACACAGTCAACCTGGATGAAGTATCTGTTGAAAAGCGCGGTGCAATTGCCATCATTCGCCTGTGCCGCCCCAAAAAACGCAACGCCATCAGCGACGGTTTGGTCGCTGCCATAGGCCAACGCTTTGAAGATCTGGAACCAGATATTAAAGCCGCGGTGCTGGATGGCGAAGGTGACCACTTTTGCGCGGGCCTGGACTTGAGTGAGCTGAAAGACCGCGACGCGGTTGAAGGCCTGCATCACTCGCGCTCGTGGCACAAAATCTTGTCCGAAATAGAGTTTGGTCGCGTGCCCATCGTCGCAGCCCTTCATGGTGCAGTAGTCGGAGGTGGGCTTGAGCTGGCCAGCGCTTGTCACATCCGGGTGGCTGATGACACTACGTTTTTTGCATTGCCTGAGGGCTCACGCGGTATTTACGTCGGGGGCGGTGCATCGGTTCGCCTGCCCAAACTAATTGGCGTTCACCGCATGATGGACATGATGCTGACAGGCCGCGTCTACAAAGCGCTTGAAGGCGTCGGCATTGGCCTAGCGGAATATCACGTATCCGCTGGCCAGGCGCTCGCTAAAGCCATAGAGCTGGCCGAACGCATTGCGCAAAACGCACCCATGACCAACTACGCCCTCATGCACGGATTGCCACGCATTGCAGAACAAAGCGCAGACCACGGCTTTTTTAGCGAATCCATGCTGTCCGCCATTACCCAGTCAGCGCCTGACGCAAAAGCCCGCGTGCGCGCTTTTCTGGACGGCACCGGACCCAAGGTCAAGGCTAACTGATTGGCTCATGGATGAACACACAGCACGCCATGCCAACAGTTCCAACTTTCCGCCCCTTTGAGTTTGGCGTAAGCCGCGCGTTGCATCGCACAGATTCTGCGGCAAGCTGCCAGCAGGTTACGCAGCCCTTGCACTACGCCGATTCCGCACAAAAGTGACACAACCCATGCATTACCAGCCCCGTCCCGACGATATCGCTCTCATCCTGTTCGACGTGCTGGACGCACCGGCTCAGTTATTGAACGCCGGCAACTTATCAGAGTGCGATGCCGATCTGATGAAGCAGGTGCTGGAAGAGGCCGCCAAGTTTGCGGGGGAAGTGGTTGCCCCCCTAAACCGCGATGGCGATGAGATCGGCTGCACCTTTAACGCAGGCGGGGTCACAGCGCCCCCGGGCTTTCGCGATGCATACCAAGCCTTCTGGCAAGCAGGCTGGCCTGCTCTGGCTGGTGCGCTGGAAGACGGCGGGCAAGGCTTGCCTTGGGTGCTGGAAGGTGTTCTGTATGAATGGTTGAGCGCCTCGAACCACGGCTGGACCATGGCTCCAGGCACGCTGCACGGAGCTTACGAATGCCTTAAACATCACGCCAGTGCCGACCTGAAAGCGCGCTACCTGCTCAAGGTGGGCAGCGGCGAGTGGCTGGCCACGATGTGTCTGACCGAGTCCCACGCAGGCAGCGACCTCGGGCTGATAAGAACCAAAGCCGTGCCGCAACCGAATGGCTCACACGAAGGTTCATACGCGCTCAATGGCACCAAGATTTTCATCTCGAGTGGCGAGCACGACCTGAGCAGCAACATCGTGCATCTGGTGCTGGCACGCCTACCCGATGCACCACCAGGCCCCAAGGGGCTGAGTCTGTTTCTGGCCCCCAAGCTGATGCCAGACGGCAGCCGTAACACCGTTCATTGCGAACGCATTGAGGAAAAAATGGGCTTGCATGGCAGTCCCACCTGCGTGATGCGTTTTGACGATGCCACTGGCTGGCTGATTGGCGAGCCGGGCCGCGGCCTGAACGCCATGTTTGTGATGATGAACGCGGCACGGCTGCATGTAGCACTGCAAGGCATAGGCCTGCTCGATGCTGCCTGGCAAAAGGCCGATTCCTACGCCAAAGAGCGACGCCAAATGCGTGCGCCGGTTCGAGCCCATCCGGGCGAAGCGGCAGACCTGATTCGCGAACACCCTGCAGTGCAACGCATTCTGGACTCGCAGCGCGCCTGGGTTCTGGGTGGTCGCGTGCTGGCGTACCAGACTGCCATCGAGCTGGACATCGCCAAAGCCCACCCTGACGCGGCGCGCCGCAAGGCTGCCGAACGCTGGTGTAGCCTACTCACGCCAGTATTAAAGGCGGCCTGCACAGATCAGGCCTTTCACGGTGCAAGTGACTGCCTGCAGGTATTTGGCGGTCATGGCTATGTCCGGGAGTGGGGTATGGAGCAAATAGTGCGCGACTCCCGTGTCACCATGATTTACGAGGGTACCAATGAGATTCAGGCTATCGACCTGTTGGTGCGCAAAGTTCTAGCAGACCAGGGTGCAGGTCTAAACGCGATGCTGACGGATTTGCAGAATACCTTGAACCGCGACCTGCCAGCTCAGGCCCGCGTGTCGGCTTGCTTCAACAAACTGGCGCGGGTCACCGCTCAGTTGGTTTATACAGCCCCTTCTAGCGCCGAATTGCCTTACTGGGTTGCAGGCGACTACCTGCGTGCCGTCGCGTTAGCCATGATGACCTGGGCCTGGGCGCGCATCAACTGCTGCACTACCGGCAAGGCAGATGTCCAAGCAGCGAGTCGCGCGTTCGAACGCTGGGTACTACCCGAGTTTGACCTGCGTCTAAGCATCATCAATGCGGAAGTTGCTGCTTTAGACAAGCCAGAAGCCTCCACTGACCGCAGCAATGACGCGGCTCAAACTAGACCAGCCGAAGGGGCGCGTCGTATAGGATAAAACTCGTACGTTCTCCTTGTAAAAATTGATTGGTAGGTTCCCTGCGCCACTTTCACGTTCTCCTTGTAAAAATTGATTGGTAGGTTCCCTGCGCCACTTTCGGCGCTTATCGTTTACGACTGACAACCCGGAACCTAGGCGGCAGAAGGATAGGAATTCCAACCGCATGAGCCCGAGTATGGCATCCAAAACCGGTCTCACAAAACACGCATGCCCACAGTTGCCAGTCTGATTTGCCA
>JBBRNS010000196.1:0-7101 GCA_038230175.1 Burkholderiales bacterium
AATTTTTCCCCACAAACGGTGGCCTACACTGGCACCCACGACAACGACACCACTGTTGGCTGGTGGCACACCGCCACCGCAGCCGAACGCCTAGCGGCCCGGCGCTACCTGGGAGAGCACGCTGACCGGGAAATCCATTGGTCCATGATCCATGCACTTTCCCAGTCGGTCGCCACCACCACCATCATCCCGTTCCAAGACATTTTGGGCCTGGATGGCAGCCACCGCATGAACACGCCAGGCATAGACACCAGGTGTTGGCAATGGCGTTTTAACTGGCTACAAGTCGGCGACCAAGCCGCAAAGCGCTTGGCGGCTATCACCAATGCGCATGGGCGTAACCTGTATACCTAAGTCCGTTATCGTTTTAACCCATTACACTGGAGACACTCCATGCCACTCGGCGCACAACACCCCCCTGTACGCAAAACCATTGCCCTTGTCTTGGCAGGGGGGCGCGGCTCGCGCCTGCACGCGTTAACCGACCATTGCGCCAAGCCATCAGTGCCTTTTGGGGGCAAGTTCCGCATCATCGACTTTGTACTCTCCAATTGCGTCAATTCGGGCCTACGTCGCATTGGTGTACTGACGCAGTACAAATCGCACAGCCTATTGCGCCACCTGCAGCACGGATGGGCCTTTCTGCGCAATGAGGTCAACGAGTTCATCGATTTGCTACCGGCCCAGCAACGCACAGACGATGACTCGTGGTACGCGGGAACCGCTGATGCCGTTTTTCAAAACCTCGACATCTTGCGGGAGCACGAACCCCATTACGTCCTGGTTTTAGCGGGCGACCACGTTTACAAGATGAACTACGCCCGGTTGATTGATGACCACCTGGAACTGGGTGCGCCCTGCACGGTTGCGTGTATTCAGGTTCCACTAGAGGAAGCTTCGGCCTTTGGTGTCATGACGATCAACGCCGATCGCAAAGTCATCCGCTTTGAAGAAAAGCCAGCCAACCCCGAAGCCATTCCGGGCACACCCGGAACGGTGTTGGCCAGCATGGGCGTATATGTCTTTAACGCCCAATACCTGTTTGCGGCCCTGAGCGAAGACGCAAAAGACCCAAAATCCAGCCACGACTTTGGCAAAGACTTGATTCCGGCCATGGTAAAGCGCGGCGAGTGTGTGGCGCATCCGTTTGACCTGTCCTGCGTCAAAACCCACACCGAGGCCAGCTCCTATTGGCGCGATGTTGGCACCGTGGACGCCTATTGGGCCAGTAATATCGATCTGACCGCCATCACCCCAGAACTCAATTTGTATGACCGGGATTGGCCCATCTGGACCTACCAGCCCACGTCACCCCCGGCCAAGTTCATTTTCAATGACGACGGGCGCCGCGGCATGGCCGTGGACTCTATGGTTTCGGGCGGCTGCATAGTGTCGGGCGCCAGCATTCTCAGCTCGGTGTTGTTCACGGGTGTACAGGTGCATTCATTTAGCACCGTGGAGCATTCAGTCGTTCTGCCGGACGCCGAGATCGGTCGCCACTGCCGCTTGCGCAAGGTCGTGATAGACGAGGGCTGTCATGTGCCACCCCACACCACCATCGGCTACGACGCCAAAGCCGATGCCCGGCGCTTTTACCGCAGTCCGGGTGGTGTTGTCTTGGTCACCAGCGCCATGATCAATGCGCTTGCCAAGGAGCCGTTGGAGCAGCCCGCATGAAGGTTTTGTTTATCTGCACCGAGTTGTATCCGTTTCTCAAGACCGGTGGTTTGGCCGACGTGAGCGCTGCCCTTCCGCCCGCCCTGCAGGCAGAAGGCTGTGATGTCCGTTTTCTGCTGCCGGCCTTTCCTAGCATTGCCAATGCAAGCACAGCGGTGCATGCCATCGCAACACTGCCCACGCACGACGTACCCTGGGGCACTGCCCCTGCACTGCCTGCGGCCGACATCTCCAAAGCCGCATTGCCCGGCATTGACATGCCTGTTTACCTGTTGGGTGCACCGGATCTGTATGGCCGCGCTGGCAACCCCTATCTGGATAGCGACGGCAAAGAGTGGCCAGACAATGCCATGCGGTTTGCCGCATTAGGTTGGGCCGGTGCCCAACTGGGCCAAGGCTTAGATCCCGATTGGGTACCCGACGTATTGCATTGCCACGACTGGCACGCCGGATTGACGGCCGCATATGTGCAAGCCTTTAGAGATGCCGGGCGCAAAACACCAGCCACCGTATTCACCATTCACAACCTCGCCTACCAAGGACTATTCCCGTATCGCGACTTCGCGGATGTGGGCCTACCTGCGCCCTACTTTGGTATCCATGGGGTCGAGTTCTATGGCCAGATGTCCTTCATGAAGGCAGGCATCCAATACAGCGACTACGTCACTACCGTCAGCCCCAGTTACGCCCGGGAAATTTTGACAACTGAGCAGGGCTGCGGACTAGAAGGCCTGTTGCAGGAACGCGTACACCTCTTAAGCGGCGTGCTCAATGGGGTGGACCACACGATCTGGAACCCCGGAACCGACGCCCTGCTACCGAACCGGTACGACGCCCACCGGCTTGCGGGAAAGGCAAAAGTGAAACGCGCGCTCCAAACGTCTATGGGTTTGGAAGAGCGGCCTGATGCGCTGGTGTTCGGCGTCGTAAGTCGTCTGACGGAGCAAAAAGGCTTGCACTTGGTCGCAGAGGTATTGTCTGAACTGGTCGCTATGGGCGGTCAGCTGGTGATACTAGGGCAAGGTAATCCAACACTCGAGGCGGCGTTTTTAGAAGCGACCGGCCAATACCCAGGGCAGGTGGGCGTGCGCATTGGTTATGACGAGGCCATGGCGCACCAGGTTTTTGGCGGCGCCGACGTTGTGCTGGTGCCGTCCGCGTTTGAACCCTGCGGACTAACCCAGTTGTATGCCTTGCGATATGGTGCCCTGCCCTTGGTACGCCGCGTTGGTGGATTGGCCGATACCGTCGTCGATTGCACGCCGTTTAATATGGACGAAGGCTCGGCCACCGGGTTCGTATTTGACGATCTCAGTGCTTCAGCATTGCTTGAAGCCGTCAAACGGGCTTTTATCTTGTATAAAAACCCCAAAGCGTGGACGATTGTCCAACGCCGGGGTATGCGACTGCAATTTGACTGGCGGGCCGCAGCACGGCACTATTGCACTTTGTACCAAGCACTTCGGCACAACACCCCGCTCGACTCATAAACTACTGCAAAGGGTGACTCACTATGACCACAGGTCCCATTTTTCAATTCGACAAACCAACCAATGACGTTGACGCCCTGCGCCGCGCTATTTCGAACCGGCTGGTCTACCAAGTTGGAAAGGACTTGCGATCTGCCACCGAGCGCGACTGGCTGTTTGCCGTGGTCCATGCAGTGCGAGACCGTATCATTGACCGCTGGCGTGAATCACTGGCCCAAGCCAGCGACCACGACGCCAAACGGGTGCATTACCTGTCGATGGAGTTCCTCACAGGGCGTGCGCTAACCAACGCCATGCTGGCTGCCGAAATTTACGAGCCGATCAAGCAAGCCTGCACGCTGCTGGGCGCCGACTTTGACGCCCTGATCGACCTGGAGCCCGACGCCGGCTTAGGCAACGGGGGCCTGGGCCGCCTGGCAGCCTGTTTTCTGGACTCCATGGCCAGCTTGGGGCTTTCGTCCATGGGCTATGGCATACGCTATGAGTACGGCATGTTCGCCCAGCGTATTGAAAATGGTCAACAGGTCGAAGAACCCGACTACTGGCTCAACGACGGCTACCCTTGGGAATTTATGCGCCCCGAACTCAGCTACACCGTTCGGTATGGCGGGCGCTTGGTTCCCCACAATGGCCACTCTAGCTGGGTCGATACCGAAAACGTGATTGCTACCGCCTATGACAGCGGCATTCCTGGCTACCAAATGCGCAGCGTCATTACCCTGCGGCTATGGTCTGCGCGCGCCAGCGCAGGCGTCGACTTAGACGCCTTCAACCGTGGTGACTACATCGCGGCCGTAGAAGCCAAGAACATGTCCGAAAACGTCTCTCGAGTGCTATACCCGGACGACCGCAGCGAGCATGGCCGCGAGTTGCGCCTACGCCAAGAATACTTTTTTGTGAGCGCGTCGCTGCAAGACATTCTGCGCCGCCACCTCAAGAAACACAGTGGTTTTACCCACTTGGCTGAAAAGGTGGCCATCCACCTCAATGACACCCACCCCGCGCTGGCCGTGCCGGAGCTGATGCGATTGCTGATTGACGAATACCAGCTGAACTGGGCCGAGAGCTGGGATCTGTGCACCCGCATCTTCTCGTACACCAACCACACCCTGATGGAGGAGGCGCTGGAGACCTGGCCGGTAGACCTAATCATGCGCGTTTTGCCACGGCACATGGGTATTATTTTTGACATCAATGCGCTTTTCTTGGCCGAGGTGCACCAGCGATTTCCCTCGGATGCGTCGCTGATGCGCCGCATCTCGCTGATTGAGGAGCGCGGCACCCGCCGCGTGCGTATGGCCCACCTGTCGGTATTGGCCAGCCACAAAATCAACGGTGTGTCGGCGCTACATAGCAAACTGATGGTGGAAACCATCTTTGCGGATTTTGCGATGTTGTACCCCGATCGGTTTTGTAATAAGACCAACGGCATCACACCCCGGCGCTGGCTCTCGCAGGCCAACCCATCCTTGTCCAGCCTGATCGACAACCACATTGGCCCCCAGTGGCGAAGCGACCTGGACCAGCTCAGCAAGCTCAGAGATTTGGCAGACGAGCCCGAATTTCAAAACGCGTTTCGCCTGGCCAAACAGCACAACAAACGCCGCCTAGCCGATTTGATAGCCAGAGCGCCAGACGTCATCATCGACCCTGAGAGCTTGTTCGATGTGCAGGTAAAACGCATGCACGAGTACAAACGCCAGTTGCTCAACGTCTTGCATGTGATCACCCGCTACCACCGCATCTTGGCCCAGCCAAACGCCAACTGGGTGCCACGCACTGTCATTTTTGCGGGTAAAGCGGCCTCAGCCTATTACATGGCCAAGTTGGTGATTCGCCTGATCAACGACGTCGCCCGCGTGGTCAACAACGACCCCCGTATTGGCAAACTCTTACGCGTGGTTTTCATCCCCAACTACCGGGTCTCTTTGGCTGAAGTAATCATCCCTGCGGCCAATTTGTCGGAGCAAATCTCTACCGCCGGCACCGAAGCCTCAGGTACCGGCAATATGAAATTCGCCCTCAATGGCGCCCTCACCATTGGCACCTGGGACGGCGCCAATATTGAGATGGCTGAGCACATCGGGCTGGACAACATCTTCATATTCGGCAACCGCACGGAAAAAGTCGCCGAGTTGCGCAGCGCCGGCTACCAGCCTCGCACTATTTACGACAGCAACTTTGATCTGAAGTACGCCATTGACCGTTTGGCTGAAGGCGAGTTTTCACCCGAAGAGCCGCGCCGTTACCAAGACATCGTCAACACCCTGCTGGAATCGGACCACTACCAGTTGCTGGCCGACTATGCCGATTACGTGGCTACGCAAGACCGGGTGGACGCTTTGTACCGCCGCCCTGCCGACTGGACCCGCAGCGCCATCATGAATGTGGCGGGAATGGGCTACTTTTCGTCGGATCGCACCATCGGTGAATATGCGCGCGAGATATGGGGCGTGGAACAGGTCGGGCGCTCAGGCACAACACCCGCAGCGGGCTAATTTCCTGCTCGGTGATGGCAAAGCGCGCACGAACTTGAGACAGGTTCAAACACAGACTTAGCGCATGTGTTTGAACATTTTGGTTTGAAACATCTGTGGAATGCTCACTTGGCGCGTTCCTGGAAGCAAGGTAAATGTGTCACCGGCAGACAGTGTGCCGGGCTCATCGACTGCCAGGTAAAAACCGCACAGGCCACTTTGCGCCATCAATTTGGACGCCGTATTGAAACCCATGGCCGCGTTGAACTTGAAGCAAGGCTCGCGCGGCTGGACCACGCGTAATTGACAATTTGCAAATCGCAGTACATCACCCACCCACACGTCTGACTCCAGCAAGCCGCTAAGGGTGAGGTTCTCTCCCAGCGCACCAGGGTTGAGTTCGGTGTCAATGCCTGATACCCCGGCGACCTGCCGTGCTTGCCGCCAAAATGCATAGTGCTCCGAGGGGTAGGCATACACCGCCTTGTCTAACCCACCGTGCACCGACAAATCGGCCTGCTCATCGCCCCGCAGCCCCAATGGCCCAACTGCTGAGGCTCCGGCCACGGCCGTCTTGTGGATGGCCGTCAAAATAGCGCGCCCCGCAATCTGAACCTTGCGGGCCTGTGCCACTTGAACACTGATGACTGAATGGGTTTGGCTTGCCATGGTGCGATCTCCTTACAAACGCTGGTGAATGATTTCGCCAGGGCGCGCTGAGTAACGCACCTTGCTGTGCAATTTTTCACAAGCCACGGTCGCTGGCCGCTGTTGGTACACATGGGCTTTGAGCCAAGCCAACTCGACCTGCAAGGCGGATTCGTCGCCAATGCGGGTGTGCCACACCTTGTGCTCTGCGTTCCAACGGTAGCCACGGGTCTTGAGCAGGTCTTTTGCTTCAAACGGCGCGTTGGTCGCTTGCACACGGTAGCTGGCAGTGTCCACCCCGGCCACAAGCTGGGCCAGCCCCGAGTGTGCGGCGCGCGGAAGCGGCACGGCCAAAATGGCCAACAAAGCGTGGCAATCCATCTCGGCCCGGTGGGCATCGTAAAACCAGCCCATTTGCGCAGCTAGGCTCTCTAGTTTGGCGGAGTTGCGGCCATGCTCCTTCCACGGGATGTCAGCCCAAGAACACGCCCAGGCCAAATCCTGGAACCGGGGCATACGGGCCTCACAAAATGGGCGGTCAAAACTAGCGTTGTGCGCAATAACCAAGTCCACGCCGTCGAGCAATTCCATGACGCGGGCCTCGTCCAGCCGTTGGCCTTGCACCATGTCAGGGGTGATGCCGGTGATCTCTTGTATTTCTTTAGGAATAGGAATACCCGGGTCTTCCAAGCCGTCATACACCTGCACCACCCCCAATGGCATGCCGGTGGCGCGGTCCACGTCGACCCGCAAAATGGCCAATTCCATGATCTTGTCTTTGCTCGCATCCAGCCCCGTGGTCTCTGTAT
>JBBRNS010000197.1:0-7088 GCA_038230175.1 Burkholderiales bacterium
ATGGACTGCATTTCTGCGATCTTGCGGTCAAGCTCCGCCAGGTGCGCGCTGGCCACCTATTTCACGCTGGCGCGGGGGCGCCTGCGGTCTTGCCACAGTTTTTACAGGTCGGCGATCTCGGCCATCGAGAAGCCCAGGTCGCGCGAACGCTTGATGAGGCGCAGGGTGTGCACCGCGTTGTCTGAGTAGCGTCGGTAGCCCGCCTCGGTTCGGCCCACCTTGGATAGCAGGCCGAGCGACTCCTAGTGCCGCACCACCTTGGCCGAACAGCATGCCAACCATGGGCAGCGCCAGCGGCAAAGACAAGGCAGCCGCCACCGCTACGGGCCACCAATCGGGCAGGCCTGTGGCGGCGGGCTTGGTGGGTTGCACGTCCTGAATATGCTCGCGCGCTATGTATCCAGCTTATTCGACGCGGCCTACGCATGACCGCGCTTTTGCGGCGTGTAGGAATTCTCATGCTTTCCATCATGGCAAGGTCAACCCTATTGCAAGGATGTTGCAAATAATTTTGAGCCATCCGCCAGCCTGGTGAGGGTTTTTGCAGGCAGGGCTGACACAGCAGCCGATCGCTGCAGAAGGCTGACATTTGCTACTGTTTTAGTAGCTGCTTGCGCACATTCCACGAGGGCTAGATGCCGATTTGTTATAAAAATTTCGGCCACAATCCCACCTACACTATGCCCCGCCGCGAGCATCACCGCGTCTACGTGGTTGACCTATCCCCCGACGTGCTCCTAGAGCCGCGCTTTCGCAAAAACAACCCGGCCTACATCACCGGCAAGCCCTGCGTCGATGTGGGCATGACCGGGCTGGCCCCCAACGTGCAAAAATACTTGCCCCTGCAGTCTGTGGGCTGTGTTGTGGATAAGCGTGTTCACAAGCCGCAAAACCCGCGCCCCTATTGGGTTTGCAGGCAATGCCCGGTTTTTAAGCACTGACCCAGCAGGCCATATTCGCCGCTGCGCGGTGTGTTAAGGGCCAAAAACGCGTATTGGAGTTGTTACAGCGCACTACTTGCACAGCAAACTCAGGGCTTGCAGCGTGGCACCGCTTTGGGGCTCTGTCACCACCAGATTAACGCGCCGCGCGTGCTCGGGCTGCGCAGGTATGGCCACAAACGGCAGTGCGTGCGCGCCTTGGTAGCGGCCCACGGGGGTCAGTTGGCGCACCACAAAATCGTGCTGCAAAAATTCACCCGCGTTTTCACCGGCTTTGACGCGTGAGGTGTGGCCGTCTTCGGTCACGCTCCAGTAGGCGGCCCAGGGGGCATCGGGGTCGGCGGTGCTGACGCGTGCTTCAAACGCATCGCCCTGGCCTACCCGTGCCAGCGTGATGCCCACGGTTGCGGCCGGGGCCCCGTCGGCAAACGGCTGTGCGCCGCGCCACTGCGGCCAGTCGCGCCCGTTGCGCACCAACTGAGGGGTGTAAATGCCGCGCAGGCCGTTGCGTGCAGCAATGTCGCGCTGGCGGGTGCTAAACGGCTCTTGGGCAAAACGATCTTTCCAGCCAATATAGTCCCAATACGCCACATGAAAGGCTTGCACCACCGCGCCCTGGCCCTTCAGGGTAGACACCCATTGGTCGGCCGGCGGGCAAGAGCTGCACCCTTCTGATGTGTACAGCTCAATCACTGGGGTAATGCTGGCGCCCGACTGGGCTTGGCATACGGGCGCGGCGGCGGCTACCAGGGCGGGCACTGCCAAGAGGCACGCCAATACGGCATGGGGAATAAATCGGTTCATGGGGGTGCCTGCGTTATTACTCATGTTCTTTGGTCGCGCCGCGCAGTACAAACTTACATGGCATCGCGGCAAGCTGCTGGGTTCAATGGTTGAATCAGCACCGCGCTGCGGGTGCGCACCCCCCAATTTGCAGGAAGGAACAGGCGCTGATGTTGGCAGGCAATGCTTTGCTCACCGCTTTGGGCATGCTGGCTTTCGCCGCAAGCAGGCAGGGGGCGGGGGTGGCTTCGGGCCCGGGCTATGCCATTTGGTAGCGCGCCCTACCCGCCTTGACCGCAACCACTGCGGCCACAGTCCAGCTTTGCGTGCCCGTGTTGGCCGCAGTCGGTGGCGTGATGCTACTGGGCGAGGCCTATACCTGGGCGCTGCTGGCGTCGTCTTTGGCCATTTTGGGGGGCATTGCACTGGTCATCCGAAAAGCGGGGGCATAAAAAAATACTTGCCCCTGCAGACTGTGGGCTTCGCTGTGGATAAGGGTGTTTACAAGCCGCAAAAGCCGCGCCAGCCGTGGGTTAGCGGCCCCTGCCTTATTTTTAAGCAGGCTGCCGGCTGGTGGTTTTGGGCGCATTGCACTGTGTTAGAGGCGTGGCCCTTTTTTACGCATAGTGCTATTCGTTTTATAGCTACTTAGGCAGGTTTGACGAGGGCTAGGAGCACATTTCCCACGGAAACCGCCAGGGCAGCGCGGGCAATAACCAGTGTATAAAAGCGCCATGAAAAGCCACTTTCCCCGCCTTGCCGTACTTGCGCTGCTTGCCCTAGGGGTACTGCCAATGGCCAGTGCGGCCGACAGCGGTGTCTATTGTTCAAAGCCCTTGCGCGTCGCCTTGTTTGAATATGGTTTGCTGTACCGCAGCTCCACGGCAGACGGCATCGACGCCCGACTGCTCGACACGCTGGAGCAGCGCACCGGTTGCACATTTGTACGGGTGCTGATGCCGCGCGCGCGCATTTGGACCGAGCTGCAAACCGGCACCTTGGACATGGCCACTGCCGCCATCCCCACGCCAGAGCGCAAAGCCTACGGCTTTTTACTGCCCTACATGAAGGCCCGCAACCTGTTGTTGGTGCGTCGCCAAAGCACACCCTCAGCGCTAAACCAGGCGACATTTGAGGCCAGCAAACTACGCTTGGGCGTGGTGCGGGGCTTCAAGCATGAAGCCGCCTACGACGCGATGGTAGAACGCCTCACCCAACAAGACCGGGTGGTGCTGGCAACCGACGTGGCCGACCTGACGCGCATGATTGACCGGGGTGTGGTGGATGCGGTGCTAAGCCAGCCCATCGTGTTTCGGCAATACCTGGGTGTGGCCAAGATCAACCAAGACATTGCGATGTACGACTGGGCGCCGAAAGACGAGTTTTCGGTGGGGAGCATCATTTTGTCACGCAAATCATTCACGCCCCAACAAGCCAAACGCTGGGATGCGCTCATGGTGGCACTGCTGCGCGATGGCACGATGCTGAAGTTTTCGCGCGAGTTTTTGCCCGCAGACCAGGCCCACGACTTGCTGTACACCGGGCCACGCGCGCCGGACTGATTTTTAATAGCCTAGCGCAGTTTTTAGTAACCCCAGCGCGACCCAACTATTGGCAAGGTGATACGGTTCGCTTCTTTTTCGGACGCTTCCGTCCGTCACCTACCGGAACCATTCCCATGCTTTTTGATTCTCTGCAAGTCGGCGCCCTGTCTATCCCCAACCGCATTGTGCTGGCTCCGCTGACGCGTACCCGCGCAGGCACCGAGCACATGCCCAACGATTTGATGGCCGAGTACTACGCCCAGCGCGCCAGCGGCGGCCTGTTAATTACCGAGTGCACCATGGTGGCCCCCAATACCTCGGCGTTCATGGCCGAGCCTGGCATTTACTCAGCCGAGCAAATCGAGGGCTGGAAAAAAACAACCCGTGCCGTACACGCCAAGGGCGGGCGTATCTTCATGCAGATCTGGCACGCAGGCCGCGCCGCCCACCCTGCCATGAATGGTGGCGCTGAATCGGTTTCGTCCACCAACACGGCCATTGAGGGCGAGGTGCAAACACCCCAAGGCAAAGTGCCACAGGCTACGCCCCGGGCGCTTTTGGAGAGCGAGATCCCGGCCATGGTTGCGGCCTATGCACAGGGCGCCAAAAACGCCATTGCAGCCGGATTTGACGGCGTGGAAGTGCACGGTGCTAACGGCTATTTGATCGACCAGTTTTTGCGCGATGGTGCCAATACCCGCACCGATGGCTATGGCGGATCTTTAGAGGGCCGCACCCGCTTTTTGTTTGAGGTGCTCACCGCCGTGACGGCCGCCATTGGCGCGGACCGCGTGGGCCTGCGCCTGTCGCCCTTGAACAGCTACAACAGCATGATCGACAGCGACCCCATCGCCTTGATTGGCTTTTTGGCCGACAAACTCAACGCATTCAAGCTGGCCTACCTGCATGTGATGCGTTCGGACTTTTTTCAAAAGCAAAAAGGCGATGTGCTGACCGTGGCCCGCGACAAGTACAAAGGCGTGCTGATTGGCAACATGGGCTACACCCCGGCCGAAGCGGAGCAGGCCGTGACCGAGGGCAAGTTGGACGCCGTGGCCTTTGGCACCGCCTTTTTGGCCAACCCCGACCTGCCAGAACGCATCAAGGCCGGCGCGGCGCTCAATACACCCAACCCCGCCACGTTTTACACACCGGGCGCTGAGGGTTACACCGACTACCCCACGATGTAAGCGCATAGAATTTGCCCCACGCGGTATGCCCCTGATGCCCACCCATTGAAAGTCACCACCATGCCCCAACTCAAACTCACCTACTTCGATTTCCACGGTGGCCGTGGCGAGCCCGCGCGGCTGGCGCTGCACATAGGCGGCGTCCCTTTTGAAGACAACCGTTTTCCTGGCAGCACTTTTGCAGAGCTTCGCAAGTCCTTGCCGCTAGGGCAAGTGCCGGTGCTCGAAGTTGACGGTGTCGTGGTGACGCAAAGCGATGCCATTACCCGCTACGCCGGCAAACTCGCTGGCCTGTACCCCACCGATGCGTTCCAGGCCTTGCTGTGCGACGAGGTGCTAGACGCGGTAGAAGACGCCAATACCAAGCTCGGCACCACCTTTGGCCTGGCGGGCGATGCGCTCAAAGACGCCCGCACCGCCTTTATCACTGGCCCCCTGCCCCTGTACCTGCGCTGGTTGCAAACCCAGTTGCAAGCCCATGGCGGCAACTACTTTGCCGACGCTCGCCTGACCATTGCCGACCTGAAGGTGTTTGTGTTTGTGCGGGGCTTCAATTCCGGCAACCTTGACCACATCCCCACCGATCTGGTCGAATCCATTGCTCCACTGCTCAATGCGCACCAAAAACGCATTGCGCAAACGCCGGCTGTGGCGCAGTACTACGCCAAATAGCCGCTTTGACCAACGGGTTGTCAGCTTGCACCGCTCATCAAATCGGGAGATGATGGTGTGTTTTTTGTGCAGGAGGGGTTATGCACACCATTCATCCGATTGACGTTGTCGAACAACGAAAATTTTCGCGCGTGCCATTTCACGCCAATGCACGGCTTCTGCTGCAGGGCCGCATCATTACCGTGCAGTTGCTGGACATCGCCCTCAAGGGTGCGCTGTTTTCCACCCCTGCGCCCGAAGGTTTTCGCCTGCAAGAGCGCTGCCGACTGGTCTTGAGCCTAACGACTGACGGCGACACCATCACCATGGACGGCACCATCGCCCATTTGGACGGCCAGTATGTGGGCTTTCAGTGCCAGGAGATTGACATCTCCAACCTGACCCGGCTGCGCCGACTGCTTGAACTCAATACCGGCGACGTCGCGCAGATCGACCGGGAGCTGGGCCAATTGATCCACAGCGGTATTCGGTAAAAGAGTGCAACGGCGGCGCAAAACGGCCCGCACTCCCCTATGATGCAGGCCCAACCCGCCACGGGTCTGTATTCACACAACGCATTTTTTCTTCTGGACCCTATTGATGACCAACGCACAGTGGTTCCTGCTGGTGGGCGGCTTGTTGCTGGTGATGGGCCTGACGGCAACCGTCCTCAAACGCTTGCCCATTACTGCAGCCATCGTCTACCTGATGGTGGGGCTTTTGGTGGGCCCCAGCGGGCTGCAGTGGTTCCACTTTAACCCCCTGAAACAATCCGCCCTGCTTGAAGTGCTGACCGAGGTGGTGGTGCTCATTTCTTTATTTTCAGCCGGCGTGAAGATGCCGGTGCCGTTTCGCTTGGCCCAGTGGCGCACGCCTATTTTGCTGGCCACCGTGTCTATGGCGATCACGGTGGGGCTGATTGCGGCGATGGTGGTGTTTGTCTTTAACCTACCCTGGGGCGCAGGTATTTTGCTGGGGGCCATATTGGCGCCAACCGACCCGGTTCTGGCCACCGACGTGCAGGTGCGCCACCCCGGCGACCGCGACCAGCTGCGTTTTACTCTGACCTGCGAGGCCGGCATGAACGACGGCAGTGCCTTCCCGTTTGTCATGCTGGGCTTAGGCATGTTGGGGTTGCACGAGTTGGGTGACTTTGGCTGGCGCTGGGTGCTGGTGGATGTGTTGTGGGCCACGGCGGCCAGCATTGTGATTGGCTGCGTGGCCGGCGCGGCCCTGGCACGGTTGGGCTGGATGCTGCGCCGTGCGCCCCACCAATACACCCTGCTAGATGACTTTTTGGGCCTGGGCCTGGTTGGTGCGGTGTATGGCGCCACCGTCATGCTCAACGCTTGGGGCTTTTTGGCGGTGTTTTTTGCCGCCGTGGCCCTGCGGCAAACGGAGCAAAGACTGGCCCAGCGCAGCACCATCGTGCACGACGCCGATCGAAACGCCGCCCCCGTGGAACTGGCCATGGTCAGCGAAGGCTCGCTGATATTTAAGGAACACCTAGAACGCCTCTCCGAGTTGCTGCTGGTGCTGCTGGTAGGCGGCACGTTGTTTCGCGACTCGTGGAGCTGGGCGGCGGTTGCCCTTGCATTGTTTGTGTTTGTGGTGGTGCGCCCGGTGAGTGTGCTGATTGGCCTGTTGGGCACACGCACCGCATGGCCCATGCGCGCGATGACCAGCTGGTTTGGCGTACGCGGCATCGGCTCGCTGTATTACCTGATGTACGCCATCCAGCACGGCCTGCCCGAGCCGCTGGCACTTCAGTTCATCCAACTCACGCTGATTGTGGTGACCCTGTCTATCTTCCTACACGGCACCAGCGTCAAGCCACTGATGGAGCACGTTTGGCAACGCGGTAAACGCACCGCCAAACCCAGCCCCAAGGACTGACGCACCATTACTTAAGCCCCTGGCACACCTGGCTCAGCTGCCCGTGGGTGCCCTCGGGCGCAACGCCATACGCAGACCCAACG